>JBDTDR010000142.1:0-18015 GCA_039922955.1 Candidatus Tumulicola sp.
GAAATTCTCGAAGAGGCGACCCTCGAAGTCCTCGCGCGGGACGACAAACCGGCCGGTATCGAGCGCCTGGTCGAGGCGATCGCCCGCGAAATCGTGCGGAGCCAGCGCGCGATCCGCGCCGACGTACGCCTGCGGGCGGAGTTCGCCCTGGAGCGCTGGACGCCGGTCAGCGGCAAACGCGGCGAAGAAACCTATACGCTCGTTGGAATCGCCCATGCGGACGAGCGCGGGACTCGCCGCGTGACCGGCATCGAAGCCGACGGCATGACGGCGTGCCCCTGCGCGCAAGCCATGGTCCGCGAGCACTCGATGCACGAACTCGTGGAAGCCGGGTTCTCCGAGGCCGACGCACGCCGCGCGCTCGACGCTCTGCCGGTCGCTACCCATAACCAGCGCGGCCGCGGCGCGATACTCGTGGGCGTTGACGACGACGCCAACAGCGGCGCCGTCCGCGCCGAAGACCTCGTCGAAATCGTCGAAAACGCCATGTCGAGCGAAACGTACGACTTGCTCAAGCGTCCGGACGAGTTCTTTATCGTCAACAAAGCGCACCACAACCCAAAGTTCGTCGAAGACGTCGTGCGCGGCATTCTATCCCGTGCGCTGGACATGTATTCCGATCTCGGCGACGGCACGTTCGTCTTCGCCAGCCAAGTAAACTACGAATCGATTCACAAACACGACGCTTTCGCCGAAGCGTTCGGTCTGTTCGGGGAATTCCGCGAAGAACTTCGGAGCGGCGCTCGAGCCGGCTCCAAGACCGACCTCTCCGCCTGGCTGGCTACCCGCTCCGTTCGAGCGCCGCGATTCGGTCCTTGAGCGAAGGGTGCGAACTAAAAAAGAATTCGTACCATCCCGGCGGATCCTCGTCGGCGAGGTTTTGATCGCGTAGGCGCTTGAATGCCGCCGCGCCCGCCTTTGCGTCGCGCGTCGCTGCCACCGCGAAGCGATCGGCAGCCCACTCCCGCGATCGGGAAAAAGCCAACAACCCAGGGCGAAGGATCTGCGTCGTCACCAGCATCGTCGCATAAAACCGTGCGATCAGCAGGGGGCGCTCGCGCAGGACTTCGCGTTCGTGTTTCGGCGTCACGAGGTTCGCGACGACGAACAGCAGCGCGGCCAGCGCCTCACCGAGTCCGACCAGCCTCCACGTGTCTTTGGCGACGTAATGCCCGAGTTCGTGGGCGACGACGAATTCGATTTCGTCCTCCGGAAAGGCCTCGATCAGGGTATCGCCCAGCACGATGCGGTGCGTGCGCCCGATCCCGGTGACGAACGCGTTGGCTTTGCGCGTCTGGCGGCTCATGTCCATGCGCAAGATCTCAGCGTCGCCCACGCCGAACCGTGCCGCAAGCTTGCGTAACCGCTCCTCGAGCGACCCGGTCACCGGCTCGAACGCGTTGAAGAGCGGCATCACGTAGAGCGGGACGACGAGGTTGCCGATCACGAACAACGGGAAGGCGCCGGCGCTCGCCAGCAGCGGCCAAGCCTTCGGCGCGCGCCGGACGGCGAGCCCGAGCAGGGTGACTACTAATGCCGACAGTGCCGTCGAAATCGCCGCGCCCTTAGCGTAGTCGGCGAGCCACGCGTCGCGGGATTGCTCGCTGAGGCCGTACCGCCGTTCCAGCGTGTAATCCTGGACGAACGCGACCGGAAGGTCCAAAATGGCCGACGCCGCCGACAGCGGAACCACGTACAACGCCGGCCTCAACCACGCGGGCGCGCGCGACGTTGCCCGGTCGGCCGCTTCCCCTATCGTACCGTGCGCGAAGGCGGCGGCTCCCGCCACGCCGCGCAGGGTCTCGATCGCGTCGAGTGTGCGCCGCGTCCGTGCGTATGCGGCGGCATCTTTTTCTAGAGCCGGCGACGGATCGCCCCATTCGCGGGCCGCTTCGACCGCGCGCACCGCGACGTATCCGGCCGCGAAGCCCGCACAGACTCCGAGAAGAACCTTGCGAAGGTTCATCGTATCCCTCTCATGTGAAGCTCTTCCATAACGCTCGCGTGTACTCTTTCGACGCCGCAACCCGACGTTTTCGCCGCCACCAATCGCTGCTCGTCGCAGGCGCAAACATCGCGGCCCTCGATGAAGATCCGGCGGGCGTCAATGCCGAGCGCATCGATCTCGACGGTGCCACCGTATTGCCGGCGTTTGCCGACTGTCACGTCCACCTCACCGACACCGGCTACTTCCTCGGGCCGCGCGACTTGGGTAGCGCACGAACGTACGACGAATTCGCCGGCGCGGTCGCCCGCCTGACGAACGACTCCGGCATCGTGCTGGCCGGTCAGTACGACGAAAGTTCCTGGCACGACGGCGCGCTAGCCGACGCGCGACCGCTCGACCGCTTTCATGCCGGCGCGCGGGCGATGCTTTCGCGCATCGACGGGCACTCGAGTCTCGTGAACGGCGCGACGCTGGCCTGGCTCGACCTGCCACCCGAAACGGCCGGCATCGAACGCGACGAATCGGGGCAACCTACCGGCAAACTCTTCACCGAGGCAAACTGGCGCGCCCAATCGGCCTTTATGGCGCAAATCCCGGTCGCGGTGCGGCGCGCCGCCGAACGCCGGGCCGTCGACCTTGCGCTGTCACGCGGCGCACTCCATCTGCACGCGCAACTGGTCGGATTCGAACGCCAACGATACGCCGGCGAAATCGAAGCGCTGCGGGCCCTTCCCGCGAAGATGCATCCAAAGGTTTGCGAACCCGATGCCGCGCTCGCGCAGGAACTCGGGCTCCCCTACGTCGGCGGCGACGTTTTTCTCGACGGATCCCTCGGCAGCCGCACCGCCGCGCTGCGCGAACCCTACTCCGATTGCAACACGTTGGGGGCGCTGCGTTTTACGGACGATCAAGTGCTGGCATATTACGCCCAAGCCGAAGCCCTCGGGATCGCGGCGGGCGTGCACGCGATCGGTGACGCCGCCATCGAACAAAGCCTCCGCGTTTGGGAGCGGGTTCTCGCCGGCAAGCCGTCGCTGCGCGGCTGCCGTCATTTCATCGAACACTTCGAACTCGCGACGCCCGAAGCGATCGCCGCCTGCGCGCGCATGGGCATCTACCTTTCGATGCAACCGCAGTTCGATTCGCGGTGGGGCGGCGACGGCGGCATGTACGACGTGCGCCTCGGAAATCAACGCAAACGTTCGATGAACGCGATCGCGCGCATCGAAAGCGCCGGTGCGACCGTCTGCGGCGGCGACGACAGTCCCGTCTGCGACCTTAACCCGCTGGCCGGGATGCAAGCCTGCATCGAGCATCACGAACCCTCGGAGCGCGTGTCGCGTTCGGACGCGCTCGCGATGTACACCGTTAACGCCGCGCGCTTCGGCTACGCGGAAACGCAAACCGGTAACTTGATCCCGGGGCTCGCAGCCGACCTGGTAATTCTCGACCGCGATCCTTTGGAAAGCGGCGCCGCCTTCACCGGCTGCTCGGTTCTCCAAACCTGGAGCGACGGAGTTCTCGTGTACGCCTAGCAGGTTGCCCGCATGACGCGAGCGGGTTGGGTTGCCGAGCGGCACGCTCGAACTAAGGCGTTTAAATTATGGAGATCGTTTCCTTCGGCTTGGGCCGAGCCTCGATGGCCGCCAGCAGTTGCGCTGCCAGCTCGTCGCACACCGGATCGTCGATTTCCTCGACGCGCCCTTGGTCGGCCAGCAGCGCCTTCGAGGGATCGATCGGGATGCGCGCGAGCACGGGCGCTTGCGCGAGCTCGGCAACCCGATCGGCATAAGACGGTCCAAAGATCTCGTACCTCGTCCCGGTATCCGTCGCGACGAAGTACGACATATTCTCAACCACGCCGAGCACCGGCTTCTTGAGCTGGTGCACGAGATTGGCGGCCTTGCGCACGATCATCGTCGCCAGGGCCTGCGGCATCGTCACCAGCACGACGCCGTCGATCGACAGCGATTGCAGCACCGTAAGCGGCGCGTCCGACGTGCCCGGCGGAAGGTCGATCAGCAAGAAGTCGAGATCGCTCCACAGCACCTGCTCGAAAAACTGCCGGATAACGCCGGTGAGAATGGGCCCGCGCCAAATCATCGCGGTGTCTTCTTTGTCGGTGAGCAGATTCGAACTGACGATTTCGATGGCGGTTCGGGATATGGCCGGGACCATCAGCGGCTGCGGGTTTCCTTGCGGCGTCTTGGCGTGCGGATCCGCTTCGATGATCAACGGCGTGCGCAAACCAAACAGCTTCGGGATGGATGGGCCGGTGATATCGGCGTCGAGGATCCCGACGCGAAGATGCCGGCGCCGCAACCCCAGCGCGACGAGCGCGGTCACGAGCGATTTACCGACCCCGCCTTTACCCGACATGATCGGAACGATGTGCCGAATCCTCGCCTTTCCGTGAAACTCGCCGGGCGCGCGCCGCACGGGCCGCCGGTCTTCATTTGAGATCAGCGGGACGAACCCGGACAAGCGTGCTTGCGTCAGCGCGGCGACGATCGGTTCGGCGCGCAATCCGTGCGCGCGAGCGCCTTGCTCGATCGTTTCGGATCGGCTAACGCTGCAGCCGCTGCAGCCTAAACCGAACGCTTCCATCACTTGCGCGGCCACCGGCAGCTGCGCTACCAGTTCGCGAATGTTCGTGCCGGGTGTAATCTCGATCTCGATATGGGGCATGACGCTCTCTTCGACGCCACGATTTGTGGTCACCCTGATTGTGCTCGAAAGCCCTGCGAGTTGCATGCGACGTTTGTATATGGCGGTCGCAGGCCTCCCGGTTCGAGCCCGGAAACTCCGAGTCTTTGACCGACGGCGGGCGGCCGTTCCCTAACTCGACGTCAACGAGGTCCTGCGAATCCTCCATGAGCGAAGCGATAACCGACACCGTCTTTGCGGCTGCATCCGCCGGCGCGGTGCTCGCCGGCGGTTGCGACTCTCCGGTGCGTTCCGGATGGTCGGTCGGCGGACCGGCGTTCGTGCAAGCCTCCGCGCAGGGCGCATACGCGTACGACGAAACCGGCCGCCGGTATGTCGACTACATTATGGCTTACGGCCCGCTGCTCTTCGGGCATACGCATCCCGCGCTCACGACCGGGCTCGACGATCTGGCGCGGCACGGATTCGTCTGGGGCAGCACGCATCCGCAAGAAGTCCGGCTCGCCGAGCGCATTCGCACGCATCTGCCTTCGATGGAACGGATGCGGTTCGTAACGACCGGCACCGAGGCGATGATGAGCGCGATTCGCGTGGCGCGCGCGTACGCCCGGCGTAGCCTGGTGCTAAAGTTTGCGGGAAACTATCACGGTCATTTCGATCTCGCTTTGCTAGCCGCGGGCGCTTCCGTCCACACCACCGACGCCGCCCGCGGGGGGATTCCCGACGGCGTCGTACGCGATGTCGTCGTCGCCCGTTACGACGACCTCGCTGCGGTTGACGAACTGCTGCGCGGACGCGAACGCGAGCTGGCCGCAATCGTCGTCGAGCCGATCGCCGGCAACATGGGCTACGTGTCGCCAAGTGCGGGCTTCCTCGAAGGCCTCAAGCAGCGCGCCCACCGCCACGGGGCGCTGCTTATCTTCGACGAAGTCATCACGTGGCTGCGCTTCGGCCTCGGCGGCGTGCAGGGCGGCGCCGGCGTCACGCCCGACCTGACGGCGATCGGTAAGGTCATGGGCGGGGGAGCGCCGATCGCGGCTTTCGGAGGCCGCGCCGACGTCATGTCGGTGTTGGCGCCCATCGGAAGCACGTTCACCGGGGGTACGCACGGCGGAAACCCGTTCTGCGTTGCGATGGCTCACCGAGTCCTCGATCTTCTTGAAGCCAATTCGGATTACTACGTGCACATGAATCGGCTCGCGGCGCGCCTGGCCGGCGGGATTCGCGGCATCTTTGCGCGCCGCGAGTTGCCGTACGCGGTAATCCAACATGAATCGATCGTCGACTTCAAGTTTCGACCCGGCCCGCCGACGCGCAATTACGACGATGCCCTTGCGTCCGACAAGCGCGCGTACGCCGGCTACTACCGCGCGATGCTCGACCGCGGCATCCTCTTACCGCCGTCGCAAAACGAAGTGATGTTCGTTTCGACCGCCCATACCGAGCCCGACATTGACGAAACGATCGCGGCGATCGATTCGAGCCTGGCGGACGTGCCGCTCGGTTAGGAACCTATGGCGTTGTAGGCGATGCAATACCCGGTCGGTGAAATCGTCCCGTCGACGATTTTGCAGGTGCCGTTTGCGGTGGCGCTGTCGCCGGGAATGAAGAAGTTGCAGCCGGAGCAGTGCTTGCCGTCTTTCGGCGTAGCTTGATACTGCATCGCCGCCTGCGAACTCTTCGAAGCATCTGCCGAAGCCGCCGTCGCGAACAAACCGGCTAACGCCGGCAGAACGATAACGCTTCCCAAAAACGTCTTACGAGTCTGGGAGCCGGTCGAGTCACGCATGTCCGTGAGGCCTCCATCGAGTCGTGCTGGGTTTCATTCTAAAACCCACGCGTGAAAAAAACCTGAATTGGCCTCCGCGGCCGCGAAGGCTGCGCCGTTGAAAGGAGTTGAGGGCAGCATGCGGCTTCCCGATGGCTACATCGATCTTCCGGCCGGTAAGCTCGCAAACGTCGCGACCAGCCTCGAAATGCACGAACGCCCCGCCCCGCGGCCGGACCCTCCGGGCGCCGCCGGCACGCTGACTCGGCTTGAGAATCCGGATCCGGACCGGTACCGCCGGCTGTTCCGCCGCGTCGGCGGGCCGTATCTGTGGTCGTCCCGGTTGGCCCTGGGCGAAGAGGCGCTCGCGCGGATCCTCGCAGATCCGCGCGTCGAGATCTACGCCCTGAAAAGCGACGACGATGAGATCGGCTTCCTCGAACTCGATTTTCGGTTCGGAGACGAATGCGAAATCGCGTTCTTCGGACTGGTGGAATCGGCGATCGGCAGCGGCAACGGACGATTGCTGATGAATCGCGCCATCGAGCGTGCGTGGTCGCAGCCGATCCGCCGTCTTTGGATGCACACGTGCACCCTGGATCATCCCGACGCCATGGCGTTCTACGTCCGCTCCGGATTCCGCCCGTTCAAACGCCAGATCGAGCTGTACGACGATCCGCGCCTGATCGGGCTACTGCCGCGCACCGCCGCCCCGCAGGTCCCGCTACTCTAGGGGTTTGTTAGCAGGTTCACGCTGGCGAACGGACGCCGTCGAGGGGCCAAAATCCGTAGATCGCGCGTCCGGCCTCGAGGTCCCAGAAACGCGTCGCGTTGTCTCCGACGCCGTAGACGATTGCGAACGGCACGTCGCGGGCTAGGATGCATCGCACCAGGCGGGCGAAGTCGCGCTGCGACATCCACGTCGCTGCGTACCGTGCGAACTTCTGCGCGTCGGTAAGCCCGAGCCACCCCGACGACTCGCGCACGCTTGGATCGCGCGGGTCGTCCGCGCGGGTGATCGATCCGATCCGAACGCAGGCCACCTGCAATCCAAACGCATCGCTGTAGTATCGCCCGAGCACTTCGCCGAAGGCTTTCCACACGCCGTAGAGCCCGTCTGGGCGATAGGGATCGGCCGCGCCGATCACGCGGCCGAACCCCGGCTCGTAGATCCGCGGCGCGCTTTCGACTTCGTTCATCCCGACGGCATGGTTCGAACTCGCAAACACGATTCGATCGAGGGAGTTCGCGCGCGCTGCCTCGTAGACGTTGTAGGTTCCGCCAATGTTGGTTTCATACACGTCTTTCCACGGCGCATCCACCGCTACCACCCCCGCGAGGTGAATGACGGTCGCGCAGCCTTTGAGAGCCGCAAGCATGGCCTCGGCGTCGCAAACGTCAGCGATGACGTCGGCGTCGCGCACGTCGATGCGAACCACATCGTGGTCGCGCGCGAGGTCGTCGCACAATCGGCTCCCGACCGTACCGGCAGCGCCGGTAACCGCCACGCGAGGGAGCAAGATCGATACCTCCTGGCTACTCGCGCACCGCAACCGGATAGACGGCCGGGCTGCGCAGTCCGTTCGCGTCGATGCTACGAACGCCGAGGATGTCGTCGTCCTTGCTCACCGGCACGGTAGCTTCGGTCACGTCGCCGACGTCGCGCGCGTACTGCCACTGCGCCGCATCCGTCGCGCGCCAAACGATTTCATACGAGGCCGCGTCCGCGCCCGCGTTCCAGCGCAAGGTCGAATCGTAACCCAAGTGCTTGGTGACCAGCCGTACGGCAGTAGGGGGAGCTGGTCCGAGCGCTAACGTCGCCAGCGCGGCGACGTTGGCCGCGGCTGCCCGTGCGAGATAGGCGGCGTCGATATATTGGGGTAAGTCGCCGTACTGCACGCCGGCCTGGATCCGCACGTCTTGATGCTGATGCGCGAAGTTCTCGTGCGCCTCGACGAAGCGGATCGCGGCCGAATATCCGGCGTCCTGAAACGACTCCTGATCGCCGCCGCGCAGGAACCGGTCGGCGCGAAATATCTGCCGCACGGCAAAGTTGGGAACGTACGCCGGAACGACGCCGGCGACGAACCGCGACAACTCGCGCGACGGCGAGTCGTTCTCGGACCCCACCAGATTCACGCGATCGATCGCGGCGCCCGCCGGTAAGCCCTGGCTAAAGACTCGAATCACGCCGGGTTCGCTGGACCCGTCGCCGCCGGTCGAGCTGCCCACGATGTCGTTGTTGAGCACCGCCAGAATCGGCGCGTGCCGCGCCGATTGCTCGCGCGCGTAATGATTCGAGCCCCACAGTCCCAACTCTTCACCGTCGAAGCACGCGAAGACGATCGTGCCCCGGAAATGGGTGGACGCCATCACGCGAGCTGCCTCGAGTACGGCCGAAACGCCGGATCCATTGTCATCCGCACCTGGAGCGATCCCGCTGCCGTCGGTGCAGTGCCCGTGACAGTCGTCGAAGTGGCTCGACATCACGTAGATACGCCCGGGTTCGCTTCCGTTCAACGTCGCGATGACGCTGGATTCCTTGACCGCCCGCGGCGTGCGCGGGGTTTTGGGCTGAAGATACGTGTCGAGCGCGACGTCCATCCGGCCGCCGGACGTTGCCGCGATCGAACGGAACTGCGCGGCAATCCAATCGCGAGCGCCGAAGACGCCGTGCGTCGCCGTCGAGGCGGTTTCCGAGAAATCGTTGCGCGTCCCGAACCCGACCAGCGCGTCGTCGCTGCGCTTGAGCCGCTCGGAGCTCACCCGCTCGACCAGCGCGACGATGTCCGGATCGGGCGAAACCGCGGCGAGCGGATCGTTCGGCGCAGCACCCAGGCCGAGCCGAGGTACGGCCGCCGCCACGATGGCGGCAGCGCTCGCTAGGCAAAGGAGTCGGCCAAGTGTCATGCGACGAGCTTTTACGGCCGCCGCGCAAAGCCCCCCGTTAACCCGTCCTGGGAGCGATCGCGGCGGCGGCGCCCTAAGGTTACGACCGTTCCGTCGCCGGGATGCGTGCGCACGTCGAAGAAGTCCGTGCACCGCTGCATGATCGGGAATCCGCGTCCGCCCTCGGCGCTGACCTCGGGAAACGGCAGCAGCTCGCCGGGAGGATCGGTAAATCCGCGCCCTTTGTCCCGAACGGTTGCGACGATGGTGCGGGCGTCAATCGTGACCGACACCTCGATCTCCGCATCGCCGCCGGCGTGCTCGATTGCGTTGGCGAGGGCTTCGCCCAATGCGAACGTTAAACTCTCGATGTCGGCCGGCGCGACATCCAAAAAGCCGGCCAATGCCGCAAGTGCGTCGCGCCCGGTTCGGGCCGAACGCGGCAGGGGCGGCAGCCGCAGCTGCAAATTGAACGGCCGATAGTCGTCGCGGTCCCGCTCGTCGGTGACGGTCTTCTTCATGGGAGTTGTTTGAGATTCTACCGCAAGTGTCTCGGATTGAACCGGCGCCGGCGCCCGTCGTGTACATTTTGTGCTGCGTGGACGGCTCGCTCTATGCCGGATCGAGCACAAATCTAGCTCGCCGGTTGGCCGCTCACCGGCGTGGAACCGGCGCGAAGTACACGCGCGGGCGGTTGCCCGTTCGGCTCGTCGCGTGGTGGCATCCAACCGGTCTTGGCGCGGCCCGCTCGCAAGAAGCCCGGTTCAAGCGCTTGAATCGCAACGCTAAACTCGCGTTGCTGGAAACCGACGAGGCTTTCGGTTGCCGTTTGCGCAAGCCACCCACCATTGCACCCGTCAAGAAACGCAAGGAGTCGCGACCTATGCCCCAAACCCCGCCGCAAGCCGACGAACTCGAGGCGTACGCGGCCGAAGCGCGAGCGTCGCAGATTCGCATCGTTACCGACAGGGGCGACATCGTCGTGACCCTCTTCCCCGAAGACGCGCCGATGCACGCGGCGGCATTTCTGAAACTCGTCAGGGCGGGTTTCTACGACGGTTTGGCGTTTCATCGGGTCGAGCCGGGCTTCGTCGTTCAGGGCGGCGATCCGGACGGCGACGGCACCGGCGGCCCCGGCTACAAACTCAAGGCGGAGTTCAACGAGCGGCCGCACGAACGCGGAACGCTCGCGATGGCGCGCGCTTCCGATCCGGACAGCGCCGGTTCGCAGTTCTACCTGTGCCTGGCCGACGCGCGCTTTCTCGACGGTCAGTACACCGTCTTCGGCACGATGACCCAAGGCTTCGGCGCACTGGATGCCATTCGTCGCGGCGACACGATGCAAAAACTCACCGTCGAACCCGCCTCACGCTGAACGGTAAACGGCCCGCGCGATCGTATGGATGGCCGCATTGGCGGCCGCATAATCGGTCACGTCCTTCGTCATGATCGCGAGAATCAATGGCGCGTCGCCGAACGGTTCGACGATCGCGACGTCGTTGCGCGTGCCGGTGATTTCGCCCGTCTTGTTGGCGACACGAGTTCCCGGCGGCAACCCGGCCGGAATTTTGTCGCGATCCGTTTGCCCGAGCATAATGTCCACCATCGCCCGGCAATGCATCGACGAGACGATCGTCGGAATGGCTTCGTGGGCGCCGCGCTCGATGACGTAGAGCAGGCGACCCATGTCGGCGGGCGTGGAAAGGTTGTCGTGGTGCCGCAGGATGGCGCCCGTATCGAGAAAGGTCCGTGCGAGCCGCGTTTGCGCCATCCCCACGCGCGCGCCGATCGCGTTGATCGCTGGCACTCCAAAGTGTTCGATCAGCAGGTTGGCGGCGGTATTGTCGCTGACTTGGATCATCGGAACGATCAGCTGCTTGACGGTAAACCGCGCGCCGTCGTTTTGGTTGGTCATGAAATCGGAACCGCCGATCAAATCCTTGCCGCGGTCGAAAACGATCGTTTGATCCAGCGCCCCGGGCTCGATCTCGTCGGTCGCGTACGCCGTCGTCATGACCAGCACTTTGATGATCGATGCCGTCGGGAACACCTCAGCGGCGCGGTAGGCCACCAGCGGCGCTCCGGGCGAAAGCGTGCGCGCGAACACGCCGATCGTGCCCGGAATGCGCCGCGCCGTCGCCGCCACCCGGTCGTACAGCGTTGCCGGCCGGACCGGCCCCGGCCACAGCGCGGCGGCCGCCGCGCCGCCCCCGAGAAACTGCGAGCGCTTCACGATCCCGTGCCCTGATAGTGACGCAATCCGACGCGCCAAAACGCGTACGCGACGCCCGCCCACGCAAGTCCGATCGCCGGGGTCAGCAATCCGACGGCCGGGTTGAGGTTCAACCCGAGATCGGTCTTTTGCAGAAAGTACGTTGCGGGAAAGTAGTTCATAAACGCAAACGGCAGCAGGAACGCCAACACGATGCGTACCCCCCGCGAATAGATGCTGATCGGATAACGGGTGAAGTCCTGTTCGAGGGACATCACGACCCATCGCAGCGTATCGACGCGTATGAACCAGAACGAGATCGTGGCAACCGCCAGCGAGATTCCGAGGTCGATGAGCGCTCCGCCTGCGACGATCGGCGGAACGAACGCGACGAAGATCCAATCGACCCGCACGCCGGCCGCCGCGGTGGCCACGCCGAGGGTTATGACGGCCAGCACCAGCCCGTCGGGAACGATCTGCTGCGGCACGGTGAGCACCTGAAAAAGCGTATCGAGCGGCCGCACGAGAAAGCGGTCGAATCGCCCTTCGCGAATATAGTCGGGCACGCTGACGATCGTGAAGAAGAGGGAGTTGTGCATTTCGTGACCCGCCATCCACAGCGCGTACAGGAAAAACATCTGCCGAAAATCCCAGCCGTTCATCGATGGGAATTGCCGCATCGTGACGTAGAGTGCTGCCAGCGCTACCCCGTGATACATGATGGTAAAGAAGAACCACATGATGAAGTTCGCGCGATACTCGAGCATTGTGAGAACGTTGATGCGCCAGTATTCGCGATAGGCCGCAAGCATTGATGGCCCGCTTCGGCGTTCGGATGCAGCTCCCCGTTCGCGCCCCCTTCCGTCTCGACTTGACCGTCGATGCGTTGCGCCGCCTAGCCGCGAACGCCGTGGACGTGATGGATGCCGATGGAACCTTCTACCGCGCCCTGCGCGACGATCGCGGCGTCACGATGCTGGCGGTTCGCGCGCACGGCCCGCGATCGATCGAAGTTCGGGCGACTGGGCGCGACGCGGAGCGTTGGCTTCCGTGCGTGGAAAGGATGCTCGGCACCCGCGTGGACCTTCGGGAGTGGTACGCGCGTAGCGCAAAGATCGACTGGCTGCACGCGCTCGCGGCAGCGCTCGAAGGCCTCAAGCCGCCGCGGTACCCCACCGCGTGGGAAGCCTGCGCGCATGCCGTCGTCTTCCAGCAAATCTCCATTCACGCGGCGGCTGCCATCATGCGCCGCCTCGTCGAACTGCTCGCCGAGACGGTGGCGGTAGGTGACGTGCGCTGTCGCGTTTTCCCGGGTCCGCGTCTATGGCTCACCGCCGAGGAGCCGGCGTTGCGCGCGGCCGGCCTCTCGCAGAACAAGGTGGCGCATCTGCGGTCGATTGCCTCGGCCTTTACCGACGGCTCCATCCGCGAAAGCGTTTTGGAGACGCTGCCGACGCCGGAGGCCGCGCAGGCGCTCGGCCGCATTCGCGGGATCGGTCCGTGGAGCGCGGCGGTCGTGCTCCTTCGCGGCCTGGGACGCCTGGACGCCTTCCCGCTGCGCGACTCCGGAGTCGCGCGCAGCGTCGCGCTGATGGCGGGCAAGAGCGTCGATCTCGACGGCGTGCTCGACATCCTCGGCCCGACGCGCGGAATGCTCTACTTCCACCTCCTGCTCGGGCGCCTCCGTCACTCGGGGTCGCAACCCGCCCCGCCATAGGGCGGTCGAAAGCGGCATGAACGACGGCCAAACCTGCAAACACATTCGCGAAGCCGGCGATCCCGCGCCAAGTACGCCGCAGGGCTGCGAGGAATGCTTGAAGGCCGGCGATACCTGGGTGCATTTGCGCTTATGTCGCACCTGCGGCCACGTCGGCTGCTGCGACTCATCGATCAATAAACATGCGACCAAGCACTTCCACGCGACCCGCCACCCGGTAATCCGTTCGTACCAACCCGGCGAGAGCTGGCAATGGTGCTATGTGGACGAGGTCTTCGCCGAGTAGCTCCCGCGGGGTCGACATCTCCCAAAGAGGCGGGGCGCGCCGCCCGAAGCGAATGTAGCGGCCCATGCCCACCCTCGTCCTGGCCGCTTGCTGTCTCATCGGCGGAAACGTTCACGCGCCGTCGGGCGCGCCGATCGCTCTCGCGCACGTCGTTCTCGACGGAACGAAACGAGCCGAGACGACGAGCGATCCCAAGGGGAACTTCGCGGTCGTAATGCCGCCGGGGCGCTATACGATAACGGCGGTCGCGCGAGGGTATGCGCCCGTTCAAGCCGGCACCGGCAACGTTGACGCCGATACGCGCATCGACATCGTGCTGGAACCGACCGACTCGCCAAAGTTGCGGACGATCGGCGAAGTGCGCGTCAACGGCGGCTTCGCCTTGGTGCGCAACGTCATTCCCGAGGTTGACATTCCGCGTTCGCAAATGGACGCGCTCGGCTACGACACCGTTGCGCAAGCGCTCCAGGGGGTGCCGTCGGTGGTCCTCCACCGTCCCGGCGGCGGCGCGCCCACCACGCCCGCCGTGGTGTCGTTGCGCGGGCCGGATCCATCCGAGGCCCTGGTTACGCTCGACGGGCAGACGCTCAACGACGGCAACACGGGCGATCTCGATCTTTCGCAGTTCGCGGTTCCAGCTTTCAATAGCGTCAACGTGACCGAGGGTCTCGGCCCGGCCGACAGTTTGGGCAGCAACACGTTTGGAGGTGCGGTAAATCTCGTGAGCCTTCGTCCGACGCTCGAGGATCACGCCAGCCTCGTCGGCGCCATCGGGTCGTACGCAACGTCGCAGTACGCCGTCAACGCAACCGGAACGATCGGCAAGCTGGGCTACGCGTTCGCCGGGAATAATTTTCAGCAAGCCGGCCAAGTCGATCGCTACGCGCTGGTTTATCCGTCCAACAATCTTCCTTCGGAAAACTGCGGCCCGGCGGTTCCTTCGGGTAAACAGCCGCAGAACTGCCCGGTCTTCACCCACTTGGGCTCGACGGTTTCGGCGCGGCTCGGCGTGATGAATCTGGACTATAATTTTTCGCAGCGGGCCGATGCCGGTGTGCGGATCTTTTCGCTCGGAGACGTCCGCGACCAAAGCAGTGCGGTCAACGGGATTGCCGGAAACCCGTTTGAGCCGTGCGACCCGAGCAATCCCACGGCTCCGAAATGTCCGACCGGATTCACCAACGTGCCAAATCCGAACTATGGCGAGCACGTCGGGAGCGGCAACGGGATCTTCGCGCAGAGCGTTCGCGCGTACGACGCATACTCGCGCTCGGTACTCGGCGCGGGATCGCTGCAGGCCGATTTCTATGCGGACGACAACAATGTCGACATCTCGGGCGGGTCGGGCGCGACGTCGCCGTACGACGTTTCGCATCTCGACAAGCGGTACAACGAAGCGCTGTCGTGGGGGCGCGCGTTCGATCTCGGCGAATTTGCCCTTGGTGGGTATGCTCGAGGGGAGTCGCTGACCGGGGCCGGCATCGACGGGACGCTCGCGCAGAGCATCAACTCCTACTTCGTGCGCGGGGCGCAACAGGTTGGTAAGAACCTGCGCTTATCCGGCGGGCTGTACGATGCGAACTATTCGACCTTTGGAAACACGCTTGATTGGCGATTGGGTGCCAGCTACGATCTCGATTCGTCCAGCGTCGTCCGAGCGTCGGTCGGGACCGGTTTTCGCGCTCCGCTTTTGATCGAACGGTACTACTTTCCGGAAGTCGTCGGCCCCGGCGGAAAGCCGGAGCCGAACCCCGGCTTGCCGCCCGCGGACGCGAACTGCGTCGTCGCGGGACAGGGCAATCCGGATGAAAAGCCGGAGCACGCCACCGAGTACGAGCTGGGCTACTCGCGTCTCTTTTCGAGCCAGGCGAGCCTCGACGTCTCGCTCTACCGCTCCAACCTGCGCGACACGATCGAAAACTACTATCCGTTCGGCAACGCCTGCAAATCGCCGCAGGGGTTTGCCTACGAGATCCCGATCAACATCGGCAACGCCGTGTACGAGGGCGCCGAAGTCCGATTCAAACAGCGCTTCCCACGCCAGAACCTGTTCGCGATCCTCGCGTACGGTCTTAACGTCGCATATCCGTATTCGCTCGGGCCGAACGTCGCGAACCCGACCTCGGGCGGGAGTCTGGTCGACGGCGAGCAGTTCTTGGGCGTTCCGCAGCAGCAGGGTTCGGCCACGCTATTGTGGGTAGAAAAGGGCTGGCACGCCGCGACGGCGCTCACCTTCAGCGGCCGCAACAATCCGCTGGGCCAAGCCCCGTACACGTTGATCGACGCCGCCGTGGGCAAATCGTTCGGGCGGATCGATTTCACGGTCGCCGCAACGAACGTCTTCAACGCGGTGTCGGGACCGTTCACCTGCTACGGTGCCGGCGTTCCATACCGCGGGCTCTACGGCTCCAACACGTCCCCGTACGTCGCGAACCTACCGACGGATCGGCTGTTCGTGCAGCCGGCTTCGGTGCGCTTCGTGCTAACGGTGCACCAATGACCGGCGGCGGGCGAATCGGAATCGCGGCCCTCGCGACGATCGCGGCTGCGATCTTCGCGATCGCCTCGACCGTCCTCGCGCAGACGCCCGGCACGGTATCGGTGTTGTATGCGGGCTCGCTCGTTACGCCGATGGAAGGCCCGATCAAGTCGTCGCTCGCGGCCGCGGGCATCGACTTTCAAGGTGAGGGCGGCGGCAGCAAGATGCTTGCCCACTTGATCGCGTCGGGGTCGAAGAATCCGGACGCATTCATCAGCGTCGATCCAAGCCTGGTGACCGGCCTTGGATCGCGGGTTGCGCAAGCGTATACGTTCGCCGGCACGAGTTTGGGCATCGGCTGGTCGAAGCAGTCACGCTATGCGGCGCTGCTCGCCGGCGTTGCGGACGGCAAGACACCGTTGCTCGCCGCACTCGCCACGCCCGGCCTCACGATCGGGCGCACCGACCCGAAGCTCGACCCGAAGGGCGTTTACACCGTTGAAGCCGTTGCGATGTTGGCCGGCGCGGACGGCGCGCGACGCATTCTCGGCGGCGACGAGAATGCGGCGCAGACCTTCCCCGAAGAAGACTTGCTCGTTCGGATCGAAACGGGTCAAGCCGACGTCGGATTCTTCTACAAGGCGGAGGCGGTCGCGCGCGGCTTGTACTTTACGCCGCTTCCGGGCGCCGCGGCCATGTCCGACCGAATAACCTATACGCTCGCGATCATGAAAAATGCTCCGCATCCGGCGCCGGCGCAAGCCTTCAAAGCGTTTATTTTGACCGGCGCGGGCCGGCGCATACTGCAAAAGGCCGGCCTGGTCTACCGCGATACGGCCGCGGGCCAGACTTCAGGCAGGATGAGGGGCGAACCGGAGGTAACGCTCGCTTCAACTGGCGGGCATCCCCTCTAAACGTAGCCGAGTGCGGCGCCGCGAACGTTTTGGGCAAACGTTTGTGCGCGATCGCGTCGTCCGTATCGCCCGGGGGCGAGCGTCCGTCCGTCCGGACTGCAAAGGAGAGACCCCATGCCACGCTTTATCACGCATCTCGGGCGGACTTTCGCCGTTGCGATCATGGCGTTCGCGCTTTCGGCCTGCAGTGGAAACGGGGGCACCGTTTCGCCGGCCGGCCCGTCGATCGCGAACCCCGCGCAGAGCGGCGCGTTCAACGACACCGCAAGTCCGGCGGCCACCGGCAAGATCAATCACATCGTCATCATCGTTCAAGAAAACCGCAGTTTCGACAATCTGTTCCAGGGCTATCCCGGCGCCGACACGCAATCGTACGGTTACAACAGCAGCGGCCAGAAAATCACGCTCCAACCGATCGGGCTTGAATCTTGGTGGGACATCAACCATAGCTCCGGAGCATTTTTCCAGGCCTGCGACGGAACCGGCAGCTTGCCGGGCACCAACTGCAAGATGGACGGTTTCAACAAGGAAGCGTGCTGGGGATCCAATTGTCCAAGCAATTTCCAGTACAGCTACGTGCCTCACAGCGAGACGACGCCGTATTTCACGATGGCAAGCCAATACGTCCTCGCCGACCGGATGTTCGCATCCAACTTCGACGCCAGCAGCTTCATCTCACACCAGTACATCATCGGTGCCCAGGCGAGCTCGGCCGTCGACTATCCCAACGGGGCTTGGGGCTGCGACGGCGGTCCGAGCGACGTCGTCGCGACCGTGAACGCGCAGCGTCAAATCCCGAGCGGCTACATCCAAGCCTGCTTCGACAACCAGACGCTGGGTGATGAACTCGACAAAGCCGGCGTCTCGTGGGCGTACTACGCCGCGACGCTCAGCGGCGACGGCAGTATCTGGAGCGCCTACCAGGCGATCCGCCACATTCGCTACTCGAAGCATTGGTCGAAGAACATCAAAAGCCCGCAGACCCGGATATTTCAAGACATCACCAACGGCGTTCTACCCCACGTCAGTTGGGTGACGCCGACGTGCGAGAATTCCGACCACGCCGGCTGCGGGTCGAAGACCGGGCCCGCCTGGGTCGCCTCGGTCGTCAACGCGGTCGGTACGTCGAAGTATT
>JBDTDR010000143.1:0-8789 GCA_039922955.1 Candidatus Tumulicola sp.
GCCTTTTGCCCGAATACTTCGTTGCTCATCAGTCACGAAGCTACGGCTTCGCTCCCTCTTCGCGCCTCGTCTCCGAACAAAATTCGGCGCCGGATCCAAAAATCACCATAACCCTACAGGCTCCTAGCCGGGCGCTATTCGAGGGCGACCGCAGGTCTGCCGATGGGAGCGCGAGGAGCACGCAGCAGAAGGACCAACGGCGTCAGCAGCAGCGTGATCGCGCCCAGAACGTAGAACGCGTCGGCAAACGCCATCGTGGCGGCTTGCTGGTTCGCCAGCACCGCGATCGCGGCGATCGGCGCGTGATGCTGCAGTGCCTGCGCGACCGCGGGGTTCTTTAGCGTGATGCCGCCGGCCAACGTGTCGAGATGCAGCGCCGTCCGGCGATCGAGCAGCGTCACCAAGAACGCCGTCGAGACCGACCCGCCGAGTTGCTGGCAAAGACTGAGCAGCGAGGTGGCTTTCTGCGTGTCGATGCCGCTGACGGACCTGAGCACCACGACCGAGAGCGGAACGAACAGCATTCCAAAACCGAGGCCGCCGAGGATCAACGGATAGACGAAGGTTCCAAAATCGCTGTCGGTGGTGAGAACCTGACCGGTATTGACGTTGGCGATCGCAACGAGCACGAAGCCGATCGCCAGCAGCGTCGCCGGCTTCACATGGAGCCGGCTAAGCAGAACGAGCGTGACGGGGGTCATGATCATAATCGCGATGGCGCGCAGCAAGATCGATTCGCCTGAGAGCGTGGCCGTGAAGTTCAGCAGCAGTTGTTGGAATTGGGGTGTGAGGATCACGCCGCCGAAGAGTCCGACGGCTAGCGTCATGGCCAGCAAACATCCCGCCGCGACGGTCCGATTTCCCGTCAGGATGCGCAGGTCGACGATCGGATTGCGAACGACCCGCAGTTCCCACCATGCAAAGAGCGCCAGCGAGACGACCGACAGAGCTGCGGTGAACGCGATGTTGCCATCGTTGAACCAATCGTACCGCTCGCCTTCGTCCAAGACGTATTGCAGCGAACCCAGCCCCGCGGCCATGAGCGCGAGGCCGACGCCGTCGACGCTTGGCCGGCCGCGTTGCTCGGGGTTGCGCAGCAGCGTGGCGCACAGCAGTGCCGCGGCGATGCCCGGAATGATGTTGATGTAGAAGACCCAGTTCCACGAGAGCTGGTCGGTCAAGACGCCGCCCAGGGTCGGGCCGATCGATGGCCCGATGATGGCGCCGATCGACGTGAGCGCCTGGCTTAGCCCGAGCTGCTTAGCCGGAAACGTATCGCGCATGATCGCCTGCCCGGTCGCGATCAAACCGCCGCCGCACAGGCCCTGCAGGATCCGGAAGAAGACGAGTTCATCGAGCGATCTCGAGATGCCGCACAGCGCCGAGGCAATCGTAAAGCCGACGATGGCCGCCACGTAATACTGCCGCCGCCCCATGAGCTGCTGCAACCAGGGCGTTAGCGGGATGATGATGACCGCCGCAATGATGTAGCCGGTGATGATCCAAGCGCCCTCGTCGAAGTTCGCGCCCATGTTGCCCTGAATCGTGGGAAGCGCCACGTTGACGATCGTCGCGTCGAGCACTTGCAGCAGCGTCGCGCCCATGACGCCCGCCACGATCAACCAGCGGCGTGTGCCGTACTCGACGAGATCGCCGTCCTGTTGGATCACGGAGCCGACAACCCGGTCGGCCGTTACGGGAGTTTCGCCCGTCCGGGTCCTCAGCGCCGGTGATTCGGGTCGCGAGCGCCGCGATGAAAATCAAGATCGCGAAGATGTGAAGCCGTTCGTAAAGCTGCCGTCGTGGTTTTACGGTCGCGACGCCGGTCGGGGCCCACAATCCTGATTGGGCAATCGTCAAAAAGCCACGGACGGCGGAAGCAGACAAGGTGCGCTGCGGCGAGCGGCACTCCGAGGCGCTAGGCGTCCCATTTGCCGTCGTCACGTCCGCGGACGACGTTTAGGCGCGCAAGCAGGGGCAGGTCTAGCAGGATGCGGGAGGCGCACTTCGGGGCGTTCGGCAGTTTCGCTCCCCTTGGTTACCTTTGGCGCAGGTAAACAAAAAACCAATCGCGGCCGGTAACCTAGCCGCCTGGGTGGTCTCGGCGCAGATGGACGGTGGTAAAATAAGACAGACGCACCATAACGCCGGTTCGCAAATGTCAAGGGAAATGTCAAGGAGAGGAAAGCGTTACCGATGTACCAACCCAAAGGCGACCCGTTTTTTGAACAGCTAAAAGCTGACGTTCAAGAAGGCATTGAAGATGCGGACGCGGGCAGACTCGTCCCAGAGGAAGACGTGCGCGAGCACTTCAGCTCGCGTGGCGAGCAACTTCGCGGCGACATAAATCGGTCCAAACGCTAACGTGCCGCGCGTCGACTATTCCGAGCGAGCTCTTGGCGACCTCAACGCAATTTATTCGTACATCACGGAGGATAGCATTGACATCGCGGAAGCCGTGCTCGAGTCGATTCTCGATGTCGTCAAAATGCTGGAACGGGCGCCGCGCGCGGGGCGTCTCCGCCTGGAGCATGGGTCGGATATTCGCACCGTGCCGGTCTATCCATTCATTGTGTTCTATCGATCGCTAAAAGCCGACTCTGTAGTTCAAGTCCTACGTGTTATTGCTGCCGTCGCGTAACGCGCGCAAACCTTACGTTCGAGGTGGCTCCTACCAGATGCCGAGTAGGACCTTGACGTCGTCGGAGGCCATCGTTTTTGGGTCCCAGGGCGGCGTGAACGTGATCTCCACGTTGGCGGTCTTGACGCCTTCGACGGCGAGCACGTGGTCTTCGACCGACTTCTTGAACATCGGCCCGACCGGACACATCGGCGACGTCAGCGTCATCATGACGGTGACGTGCTCGCCGCTCTCGCCCTCGGCGGTGACGTCGTAGATCAATCCCAGCTCGAGGACTCCGAGGTTGAGCTCGGGATCTTTGACGACGATTAAAGCTTCGCGCACCTGTTCCACGGTTGGCATACGCTTCGGGGATTCGGCGGTTCGGAAGGTAAACTCCTCGAATTCGAGATAGTGAGGATGGCAGAACAACCGAGCAGGCGATGCGCTGCGGGGGCGGCAGGCGCCGCCGGCAGGGGGTAACCTGACACGAAACTTGCTCGGCGCGAGTAGAGTTAAAGAGGTAACGCGCGGAAAGGAAAACCTAGACCAATGTCAATGTGGGAGCCCTTCACCGAGCGAGCACGGCGTAGTATCGTTCTCGCTCAAGAAGAAGCGCAACGCCTCGGAAACAATTATATCGGAACCGAGCACATTCTGCTCGGGATCATCTCCGAGGGCGAGAGCCTGGCCGCCAAAGTGCTCGAATCGCTGGGCGTCAACTTGGCCAAGGTGCGCCAAGAGGTCGAGGCGATCGTCGGCCGGGGCGGCCAAACGGTTCAGCAGGAGATGGTGTTCACGCCGCGTGCAAAGCGCGTGATCGAGCTGGCCTTCGAAGAGGCGCGTCAACTCAACCATAACTATATCGGAACCGAGCATCTGCTGCTCGGACTGATTCGCGAGGGCGAAGGCGTCGCCGCGCGCGTGTTGACCAACCTGGGCGTCGATCCGGCAAAAGTTCGCGTGCAGACCACCTCGCTGCTGGGTGCCGAGGGTCAACCCCCCGCGCCCAAGGGCAAGAGCAAAACGCCGACGCTCGACGCCTACGGGCGCGACCTGACGCAGCTCGCGCGCGACAACAAGCTCGACCCGGTGATCGGCCGGAATAACGAGATCGAGCGCGTCATTCAAATTCTCTCACGCCGCACCAAAAATAACCCGGCGCTGATCGGCGAACCGGGCGTCGGCAAGACGGCGATTGCTGAAGGTTTGGCGCAGCGCGTCATCAATGGCGACATCCCCGAACCGCTGCGCGACCGGCGCGTGATCACGCTCGATCTGGCCGGTTTGGTGGCCGGCACGAAGTACCGCGGCGAGTTTGAGGAACGCATGAAGCGCGTGATGGACGAGATCCGCACGGCCGCCGGCGAGATCATCCTGTTCATTGACGAACTGCACACGCTGGTCGGCGCGGGCGCGGCCGAGGGTGCGATCGACGCCAGCAATATCATCAAGCCGGCCTTGGCGCGCGGCGAACTGCAGTGCATCGGCGCGACGACCCTCAACGAATTCCGCAAGCACATCGAAAAAGACTCGGCCCTCGAACGGCGCTTCCAGCCGGTCATGGTCGGCGAACCGTCGGTCGAGGAAACGGTCGAGATCCTCAAAGGTTTGCGCGATCGGTACGAAGCCCATCACAAAGTGCAAATTACCGACGAAGCGCTGGCGGCCGCCGCCAAACTGAGCGATCGCTACATCACCGACCGGTTCTTGCCCGATAAGGCCGTCGATCTGATCGACGAAGCGAGTTCGCGCGTACGCTTGCAGGCGACGTTGCCCTCGCCTGAGGTTCGCGAGATCGACGCGCAACTGCGCCGGGCGATCGCCGAAAAGGAATCGGTAGTTAAGAATCAAGAGTTCGATCGAGTCGCCTCGATTCGCGATCGCGAGGAGAAGCTGCGCCTCGAAAAAGCGCGCCTGGAGCAAGCTTTCCAGGAACGCCGCGCGCAGGGCGACGGCATCTTGCGCGTGACGGCCGAAAACGTTGCCGAAATCGTTTCGGCGTGGACGAGAATTCCGGTGAGCCGGTTGGCGCAGGCCGAGACCGAAAAGCTCCTCAAGATGAAGGATCTGCTGCACCTACGCGTGATCGGTCAGGAAGAGGCCATCGAAGTTATCACGCGAGCCATCCGGCGCTCGCGCGCCGGCCTCAAGAGTCCCAGTCGGCCAATCGGTTCGTTCATCTTCCTCGGTCCGACCGGAGTCGGCAAAACCGAAGTTGCACGTAGCGTCGCCGCACTGCTCTTCGACGACGAGGAGTCGATGATTCGCATCGACATGTCGGAGTACATGGAGAAGTATTCGGTGAGCCGGCTCGTCGGCGCGCCTCCCGGTTACGTTGGCTATGAAGAGGGCGGCCAGCTTACGGAGGCCGTTCGCCGGCGGCCGTACGCGGTGGTGCTGCTCGACGAGATCGAAAAGGCGCATCCCGACGTCTTCAACTTGCTCCTGCAGGTGCTCGACGACGGGCGTCTGACCGACTCGCAAGGCCGGCAAGTGGACTTCAAAAACTGCGTCATCGTCATGACCTCGAACGTCGGCGCGACCGGTATGACCACGAGCACCGACATCGGCTTCCGCCCGCAAAAGAGTACCGCCGAAGACGAAGCCAAAGCGTACGAGCGGATGAAGAACAAGGTGCTCGAAGAAGTCAAAGCCACGTTCCGTCCCGAGTTTCTCAACCGCGTCGACGAGGTCGTCGTTTTCCACCAGCTTACGCGCGCGCAGATCGAAGCGATCGTTACGCTCGAACTCGAGAAGGTCATTCGCGAAGTCAAGGCTCAGGAAATGGAACTCAAAGTCACCGAGGCGGCGAAGCTGCTGCTGGCTCGGAAAGGCTGGGATCCGCAGTTCGGTGCGCGCCCGTTGCGCCGCGCCATTCAGCGCATGGTCGAGGACGAACTGGCTGAGGAAATGCTCAAAGGCGTGTTCGGGTCCGGGGATCACATTCTCGGCGACGTCGATCCCGACGATCCCGACAAGATGAAGTATTCGAAGATTCCGTCGGTCGAGCCGCCCGCGGCTCCCACGACGGAAGCCGCCGTAACCTGAGGTAGAGCCGATTTCCAACGCGCGTTAGCGCATGTTGCCGCACGCGCTGATCCTGGGAATCCTGGTATCGCAAGGAGTCCCGCCATCCCCAACGCCATCGCCGTCGCCGTCCCCGGCAGCCGCGGCGCTGGTCGTTTCCACGAACGCCGTGGATCTCAACCCCGCTGCGCAGCGCGTCATCGACGTGAGCGGCGCCGCCTGGCCGCTGACCGCAACGCTCGATCGACGGCTCGTCGGCGTGACCGTCGACCCGAGTGCCGCGAGCGTCACCCTCACCGCAAACCAGGCGACCGGCGGTGACGTGCTGCATCTGGTCGACGCCAACGGCGCGCGCGCCGACGTCGCCGTTCGCGTGGCGTTCAATGCCGGGACGATCGTTGCGCAAACGACGCTGAAGGTGACCGGAAATCCCGCCGATCCGGTCTGGCTTGCCCGGCAAGCCGCGCAGTGGGTGGCACGCGTTACGCAGGCGCTTCCGGGAACGCAAACGACGATTGGCAGCGTGCGGCCGGCGGCCGCTCCGCTTGCGCCCGGCGAGCAAACGCAGTTCGCCGTGCCCGTACGGATTTCGAGCGCTGACGGACGCTACTTCGATCAAGCCGCCTCGACGACGGTGAGCGTGGAGAACGTTCCGGCCGAGCCGTTCGCGCCGGCGCTGCTGTTTTACGACGACGATCCGGAGCACGTTTCGCAAGACGGCGTGCTGTTCCGAGGGACGGTGACGGCGGCGCAGCCGGCCGGCTTGTACTACTACCACGACAACACGTCCGATCCGCGCCGGATCGTCGTCGCGATCGCCGGCAACTCCCAAGATCCGACCTCGGTGCAGCTGATCGACGCGTCGGCCGGCCCCAACATCGACGTCATGCAAGTGGGTCACGCGGTCACGCGGGAATTCTTGCGCAGGAAACCTCGCGGGGAAGGCGTTATCGTGGATCTCTCGCAGGACGAGCCGCTTATTTTGCACGACGTTCCGATGTCGGCGCGGCAGGGCGTCGCCGGAAATATCGACGTGCGCGTCCTCACCGGCGGGCCGGTCACGGTGACGGTGCTGGCGGCGTCGCCGGGCGTCGATCCGCGCACGTTGATCGGGCAACCGGTATTGCCGGACGACGGCCACGCGCGTACCGGGGTTTTCCGGCTGACCGGTTTCGGCGCGGACACGCTGCGCTACGCGGCCGGCGGCGACGATGCCAAGGTGGTAATCGGCGATCGCGAACCGACCCCGCCGAATGTTGACGCGAACGCGGCCGGGCACGATTACGGCGACTACGGCGTCATGCATACGCTCGGCATCGATCTCAGCAATCCGGGAGACGCCGCGGCTACCGCCTATCTATATTTTCGTCCGATCGCCGGCATCGCGCGCGCGAGCTTCTCGATCGATGGCAACCTCATCGAACTCGGTTGCGTGCGGCAGCCGGTGCCGTATCAAATATCGGCCTTCAGCCTCGCGCCGCGCGCGACGGCTCGCGCCGTCGTCCAAACGATGACCGACGGCGGATCTTTCTACCCGGTGGAAATCGGCGTGACGGCGACGCCGCCGCAGGCGTCCGCGCCGCCGATCGGCGCTCCGGACGGCTGCTTCCCTAAACCGGTTGCGGTCCCCGAGGCGGCGCCGCCCTCGCCTCCGCGTGCGTGAAACTTTCATGAGGGCGGCGCGTAGATGCCCTTGGAGGACGATGCACCAGGAATGACCGCCGTCATCGACGCCGCAAACGAGCCGAAGATCATCCTGCTCGTGCGCTTGCTCAACGCGATCGACGAAGGAAATCACTCCTTCGAAGCCTTGAAAGACCGAATAGCCGAGGGCGGAAGGCGGCCCAGCACGCGGAGCCTGCGGCGCTACTTGGCGATTCTCTCCGAGGCGGGGTTTCCGTGGCATTTCGATCGACCGAGCAACGCGTATCGGTTTGCCGGCGGATACAGCCTCAAGCGTCTCGATCTCTCCAACGGCGAACTCTTCGGGCTGGTCGCGCTGCGATCGCTGGGCGCGAGCATCGGCGGCGCGATCGGTTCCTCGATCGACGAAGTTACCGAAAAACTGGTTGGGACGGCGGGCCGCGGGGCAAAGGCCCAGGTCGAAGCGCTTTCGCCGGTCGCCTTTCGTCTTTCGGAGATTCGGCTCGACGAGCACGGCGATCGCGCCTTCGCGCTGTTATCGTCGGCGGAGCGCGTTTCGCGCAGCGTGCAGTTTTCGTATCTCGACAAGGACGGCAACCGAAGCGCCCGCACGATCGACCCGTACGGCTTCATCATCAATGCGGGGCGCGTCTATTGCATCGGATACGACCACGCCCGCAAGGATAAACGCACCTTTGCCATCGACAACGTCAGCGATCCGAACGTACTGGTGAAGACCTTCGTCAAGCCCGACGGATTTCGCATCGAAGAGTATGCCGCGGGTTCGATAAGCGGCGTGCTCCATAGCGGCGAAGCGACCGCCGTGCGCGTCGAGTTCGCACCGCGCGTTGCCAAAGCCGCCATCGCCGCTCGGGTCATCGCCGAGCGGCAGGTCGAGCGCCGCGACGACGGATCGGTCGATATCACCTATCGCGTCACCGACGTAGACGAGCTCGTGCGATGGGTGCTCGGATGGGGCGCGCAAGCCGAGATCGTCGAACCCCCAGCGGTGCGAGCGCGCATGACCGCGCTAGCCGCCGAAGTCGCCGCGAAGTACGCGTAGAACCCGCCTCGCAAAAATAACGAAACCCATCGGGGCAGAGCCTCGAAGGGTTCCGACGTATTCACTCACGGACCTCGCCTGTTGGGCTCCCGGGTGGGAGAGCCCCACTGACGTCGATCGGCGGTTTGACCGGTACCATCGGGAGCGTCGCTCATCGCAACGTTTCACGCGCTTGCATCCGGTCGCGACCGATACGTGTGTCGCGCTTCGAATCAAATTCGAAGTGCGTGCATCGTACCACGCCGGAAGCTCGTAGGACAAGCGGCAGTTCGCGAAAATGCACACGCTTTCCACAAGTTTTTTCTCGTTATGCACCGCCGCCGGTCGGGTTATGCACGCCGGTGCCGAACGTACGCTCGTATGCCGCTTCTCGCAATCGTCTCGATGGTGGTCGCGCAGAGTCTCTTTGGGGGCTTGCCGATCGATGGAATC
>JBDTDR010000144.1:0-5708 GCA_039922955.1 Candidatus Tumulicola sp.
GATCGGCGCGATTGCCGTCGCACCTTCGGATAAGAACGTCGTGTGGGTCGGAACCGGCGAACCCAATCCGCGCAACGATGCGTCGTACGGCGACGGCGTATGGCGCACGCGCGACGGCGGCGCGCACTGGAGCCGCCGCGGCCTGCCGAATTCGTACGCGATCGCGAAGATTCTCGTTCATCCGCGCGATCCGAACGTCGCGCTCGTGGGCGCGCTCGGGAATCCGTTTAAGGATTCGCCGGACCGCGGCGTCTACCGCACCACCGACGGCGGCCGCAGCTGGCACCGCACGCTCTACGCGGGGCCGCGCAGCGGCGTCTCGGATATGGACTGGGATCCGCGCGATCCGCGCGTCGTTTACGCGGGCATTTGGCAGTTCCGGCGCGAGCCGTGGACGTTCAGCAGCGGCGGTCCGCAAGACGGTCTCTACCGGTCCGCGGACGGCGGCGTCACCTGGCGGCGGCTTGCGGGGAACGGATTGCCCGGCGGCAACCTGGGACGCATCGGCGTGGCGGTGGCGCCGAGCGATCCGCAGCGCGTCTACGCGTTGATCCAATCTCAAGCCGGACTGCTGTGGCGTTCGGACGACGGCGGCACACACTGGACGATGATGTCGCGCGACACGCTCATCGATCAGCGGCCGTTCTACATGAGCCGGCTCGCCGTCGACCCGCGCAAGCCGAACCACGTCTTCTTCGCCTCGGAAAACCTGCTCGAGACGCACGACGGCGGCAAGACGTTCGACGACGTGGCGACCGCGGTACACCAGGATCATCACGGCTTTTGGATCTCCCACGATGGCCGGCGCATTATCGAGACCGACGACGGCGGGGCGCCGATTTCGATCGACGGCGGCAAGACCTGGGACTGGCGGTTCAACGTAGATCTGGCGCAGATCTACCACGTCGGCTACGACGACCAAAATCCGTATCACGTGTGCGCGGCGATGCAGGACGACGATTCGTACTGCGCTCCCAACATCTCGCTCTCGCCGTTAGGACTCACGCAAAGCGATTGGCGCGATGTCGCCAACGACGCCGACGGCATCGCCGTCTGGCCGGAACCCGGCGACCCGCAGTCGGTCTGGAACGTCGGCATCAACGAACTCAACGGGCAGCTCGGCATCTTCGACCTCAATTCCCGTCAGAACTACGACATCTCGCCGTACGTCCGCGACACCAACGGCCGCGCGCTGGCCGGGCTGCCGTATCGCTTCAACTGGGAAGCGCCGCTGGCGTTTTCGCGTCGCGAACCGGGGGTCGCGTATTTTGGCGCCAACGTGCTCTTTGAAACGCGCGACCGCGGCCGGACGTGGAAAGCGATCAGCCCGGACCTCACGCGCAACGACGCGAGCAAACAGCAGCTCGCCGGCGGCCCCATCAACACCGATATCTCGGGAGCAGAGTTTTACGACACGCTGCTCGACATCGCACCGTCGCCGATCGATGCGAAGGTGCTGTGGGTGGGCACGGACGACGGCTTGATTTGGCGCACGACCGACGGCGGCGCGCACTGGCAGAACGCCACGCCGGCCGCGATTCCCGCCTGGGGACGCGTCGAGTCGGTCGAACCGTCGTCCGTCTCGATCGACCGCGCTTACGCCGTCGTCAACCGGCACGCGATGGGCGACCGCACGCCGTACGTTCTGGCGACCGGCGACGGCGGGAGAACGTGGCAAACGATAACGACCGGCCTGCCGCGCAACCAGCCCGCCCACGTCGTGCGCGAAGACCTGCACAATCCCGACGTCCTGTACGCCGGGCTGGAACAGGGCGCGCGTTTTACGCTCGACCGGGGCGCGCACTGGCAAAACCTGCAGCTCGACATGCCGCCCACTGCCGTGCGCGATCTGAGGATTCAACCGGCTGCCAACGACCTGATTGCGGGAACGCACGGACGCGGCATCTACATTCTCGACGACCTGGCGCCCCTCGAAGGATTGGCCGCCGCGCGAGCCGCCGCGGTGCCGGCACTGTTCGCGCCGCGCCCCGCGTACGCGTGGCATATCTGGTGGTCGGGTCAATACGGGACCCATGACGACGAGTGCTGCGTGCCCGCCGGAACGTTCGCCGGAACCGACGCGCCCTACGGCGCGCTGCTGTCGTATTTTCTTCCGGCGCGCACGCGTGCGGCGTCGGTCGAAATTCTCGACGCCGGCGGCGCGATCGTACGCCGGTTCGAGGTTCCCGGTGACGCCGGCATCAACCGCGCCGCGTGGGACCTTCGGGGAGAAGCACCGCTCCCGTGGCACCGCGCGCGCGACTGGAACAAAACCTGGGACGGCCCCACGGTCGTTCCGGGCACCTACACCGTCCGGCTTGCGGCGGCTTCGGGCGCCGTCGAGCGGGCGCTCGACGTTCGTCCCGATCCGCGTGCCCGCTGGACACAGTCGCAGTACGTCGCGCGCTACACGTTCATGACGTCGCTGGGCGGCGAACTCTCCGCCATCGATGCGGCGCTCAACCGGCTCGACGCGCTGCGTGCGCGCGCGCCGTCGCAGCGGCGGCCCGCTTTCGATGCGGTGTACTTCGAGCTTACCTCCGGGGTCGTCAACTCCGAAGACGACCAGTGGCGACCGGACGCGCTGCGCGAACGCTTGACCAATCTCTTGGGCATCGTCGCCCTGTCGCAGGGTCCGCCGCTGCCGCCCCACCTCCGCGAAGCGGCGGAGATCCACGCCGGCTTCGAACGAGCCATGACCGCTTACCACTCCTTCCTCGAGGGCTATCACTCATGACGCACCGCCGACTCATTGGTTCGCTCCTCGCCGCACCCGCGGCACTGGCCATGCTGCTGCTTACGATCCCCGCCCCGGCCGGCACGACCGGAGGCCTAAGCGGAACGGTCGCCGAGGCCGGCACGAGGGTTCCGATTGCGGACGCTCGCGTCACCGTCACCAGCCCGTCGCAGACCGCTACCACCGTCACCGATTCCGGCGGGCACTTCCATTTCGTTTCGCTCGCTCCCGACGAATACGTGGCCACCGTCGAGAAAAGCGGCTACGACCCGGCGTCCTACGCCGGGATTGCCGTCTTTGCCGACGCGCAGCAAACCTTGAGCTTCGTCTTACACAAACCGCTCAAGACGATTGCGAACGTTTCGGCGCGAGCTTCGTCGAGTCTCGTGCGACCCGGCACGACGGCCGATCTCTACTCGGTCAACGCGCAGCAGCAGGAGCGGCTCAGCGTTTTGGGCGGCGGCGGAAATCTCAACAGCGCCTACTCGGCGATCGCCAGCGTGCCGGGGGCGTACGTTCCGGCCAATCAAAACGGTTACAACCAAGCCGTACACATTCGCGGCGGCGATTCATACGAGGTCGGCTACGAGTTCGACGGCATCCCGGTCAACCGCGCGTTCGACAACTACCCGTCGGGCGCGCTCTCGTCGCTCGGGCAACTCGAGCTACAGGTCTACACCGGCGCGACGCCGTCCAACGCGGAGGCGCAGGGCCTGGCCGGGTTCATCAATCAGGTCATCAAAACCGGGACGTTTCCGGGTTACGCCAGCGCCAACCCGAGCATCGGCGCACCGACCTTCTACCACAGCCTGAACGTTGAAGCGGGCGGCGCGACGCCCGACCGGCTGTTCTCCTACGACGTCGGCATCGGCGGGTACAATCAGGATCACCGCTACGTCGATCAGTTCAACGGTGCGGCGTACGTCAACGAGTTCGGCGCGCTGCTCGGGCCGTGCCCGTCAACGCCGAATCCGGCCTTGCCGTCCTGTTTCACCAACGGCGCCCCGAACGTCGGTCAGAGTTCCCAACCCGGCTGGGTCCTCGGCCCGACCGGATTCGGCAGCGCCGATGCGGCCAACATCGCGACGCGTACGACGCTCGTCAACGTGCACGTCGCCATCCCGCATAAGAACGACGGCCTACGCGACGACGTGCAGCTCCTCTACGACAACGACGAAATTTTTACAACGTTCTTCAGCTCGGTCAACGACGAAGGCCTCAACAACTATCTTGCGACCGTCGGGTCGACACCACCGTATTACTTAGACAGCTTCCAATATAAGGGTCCGGTTGGAACGCTGCTCCCCTCAAACTACGCGTCGCTGGTCACGCCGTATCTCTATCCGTCGTCGCCGGCACACTCGCTGTTCGGTTCGATTCCCGACCCAAATAATCAGCGCGACCGCGGGTACAATGGCCAAGCGATCGTCAAGCTGCAGTATCAGAAAAATTTCAGCTCGAGCGCGTTTTTACGGCTTTACGGCTACACGTACTACTCCGACTGGATCGAGAACGGTCCGATGATGTCTCTCCAGCCGTACGCCTACTACGACAGCGGCGATTATGAAATCAACAACCATACCCGCGGCATTAGCGCCGCATTCACCGATCAGATCAATCCGCAAAACCTGCTCGAAGCCGAGGCGTCCTACACGACCGCGAGCGGCGCGCGCATCTACAACGAGCAGATGTTCGGCTACGGCGACTCGTTCGCCGTCCTCGTCAATCCGCACGCGCTCGGAAGCGGAACGTGCTATATCGCGTCGGCATCGGGAACCGGCGCCGCGACGCCGACCACCTGCAGCGACGGCGGGGGCAGTGGCGTCACCTACGGATCGCTGCCGACGTTTGCTTCCCTCGCCGGGATCTACGGCGGCTCGCCGCCGCCGACGGCCGCCAACATGACCTGCGGGGGCGTTAAATGCGCCTACTACGTGGTCGAAAACGGGGCGTACGGGCTCAACAACACCGTCACCCCGGCCTTCACCGGCTATTCCATCACCGATCAGTGGCGGCCCAGCGACAAGCTCAACTTTAACTTCGGCATACGCGTCGACAACTACAGTTTCGTGGGTTCGAACACGAATACCGGAGCGGCGCGCGATTTCTGGTTCAACGCTTTCAACCAAGACACGTGTTACGACACGCAAACGCTGACGCTCGTCGACCGCGGGGCGTTGGGCGGCTCGTGGAGCACGAACTCACAAGTGCCCTGTTCCAAGTTTGGGAGCCAGTATGTCAACGCGCATTTGCAGAACGCGCCGACCAGCTTCGACTACAACATCGTCCAGCCGCGCATCGGCCTTACCTATACGGTAAGTCCCGACACCGTGCTGCGCGCGAGCTACGGCAAATATAACGAGCAGCCGAGTTCGGCATACGAGCAGTACAACGGCTTGGAGCAAAATTTGCCCGACACGCTCACCCAGTTTTACTCGCTCGGGTTCACGACGCCGGGTCACGCCGTCGCGCCTTCGATTTCGTTCAACAGCGACTTTTCGATCGAGCATCACTTCAAGGGGACGGACATGTCGTTCAAGTTGACCCCGTTCCTTCGGCAAACGCAAGACCAAGTCGAAAACTTCTACATCAACTATGCGACCGGGCTTACGTCGGGGCTCAACGCCGGCAATCAAACGTCCTCCGGATTCGAGTTTGAGTTCAACAAAGGAGACTTCAACCGCAACGGCCTTTCCGGCCAGCTCTCATTCGCGTACACGTACGCGACGGTAAAATACAATTTGCTACCCAACCGCACGACCATTCTTTCGCCGATCAACGCCGGTATCTCGCAATACAACGCGTACACGAAGTCGTGCGCTCCGGGCGGTTCCGATTACGGCAAGAAGCAGTTCGGGCAGACGGTTTGCGGTTATACGACCGCCGGCCCGGGATCGTATGCCGCACCGTGTTATACGCCCGGCGGCGCTCCCGACCCGTCGTGCTCGCGACCGCACGACATCGCCAATCC
>JBDTDR010000145.1:0-25164 GCA_039922955.1 Candidatus Tumulicola sp.
GTGGGAGCGCTGCTTCTGGAACAAAACGACGAATGGCAGCTCCAGCGCCGGTACATGCAACTCGAAGGAATGACCGCCGTCAGCGACAATCAGACCGCAAGGCTTTCCGCCGTCATCAGCGGCTGAAGCTCAGCCTCGTGCGGGCCGCGGCTCGTACACCACTCCGCGGGGCACGATCGCACCGTTGGATCGGATTTCGTGCTTCCCCTAGCAATTGATGAATTTCGAACTCCGTGAGAACCGTGGATTCGGGCCTGAGCACCTTTGGGCAGATCATCGGCATCAAGCGATGCTCCCGGACTGCGAAGAATCATCTCCCATTTCACAGCTCGGCGCATGAAGCGATCGAACAGGTCGTTCATTGTCATGTCGGCGCGCTTTCGCGTTCTTCATGCTCGGCCTCGTTCGGGTTTTCGCGAACAGCCGGGCGTCCGACGCCCGGGCCTGGATCGTAGCCGACTAGGCCGACTTTACTCGAACTGCAGCGGCGCCTGCAGCGACGGCGAATTCTGGCCGCACGTGGCCCTACCAGTCAGCGTTGCGGATCCGGAGTACTTGGGCCGATGCCGGGCGACTGCGTAGAGGACGAAACCTCCGGAACTGGTCAGATTGAAGCTGGCCGAGAAGCTGTCGATCGTCTTTTTGCCGCTCGTAATGGCCCAGGCGAGTTTACATTTTCCTTTGTAACTGATGTCGGTAAACGACAGTTCGTACTGCCACACATAGTTCGGGAGCACGTAGCTCGACGGCCCAGTCATGCCGATGTTGTCGCCGGTGGAGGCACCGTTCACGCAGTTAATGCACGGCACGCCGCCTTGATTCGGACCGTCGGCGATGAAGTTGATGAGAATGGCCGGCGCGTTCGCCGCGGGGTGCACCGCAACGGGCTTCCAGATCATGCGGCCGCCGGAGACCTCCGGAGCCACATCGAGAATGGCGTCGAGGGACGGTTGTGAGGAGAAGGCTTGTGCGCCGCCGGCCGATGGCGTCGTTCCTCCGCCGGCCGCGCCCGAACACGCTGCGAGCGCGACGAGCAACGATAAGGAAAGAGCGCGCTGGTTGGCTACATGCACAGGGGCGCCTCCGACAGCGAAAAAGGGGTGGGCCCGAAGGTTCCGCTTTAGGGGGCGATATCCTTGACGGATACATTGCGGAAGTACGCATCCGCGGCGTCATTGAATGCGTACTGCTTAGCGAATCGCTTCGCATGCCCGTTCTGGCCATCCCATCCTCCATACAGCCTGATCGCCGACCTCGCCGGGTCGCGGCTCATACAGCACGCCGTGGGACACTATCCAAAGAGGCAATCTTGGGGTGCAAACTCGGTCGTGTTTTTACTTGTGTCGTTGTGGGAATACGGTGGAGAACTAGCTGGAGAGGTTAAAGTTGGCGGAGATTAGCACATGAGCGCTGGGATAAAAGAGCCACCGCCGCCAACGACGGTTGGCTTACGCGTAACGCGATTCTTTAAGATTCTTGGACCCGGCCTCATCACCGGCGCTGCCGACGACGATCCATCAGGAATTTCCACCTATTCGGTCGCCGGCGCTACGACCGGCTTTTCGATGTTATGGTTGACTCTGATTTCGACCCCGATGATGGCTGTCATCCAAGGCATGTGCGCGCGCATCTCGATGGTCACTGGCGAAGGGCTGGCAGCCGTAATGCGCAAGCGGTTGCCGCTAGCGCTAGCGTATGCACTGGCCTCGCTCGTGATCGTGGCTAATACTTTCAACATCGGAGCCGATCTCGGCGGCATGGCCGACGCGGCTCATTTGGTCGTGCCTCTGCCGGTCGATGCCTGGGTATTTTTCTTTGGCGTTGCACTTATCGCCGCGCAGGCCTGGCTATCTTACGCTACGCTCGCCCGCGTTTTCAAATGGTTAACCCTTTCGCTCTTTGCTTATATCGTCACGGCGTTCATCGTCCATCCACACTGGCCGCAGGTGGTGCGGCAATTCATCATTCCGCAATTTCACTTTGACTCTAGATGGCTTTCAACCATGGTTGGCGTTCTGGGCACAACCATTACGCCGTATCTCTTTTTCTGGCAAGCGTCACTAATGGTCGAAGAAGAAAAAGCGGCAGGAAACACCACGCTCCGAGCCCGGCGGGGCACGAACCGTCAAGCCGTTAAGGATATGCACGCCGATGTGAACGCTGGAATGATTTTTTCAAATCTTGTCGCTTTCTTTATCATTGTAACGACCGCGGCGACGCTGGGTGCACACGGCAAGCACGATATTGCTACGGCTCAGCAGGCCGCCGAAGCATTGCGCCCGTTGGCCGGGCGCTTTGCCGCGCTGCTGTTTACCCTTGGTATGGTCGGGACGGGTATTCTCGCCGTGCCCGTAATGGCGGCTTCATCGGCTTACGTTGCCGCTCAAACCTTCAAATTTCGCGAGGGCTTGAACGAACCACCGCACCGCGCCCCAAAGTTTTACGGCGTTGTCGCCGCAGGCATCGTCCTTGGCATCGCGATGAACCTGCTTCGTATCGATGCGATTAAGGCGCTATTCTGGTCAGCGGTACTCAATGGCGTTGCCGCCGTGCCGCTCCTTGCCGTAATCGTGTGGTTGGCATCGAGCTCGTCAATCATGGGAGCGTGGAAAAGTTCGCTAATCGCACGGGCTTGGGGCTGGGCCACGGTTGCGCTTATGGGCGCCGCGGCTATTGGCATGTTCTACTTCATGGCCAAAGGATCCTGAAAGGTAACCGTCCGCTAGAGACCGTCTTGTAGTTGGGGCCTCTGGTTCGCGATGATAGGAGTAGCACACTCCGGCACATCGCGAGGTTTTCATGGCAGTATCCCAAGCGCGCCGTCAACGCGCACCGCGCCGCAGCTGGTCCCTTGCTGAGAAGCGCCGCATCGTAGAGCTGACGTTGCGCGAGGGCGCCTCGGTCGGCGCGCTACGGATCGAAACCGTGGCGTTGGATGCCGGGGTCGTGTGCGCATTGGTGGCGGAACTCCGGCGGTGAGCGTGGTGCCGACGAGTCTCCCACCGGGCACGCGCGTGCGGCTTGCGGCGGGCAGGACCGACATGCGCAAGGGATTCACGGGCCTGAGCGCGTTGGTGCAGACCGCCCTGGCGGATAATCGGATTTTCGACGCGCGCCGGTCTCGTGATCGTTCCGGACTTCGCTTCCAACGCCGTGCAGATCTATCGCCTATCGGACGGATCGCTCGTCGGCAGCGCTCGGGGTTTCAGCGTCCTCGCGGAGAGGCGCGCGGTCACGTGGTATTTTAGGTCGTCCGATGCTGCCCCGAGCGAAGCCTCATAAACGCCACCCCGAATCGTCCAAACGTGTTTTGCGGCATCGAAGTCCGCCAGAAGACGCGGATCGGCGCTCACACTCACGCTTTGCGTCTCGCCCGGAGCGAGCGTCACCCCAGACCATCCAAGAAGCCGCATCTCTGGCCCTCGTGTATTTCGCGTGAGATACAGCTGCGGAGTGTCGGTTCCAGTGCGCGAACCGGTATTCTTTACCGTGAAGGACGCCCTCAGTGTATCGCCGCCGGTAATGCGCGGTTCGCCGTACGTAAAGCTGGTATACGACAAGCCGTGGCCGAATGCGAACAACGGCGTCAAGCCCTGCTTGACGACTCGGCGATAGCCCACCTCGCTTCCCTCGGGATAGCGGACCAAACGCAATGCAAGAGGAGCGAGTTGCTCATCGCCGGCCGGGAACGTGATCGGCAGCCGGCCGCTAGCATCGCTTTTCCCGAACAACACGTTGGCGATCGCTTCGCCACCTCGCTGTCCCGGATACCACGCCTCCAAAACCGCACTCACGTGGGATAGCCACGGCATGGTCACGGGATTGCCGGTCTCCAGCACGACGACGATGCGCGAGTTGGCTTGCGCGACAGCAGAGATCAAAGTATCCTGAGCATCCGGTAAACTCAAATCGGGAGCGTCGAGACCCTCGGTCATCCATTGTGTCGCGAAAACCAATGCGATGTCGGCGTGTTGGGCCAGCGCAGCGGCCGCGTTTGGGTCGCTACCGTTGGCGTAGCTGACCTGCGCGTCGGGGGCGAGCGCACGAATGGCAGCCAACGGCGATGATGGGTCGTACAGGATGTATCTTGGAAACGTCGCTCCAGTGACAAACGGCACGAGCAGCGCAGGTCCGCCGACTGGCGTAACCTGCGCAGAACCGCCGCCGGAGATAACGCCAACGTCCGCGTGTCCTCCGATGACGGCGATTCGCCGGGTCGAAGAAGCGATGGGAAGTAGCCCGTCGTTCTTCAGTAAGACGATTCCACGTTCTGCCGCGTGAAGCGCAACTTGCGCATGAGCGGGATAATCGATGGGCGATTTTTTTGGAACGTGTTCGACCAAGCCGACGGCGAGCATCGATCGAAGAATTCGCTGGTTCATGTCGCTGATTCTCGATGCGGGGATAACGCCGGAGGCAACCGCCTCCGCCAACGGTGCGTCGAACAGCAGACCGTCGAGCTGCGCGGCCGACTCCTGGTCGAGGCCGTTCATTGCCGCGTTCGCGCTGGTGTGTGCCGCTCCCCAATCCGACATCACCCAGCCGGGGAAGGCCCAGTCGCCTTTGAGCACGCCGTTCAAGAGACGAGCGTTCTCGCACGCGTAGACACCGTTGATGCGGTTGTAGGCGCACATTACCGCGCCGGGCTGTCCGCGCTCGAGAGCCAACTCGAAGGCCAGTAGATCGCTCTCACGCATCGCGGACTCGCCAATCTCGGCGGACACGGCGTATCGTTCGGTCTCCTGATCGTTGAGCGCGAAGTGTTTGACCGTCGCGATCACGTGCTGGTCCTGAACGCCGCAGACCGAAGCGCCGGCCAAGCTGCCGGCCAACAGCGGATCTTCTCCCAGGTATTCGAAGTTGCGCCCGTTCCGCGGATCGCGCGCAACGTTCACCCCGGGACCTAACAGCACGTTAAAGCCCTTGCGCCAGGCCTCGTCGCCGATCAGTGCCCCGCCGCGATACGCAATTTCAGGATCCCAGGTCGAGGCAAGCGAGAGTCCCGAAGGCATCGCCGTCGCCACGTCGCCGGGCCGTACGCCGGACGGATTGGCGATCCCCAGACTTGCATCGGTCTCTTGCAGGGCGGGCACCCCCAGCCTCGGTATGCCGGGGACGTAACCGGCCGAGCCGATCGCACCCGGTGGAATCCCCTGACCTTGGAATGGTAGCGCGAGCAGGCCGTGCAGGAGTCGAAAACGTTCAGATGGCCCTAACGCCTCAACGATTTGCCGCGCGCGTGTATCGGGCGAGCCCGGGGCAGTCGCCGAAGCGAACAGTGCTCCGCAAAGCGCCAATTCGATCATCCTGGATGACTCATCCTGGTTGCTACGACGCAAGCGAGACAAGCCCATTTCATAGCGCGGACGCGGAGTAGCGCCCGTGTGTCGTTCCGAAAAAACTTCAGAAGCTTCACGGGTGTGGGGTGGCGCAGGGGCGTAAGAGCCGCGGACACGGAACGCAGGTGCTTAGTGCCAGATAAACAGCCGGGCGGAATCGCTATTATCCTCGCAGCGGGTGGTGTCATCTGCTGGATCGCCGCCGCGTTGTTCGGAAAGCAGTGGCTCCAACGCTGTATGGTCGATTGGAACAGGCCGGTGAGAAAGAGCGCAAGCACAAGGCGGTTGACTTGGCAAAATCGCGCGGGAATCTTCGGACTCGGCGCAATCATTTTCCTATGCACCGACGTTGCGGGCGTGGCGACATCCGCAACGGCGCGTGTGCGAGAGATTGAGAGTCCTTTTGGCTGCATCAACACCGTCGTTACCGAATCCCGGCCTCCCAGGGGCCCTCAATGGAAGATGGTGGCGAAATGAAATTCCGCGATGACATTGCGCCAGGGCACGGTATAAGAGGCGACCAGATTCATTATCTGTACGTTCCACCGGGCGACTCCCCGATTGCCAGCGCCGGCGAGCGGGTTCGCGTTTGCCTCCTAAACGTGCCAAAGAAGACGCCGGGAAAATATGGCTGCGATCCGGCTAAAGACATTCGCGGACGCGAGTTCCTAGTTTTTGTTTCCACGAGCGACCCGGATCGACAAAGTGACAACGCAGGCATCTACACGAACGGCGAGCATTATTGCGGTGGCGCATAACGGGGCGATTCCTCCAGCGCCCTAGCTCAGGGGACCCATACCACCGCGTGCCACGTCACCGTGCTCGTCGAGTACGCGGAGCCGAGGATGGCGCCGGACGTGTCGATCGCATACGCCTCGGAACTCGTGAACGTGTTCGGCAAGTACTGCTGGAGGTCGACCGCGGTCTTCGCGCTACCTTTCCAGAGCAACGCATGCAGCGCATTCGCGCTGATGTGTCCGTATCCCACTTGCACGTTCCCGAGGGCAGCGCGAGCGCACGAATCGGTGAAGCTCGCGGGATGGAGATCGACCATGCTTGCGGCGGTGCCGTGCCACAGAAGCGCGTGGTTCACCGACATTCCGGTAGGCCTGCCGGAGCCGACCTCGCTCCGCTGCCCCAACCCGGTGGCGTAGGCGTTCGACACGGTCGATGGCGTGAGGTCGACCGCGCTTGTCGCGGTGCCGTGCCAAAGAACGGCATGGTAGCTATTCGTCGTGCTCGAGAAGGCGTAGCCCGCCTGCGCAGTGCCGCGCACCGCGTACGCTTCGGAAAATGCAAAGCCGGCCGGGTTGAGGTCGGTGAAGGTGTGCGAAGAACCCTGCCACAACGCGGCGTGGTCAAAACCGAAGTAGCCACCGTCATTCGTGATGAGGGTCCCGACGATCAGCGAGCCGCCGGCACCATACGCCCAACCTTCGACATAGTGTTGGGGCAAGAGGACGACCGGGCTCGAGCTGGGTCCCGACCACGCGAGTGGGTAATAGACCTTGGCCGAGCAACCCTTGCCGCACGAGATGGTGTGATCGAAGTACGCACCGGCCTGCGCCTTGAGGCTCTCACCGTAGCCTTACGCGTCTTTGCCGTTTGGTCCGGCGCCGAGATCGTAGTACGTGTAGGCCGGCTTCAGGAAGGCCGCGCCGCTCGGGAAGGCCGCGCCGCTCGGAGTGAGATTCGATTGGGGCGCGCCGGAGCACCCAGCAAGAATAATGACGGTAAAGGTGACAACCGCTACGCCTGTGCGTGAGTTCACGTTTGCTCCTTTGAACCGACATCCCCGATGTGACCTCCTATTCCCGTCGGCGCAGGACGATTTAGGTCGCTTCCGCGGGCGCTCGGCAAGCCAGCCGTGCGTTCGGCGGAGCACTGCTGCCGATCGTGCGCGCTGTCACTTGCACGACGGTACCCGCATCTTCAGAGGACAAACCGAAACCAATAGGTATAAAACTCTTCGGATAAGTAATGCGTAGTATATCGTCGGTAAACTTTCCAACCAAGAATGAACAGGGATGATCGCTACGAGAAAGGAGAAGCACAACTGTGCCATCAGCGTTCGGGATCACCTGCACGTCGTAACGAAGGCTGCGAATGTTACCTATGTATGTATCCCAAACAACACTATAGGACCCTGCCCCCAGAGTTTGGGTCACAGGGCTCACTTCTGCGAAACTCTCGAAGGATTGAGCTGGTACCGAGCGACTTGGTGAATGGCTTGTAAAGGAACATCGCTCGCGAGCGGTATAGCAGGAGCCATTGTGAAGAGGCGGCCGTTTTCGTTCGCGGTGGTGCTGGGCGCGGCGCTTGCATTGGGCGCGTGTTCGCTCGGCTCGCAACCCTCGGTGCCGCCCGCGCAACGCGCCGTCAACCCGAGCGGTGCCGGCAAGATCGCGCACGTCATCTACATCGTGCAGGAGAACCGCAGCTTCAACAATCTCTTCCAAGGCTACCCGGGTGCGTATACCGTTTCAAGCGGCAAGACCTCGAAAGGCGAAACGATCGCGTTGCGGCCGGTGAGCTTGTCGAATAAGTACGTTATCGATCATTCGTCGACGGCGATGTTTGGCGCGTGCCGCGGAACCGGCAAACTCCCCGGAACGAAGTGCCGGATGGACGGGTTCGACAAAGAGTGGTTTAACGGCGGCCCGCGGGGAGTTAGGTATCCGATGTACGTCTACGTGCCGCACGCGGAATCGAAGCCGTACTTCGACATGGCGCACGAATGGGTGCTGGCCGACCGTACGTTCCAATCGCAGATCGACGAGAGCTTCGTCGCGCATCAGTATGTCATCGCCGCACAGGCACAGTCGAGCGTGGACCTGCCGTACGGTCCCTGGGGGTGCGAGACGGGTCCCAGCGATTTCGTTCCAACGCTCACGCGCGATCGCACGTACGGGAAGCTGCAGTTGCCGTGCTTCGACTATCAAACGCTCGGCGACGAGCTCGACCGGGCCGGCCTCTCCTGGCGTTTCTATTCCAGCTGGTACGGCACGCCTTCGAGTGGATTCGGCGCCGTCTGGTCGAGCTATCAGGCGGTCAAGCACATCTTCAACGGGCCGGACTGGGCCAACATCATTACGCCGCAGAAAACGTTCCTCACTGACGTCGCCCATGGAAAGCTCGCGAGCTTCACGTGGATCACGCCGTTCTGCGACGATTCCGACCACGTTAACTGCGGCGGCGGATACGGGCCGTCATGGGTGGCGGCGCTCGTCAATGCGGTGGGCAAGAGCGAATTTTGGGATTCGACGGCAATCTTCGTGCAGTGGGACGACTGGGGCGGGCTCTACGACCCCGTTCCTCCGCCGTACAAGGATTACGACGGCCTCGGCTTCCGCGTTCCGCTACTCGTGATCTCTCCATACGCGAAGCAGAACCACGTCTCGCACGTGCAGTACGAAACCGCCAGCGTCTTGCGCTTCGCCGAAAATCTCTTCGGTCTTAACCAGCTGGCCGCGGCCGACCGGCGCGCGACCTCGCCGGCGGATGATTGTTTCGATTTCGCGCAGCGGCCGCGCGCCTTCGTTCCGATCAAGGCACCCAAGGGGCCGAAGTTCTTCCTGGATCAGCCCAACGACTATCGCATCCCCGACTACGAATGAAAAGAGGCGGGCGCTTTTGCGCCCGCCTCCCCGTTACGTCGAACCTTGAGGGTTCTAGAACGCTTGGATGCCGAGGGGGGTACCCCAGCCGGTCGGCCCGTCATAGCCGGGTCCGGCAGTACAGAGGTAGCTGCCACCACACGAGCCGTTGCTGCCGGTGGTAATGTCGTTGAGTTTCAGACTCCGGTTCTTCAGATTCCACAGTTTCTTGCCGGCGTGTTGGTTGGCCGCGTTGCCGGCGAGGCCGTAGACGCCGGCGATGATCGGCGAAGCTACGCTCGTGCCGCCGACCGTGAACCAGCCGCCGTTGCCATAGGTGTCGTATTCCGCGGCCTGCCAAGCAAGAGCCGAAACGTCGGCGTCCGTGCGGGACGTGCAGCTCTTATCGTGCTGCCACGCGGGTTTGGTGATGCCCGTCGCGCAACCCGAGCCGGCACCGTTCCAAGCGCTTTCGTTGTACTTCGATCCGCTCTTCGAAAGCACCGTGCCTCCGACCGAGACGACGCTCGCAAGCGCCTCCGGAGCGCCATTGTCGTTGTATCCATTATCGCCCGACGCAGCCAGATACATGACGCCGGGCGTGTTGAACTTGGTTGGATCGTCGCAGTTAACCGAACCGTAGCAGATCCAGCTGTTGCTGACGATGTGCGCGCCCAGCGTTACGGCCTCCGCTTCGGCCGCCTCGAGATCGGAGGTGTTCGAGCTGTTCGCTTCGATGAGATCGATCGTACACTTCGGACAAACGGCCGAGACCATTTGGACGTCGAGGTCGATCTCCACGCCCCAACCGGTCGACCCGCTCGGGTAGTTGCTCTGTTGTCCGGTCTGATTGTACTTGAAGAACTTCGCCGTTCCGAGCCCGAAGTTCGTGCGGTAAGCGGCCAAGTCTTTGGCGACGTTCGGGTTGTCGTACGCATCGACGATCGCGACTTTCACGCCGCCGCCCTTCGTCGACGAAGGCAGCTTATAGCGCGCCTGAAGATCGGCGGGTCCCCAGCCGGCCACGTCGGGACTCATGGGGCCGGCGTTTTGAACCAGAACCTCGCACTGCGCGCGGCCGGTGCCGCGGACGTCAGCGCAGGCCCGCGTGGCAAGATGGCGGGCCTGCCAGTCGGGGACGCCTGACCGCATTTGCGGGCTGGATTGACCGCCGGTTGTTCCCGGCACGCTGGAGGATCCGCCGCCGGCGTTGCACGCCGCGAGGGCGAACACGGCGACGAGAGGCCCAGCGAATTTCACAAATCTACTCACACAAGACCCTTTCGTGGAAAGCTTTGGGACCGCGAGGGTTGCGTTTTCGTGCCGCGCTCACCTGCGCGAGCGGTGACCGCGGCACATAAACGCGCTAGAAGGCGCCGAGGCCGTTGGGTGTGCCCCAGCCGGTCGGGCCGTCGTAGCCGGGCCCCGCATTGCAGATGTACTTGAAATTCGACGGGCAATTTCCGTTACTCCCGGAAATGACGTCGTTGAGCGCCTTCGTCCCGCCCGCAGCCCAGATTCCCGCGGCGTAGTTCTGCGAAGCGGCGTTTCCGGCTAACGCGAACACCGACGCGACGATCGGCGAGGAGACGCTGGTGCCGCCGAAGACGCCCCAGCCTCCGCTCGGGTAGGTGTCGTAGACGGCTACGCCCGTGCCGGGGTCGGCCACGGCTGAAACATCGGATTCCGAGCGGAACGTACAGCCCTTATCCGTTTGCCACGCCGGCTTGGCCACCAAGTGAGCGCAGCCGCTGCCGGCGCCGCTCCAGGCGACCTCGCTCCAACCGCGCGCGCCGCCGCCTTTGGTGAGCGACGTTCCGCCGATGCAGACGACGGTGGCGTAGTCGCACGGCGATGAGGCGGCGTAGCCGCCGTCGCCGGAGCTCGCCGTGATGACGCTGCCGGGGTGGTCGTAATGAGCGTTCGCGGCCCCGCCTCCGCCGCCGCCGTAAGAGTTGCTGACGACGTTTGCACCCATCGTCACCGCGCGATCGACGGCCATCCCGAGGCTTACCAGCCGGTTGGAACTTGCCTCAACGAGAACGATCTTGCAGTTTGGGCAGATCGCCGAAGCCATATCGAGGTCGAGCGAAATTTCCGCCGCCCAGCCGGCGTCCGGCCGCGGCAGCTTTTTCGGCGATCCGGTCTGACTAACTTTGGCAAAGCACGTGTTTTTCGTCGTGCACGCGGGCAAACCAAAATTCGATCGATACACCGCGAGGTCGCTCTCCGCGTTGGGATCGTCGTAGGCATCGACGATCCCGACGGTTTGGCCCTTCCCCTTTTTGGCCGAGGGAAGGTTGTAGGCCGACCGCAGATCGGACGGCCCATAACCGCTGACGTTCGGTTGGACGCCGAGCATCGGCGTCACGTCGGTGCGAATCAGGGCGAGGCAACGCGCGTCGCCGGACCCCACGACGTTCGCGCACGCCGCGCGCGTGTTGTGGGCGAGCCGAGCGCTGGGGGCCATCGGGCCGGCCGCCCCGCCACTCGCTCCGGTAGGCAACGTGTTCGCGCCGCCGGAACAAGCGGCCAAAAGTGCGACGCCCGCGGTCGCGAAAATCCGAACGTACAGTGCGTTCACGAAAGCTTCTCCTCAAGATTACAGAGTGTCTGGCTCGACAGAGTGTCAACTGGCTCGACAGAGTGTCAACTGGCTCGACCGAGTGTACCACGAGCCGTCTTCGTTGTGGAAGCGTCTGCGAGCTAGGGCGAGGCTAACGGCGCGCTTGGGCCACGTACCGGAACTGCCCGGCTGCCCACGCGCACGTGCTTCCGTCTTTCATCACGAACGATTCGAAACCGTCGACGTCGGGATTAAAGTCCGCGTTGTGGGCCTTCGTCGCGGGCCAGTTCACGGACGCCTCCTGACGCGCCGCCGCGCGGGCTTTGCTGTTTGAAAACTGCGGCGATGTAACCAGCGCGTTTAGCGCCTTGGCGAGCCTCTTTGCGTCATCCACAAAAACGAGGTTCGCCGCAAACCCGTCGAGGCCCCGGTGCTTGCGCTCGCGAAGCTCCGGACGATGGCGTCGGTTCGTGCGCGGAACGTCGACGATCTGAGGCGATTGGCAAAACGCCGGCTGCCGCGGATCGTCTTTGACTACATCGACGGCGGCGCCGATGCGGAAGTGACGCTGCGCGACAACTGCCGGGTTTTCGAATCGGTGGTTTTTCGGCCTCGCGCTGCCGTTGCGAATTCGCCGTGCCGCCTGGGCACGACGGTGCTGGGGACGCCGATCGATCTGCCGTTCATGCTGGCTCCGGTCGGAAGCAGCCGCATGTTTTTTCCGCGCGGAGAGTGCGTCGCCGCGCGTGAAGCCGGCGTCGCCGGCACTGTCTACGTGCTGTCAACGCTGTCGGGCTGCGCGCTCGAAGACGTCAAAGCCGCGACGACCGGGCCGGCGTGGTACCAACTCTACTTGGTGGGCGGCCGCGACGTCGCCGCGCAAGCGATCCGGCGAGCGCGCACGGCAGGCTTCTCCGCGCTCGTCGTCACGGTCGACACGGCCGTTGCCGGCCTTCGCGAGCGCGACCTACGCAACGGCGCGAAAGAACTCCTCACGCGTCGGCCTTGGACGATGCTGCCGCACGTCCCGCAGTTCGTTGCCCGGCCGCGATGGCTGGCGGGCTTTCTGCGGGATGGCGGCCTGATGCAATTCCCCAACGTCGTGCTGCCGAGCGAAGGTGCGATGTCGTATGCCGACGTGGGTGCGGCACTCGAGGCGTCGGCGGTGTCTTGGCAAGACCTGCGCTGGATACGCGAGGCGTGGGGAAACGCGCCGATCGTCGTCAAGGGCGTGCTTACCGGCGACGATGCGCGTCGTGCCCTGGATGCCGGCGCCGACGCCGTCGTCGTCTCCAATCACGGCGGGCGGCAGCTCGACGGGGTTGCGCCGGCGCTGCGCGCGTTGCCGGAAATCGTTGCCGCGGTCGGCGGGCGTGCCGAGGTGTTCATGGACGGTGGAATCCGTCACGGAAGCGACGTCGTAAAAGCGTTGTGTGTCGGTGCGCGCGCCGTGCTGGTCGGCAGAGCGTATGCTTACGGGCTGGGCGCGGCCGGCGGGCCCGGGGTTGCCCGAGCGATCGATATTCTGCGCTCGGGCGTCGTTCGCACGCTTCGACTGCTCGGCTGTCACGACGTCGCCGCGCTCGACCGCTCGTGCGTGGAGTTTCCGAATGCCTGGCTATGAGCGTGCAACCGTTCGCGGTTGGAACGCGTCTCTGCGAGTATGCAAAATGTACGAGAAGAGCAACGCCGCCCGTCGCCGGGCACGCGGCCGCAGCCGCTGGCCTTCCACGAGGGACGTTTGTGGATGGGTTCGTGGGATACCGACCACCTGTACGGCATCGATCCGCGCACCTGGTCCGTCGCCGAAGAAATCGCAGCGCCGGGAAAACCCTACGGCATCGCCTCGTTCGACGGTGGTTTGTCGGTGGTGGTATCCGTCGGCGACGACGACGATCGGTATTTGTACCGGGTAACGCCGGGCCGGGGGTTCGATCTCGCGAGCAAGACGGCGTGTCCCGATTTCACCGGGTCGCATCTGGCCGCCGACGGCACCGCGCTCTACCTCTGCCAGCAGGGGAAGCAGCGAATCCTCGTTCTCGATCGGGGTGCCGCGGTTCAACGAGAGATCGCACTCCCGACGCGTTGTGCCGGCTTTGGTTTCGGCGCTGCCGGTGAATCGTTCATGATTTCCGGCGACGACGAGTTGGAAAATCTGGCGCTCGCGCGGTTTAACCTGCGCGAAAGCACGCCCGCCGTCGCACCGATCGCGGCGATCCCGTTCGACGCGCGGTCCCTCGCGTTTGACGGCACGACGTGGTGGACCAGTCATCGCGAAGCCAGCGAGATCGTCGCGTTCGCGGTTTGATGTAGCTACCGTATCGCGAGCGGAGCGTGTTCGACCAGCTCCGTGCCGGCGGTGTTTCGCGCGATGATTGAGAGTTCTAGCGTGTGCCGCCGCGAAAGCGGCGGCAACTCTAGTACGTGCGTATGAAATCGGAAAATCCCCGGCCCGACGTGGCTCGCGTTTATCGAAAACGCGGCCGTGCGAACTTCGACCGATGCGACGTTCGTGCTGGTGACGATCGTTCCGTTGAGCCAGATTCCGGCTTCGATCGTAAGGGTAGACATCCAAATGTGGACGATGCGGGGTGCGGCTTTCGGAAGCGCGATCGGCGCGGCCGGCCGGACGCGCGGTTCTTTTGCAGATACCACGAGATTTGGCGGAATGGGAATGGGTTTGGGCTGGCACGCGGCGAGCGCCAAACACAGCGCTCCTGCGCATAGCACCGGAAGGGGTTTCGCGACGAGTCGAAACATGAAGTTGACAAACCCTTTCCTCGCGGGGACAGCTCGAGCCTTTTGTGAACCAACACGACCTCGACAGTGACCGAACCGGCGTAGTCAGCCGGCTGGATTGGCTTGTGGCGCTTGCCGGAGTTTGGACGATGACCGGCTTGTTCATCGACGCGCACCAGCATCTCTTCGAGACGATCGAGTCGTTTCTCAATCCGTGGCACATCGTCATGTATAGCGGCGCCATTTTTGCCGTCAGCGTGTTGGGCATCGCGATTGCTAAAAACTATCGCCGTACCGGGTCGTTTCGGCTCGCCATTCCGACGGGGTACCATGCGAGCGTCGTGGGCGTCTTCTGTCTGCTGCTCGGGGGCGGCCTGGACTCCATATGGCATGCGATATTTGGATTCGAGCATCAGCTCGATCTGCTGCTGAGCCCACCCCATTTGTTCTTACTCGCCGGACTGTTCTTCTTGGTAACCGGTCCGCTGCGCAGCGCGCTCGCCCGTCCGAATGCGACGCGGCTGCTCGACCAGGTGCCCATGCTCCTGTCGATGGGTCTGGCCTTTGAAGTCATCCAATTCGTAACGCAGTTCGGATTCTATCCCGAAGCGCTGATGCGCGATCATCCGATGTCGCAGATTGCCTTTCACGACGAACAGTTCGTACTTTCCGTTTTTCTGTTTTACAAGCAATCGCTCGAAATCATGATCGTGCTGTGGCAGAGCGCGTTGCTTGCGGCGGCCGTTCTCTATCTGTGCGCGCGCAGGCAGTTGCGTTTCGGTGCGCTTATCGTCTTGTGCGTCGCCGAAAAAATCTGGATCGGAGGAGAGATTTCGAGCGACCTTTCCGAGGTGGCGTTGCTGATCCTCGCGAGCATCGCGGCGGGACTGATCGGCGACGTCCTAGTCGCCAGGCTGCGGCCGTCGCTGCGCAATCCCAACGCGCTCCGGCTCGTCGCATTCGTGGTGCCTGCCGGGTATTTTGGGGCGTACTTTGCGTTTGCGGTGCCGATGTTCGGCGGAACGTGGTGGGATCCGAGCTTCGTCTTCGGGTCGATCGCCTTGGCGGGAATCGTCGGTGTTTGCGTTAGCCAGTTGCTCGTCGGGGGGTTTCAAGAACGCTCAAGCTCTCTATGAGACTCCATCCGGTAGCCTACGCGCTGGCGTTCGTCGCGGTAGCGCTGCATCTCGCGTTCAACCATCGTTTCGGCTACTATCGCGACGAATTGTATTTTATCGATTGCGCGCGTCATCTCGCCTGGGGATACGTAGACCAGCCGCCATTGGCGCCGCTCGTGGCGTGGATGAGCGCCCCGCTCGGTTACGCCGTATGGGCGCTGCGATTGCCGCCTGCGATACTGTCGGGCGTCACCGTGCTTTTTGGGTGCGCGATCGTGCGCGAACTGCGCGGCGGCGGCTTTGCCCAGGCGGTCACCGGGTTGACCCTGACGTTGGCGCCGATGCTTCTCGGGCTAGCCTACGGGCTTTCTACCGAGATGCTCTCGCCGGCCGCTTGGACCGTGCTCATCTTTCTGACGATGCGCTTGGTCCGTACGCGCGACGAACGCCTCTACATACCGATGGTGCTGGTGGTTGCGCTGGGGATGTATGCCAAATATTCGATCGTCGCTTGCGTGCTCGCCCTGGCGCTCGGTCTCCTCGTAACCGGTAAGGGCCGGCTGCTCCGGTCTCGTGGGCTCCTGATCGGTGTGGCGCTTACCGTCGTGCTGGTTCTGCCGAACGTGCTCTGGCAGGTGCGTCACGGTCTGCCGATGCTCGAGGTCATTCACGGCGATCAGCTCAATCGGCACGCGCTGGCAAACGGCGTCGCCGACGAGTCGGCGAATCTCGGGCTCAACGCGGCGTACCTCTTGGCTTCGCAAATCGTGTATCATAACCCGTTCTTTTCCGTGATTTGGATCGTCGGCCTCGTGTGGCTCGTGCGCGGCAAGGACGCCGCAACGTACCGGTTTCTACCGGTCGCCTACGGACTGCTGTTCGGGTTGAATATCGCGACCGTCGGACGGCCGTACTACATCGAAGGCGTATATCCCGCGCTTTTTGCCGCCGGAGCGGTCGCGATAGAAGGACGCCTGGCGAGCCGACCCGGCTGGCTGCGGCCGGCCCTCCTTGCGGCGATCGGCGTCGCGGGAGCGATCTTGGCGCCGCTGGCGCTGCCGATCCTCCCGCTTCCGGCCTACATGCGATACGAGATCGCGATTGGCTTGAGCCGGCCGGCGCCACCGGACGGCAAATACCACCTCATCAACCCGCTTTATGCCGACCAACTGGGTTGGAACGCGATGGCGCGAACCGTCGCGCAAGCCTATCACGCGATTCCCCGCGAGCAGCGGGCCGGCACCGCCGTTTTCGCCGATCGTTACGCGTACGCGGGAGCGCTCGATTTTTACGGACCGCGTTACGGGCTTCCGCCGGTCATCAGCCCGAACAACTCCTACTATCTGTGGGGGACGCGCGGCTATACCGGAGATTCGGTGCTTGCGGTGGGGGCCACCGATTACCGCTTGCTGCTCCGTACGTTTGGCAGCGTTCGACAGGTGGCGGTCTACCGCAACGACTATCGTTGGATCCTCGAAGGCCCGCTGCCGATTTACCTGTGCACGCATCCCAAGGCGCCGCTGGCAAAAATGTGGCCCGAGTTTAAATACTACGGTCTTTGAATCGACGGCCACCGAGGTCGGAGGAAGGAGCGCTTTCCGCGCCGGCTTAATGGGAGTTTGTATGGAAAACATACACGCCGAACGTTCCGCCGGCTGGTCGGTTTTGTGCTACGTCGGCGTGCTCATCGTGGCGTCGCTGCTCACCAGCCCTCTGCCGTCGGTTACGATGGGGCCGGCCGACTTGGCCCTCCTCTTCGATGCCCATAGGAACGTCGTGTTGGCAAGCGCGTGGCTCACGTTTCCTGCCGCCGGCTTCTTTCTGTGGTTTCTCGTCGGATTGCGCAGTTACTTGAGCCGCGGATCCGGGCGACCGGAGGGGCTTCCCACGTTTGCCCTGGTTGCGGGGGTCGTCATGGTGGCGGCATCGCTGTTCTCGGCAGCGCTCTTGACGGCCGTTGGTTATGCTCCGCCGGATGCGTTTCAATCCGACGGCCTGGCCGGCGTCTACGCGGCCTTCCTGTTTACGCAAGGCGGCCTCGGCTACGCTCCGGTGGCGATATTTCTTTTCGCCGCTGCCCACAGCATGCGCCGGCACGACTCTGCGCCGAGGTGGCTCGCGTGGCTCGGGTACGTGGCCGCGGCGGGTGCGGCGATTGCCACGCTTTCGATTTTCTTCACCGATCCGTTCATGTCGCCCAACGGCTACGGCCCCGGTCTCTTCGGTGCGCTTCCGAGCGCCGTCTGGCTAATCGCCACCGGCATCGTCCTCGTGCGAACTAACGAACCCACCGGCGAGACGGCCAGCTAATCGGTTGACGACGAAAAAGGGGTTCTTAACCCGGTCTCTTGGGTAGGAACGAAAGACTTTCAAAGAACGGGGAAACGACCGATGGATCTGACCGACGCCGCGCCGCGTAGCGCGAAGGACAAACTCGCAAGCCTCGTGTCGCTCAAGCGCACGATTGACAAGGCCAAGGCCTATAACGAAGGCCACCTCGGAGAGTACGACTACGACTGCCCGCATGACAAGCCGCTTTTCATGTTTCTGGGAACCGACGGTGCGACGTTTGCCGTCAAGGTTAAGGAGCTTGGGACCGACGAGGCAATCGTCGCTTGGCTCAAGTCATCGACGCGGCTTTCCGCGAAGACGCCGGCCGAGATCGACGCTTTCAATGGCGAACGGATGCACTGGCATCCCGAAGCCGGCTCTCACAGTGCGCAATACTTCAACGACCTGCGCGAAAAGATCGCACCGGGACGCCCGGAGATCGTCACGTGGTTCGATCTGCTCGATCTCGACGAAGGCCGCCCGGTAGCCGCAGCGACGAAACTCGCCGGGAGCTAGCGCTTCTGCGCTTGGTGAAAGGAGGAGCAACGTATGAACGCGGTACGAGTACTGGTCGGCACGCGCAAGGGCGCATTCATCCTGACGTCGGACGAAAAGCGCGAAAGCTGGCGGGTCGGCGGCCCGTTTTTTGCGGGCTGGGAGATCTACCACGTGAAGGGCTCGCCGGCCGATCCGCATCGGATCTATGCGTCGCAATCCAGCGGCTGGTTCGGTCAAGTGATCCAGCGCTCCGACAACGGCGGCGAGACGTGGGAGGCCGCCGGCAACCAGTTTGCTTACGACGGCACGCCGGGTACCCACCAGTGGTACGACGGGACCCCGCACCCGTGGGAGTTCGCGCGGGTCTGGCATTTCGAACCGTCGTTCACCGATCCGGATTTGGTGTACGCCGGCGTTGAAGACGCGGCGTTGTTCCGCTCCACCGACGGCGCGCAGACGTGGCAGGAACTTTCCGGGCTGCGCGGCCACAAATCGGGGTCGTCCTGGCAGCCGGGCGCCGGCGGAATGTGTCTGCATACGATCTTGGAGGATCCCCGCGATCCGGCGCGCCTGTTCGTGGCCATTTCGGCGGCGGGCGCGTTCCGAAGCGACGACGCGGGCGAGACGTGGCGACCGATAAATCGCGGATTGAAATCTGACGGTCTTCCCGATCCGGGCGCCGAGGTCGGTCACTGCGTTCACCGGCTCGCGATGCACCGGTCGCGTCCCGACGTGCTGTTCATGCAGAAGCACTGGGACGTCATGCGCAGCGACGATGCGGGCGAGTCGTGGCAAGAGGTCAGCGGAAATTTGCCGACCGATTTCGGTTTCCCGATTGACGTTCATGCCCACGAACCGAACACGGTCTACGTCGTTCCGATCAAGAGCGATTCCGAGCATTTCCCACCCGAAGGAAAGTTGCGAGTGTACCGCAGCCGCACGGGCGGCCACGAGTGGGAGGCGCTCACGAAAGGTTTGCCGCAGCGCGACTGCTACGTCAACGTGCTGCGCGATGCGCTGGCGGTCGACTCACTCGATTCGTGCGGCGTGTATTTCGGCACGACCGGCGGTCAGGTCTACGCGTCGGCCGATGCCGGAGACAGCTGGGCACCGATCGTCCGCGACCTTCCTCCCGTTCTTTCCGTCGAGGTACAGACGCTGCGATGATCCGCGTCGTCCTGCCGGCACATTTGCGCGCGCTGGCGCGCGCGGACGGCGAGGTGACGCTGGTCGTTGAAGGTCAGCTGACGCAGCGTTCGCTGCTCGATGCGCTGGAAGCTCGATTTCCGATGTTGCGCGGCACGATCCGCGATCGCGTATCCCAACGGCGCCGCGCGTTCGTGCGATTCTTTGCCTGTGCGCAAGACCTGTCCCACGACCTTCCCGACGTTCCGCTGCCCGCCGCGGTCGCGACCGGAACCGAGCCGTTTCTGATCGTCGGCGCGATGGCCGGCGGGTAGGCCAGGCTGTAAGCGGCAGATGATTCCAGCCGTGGCACTTGCGGCCGTAATTCTGGGCGTAGCCCCGGTGCCGTCGCCGTCGGCCAGTCCGCCGGCGTCCGATCCGTGCGGCGGTACCGGTGGTCTGCTTGCAACGGCGGACCGCCCGACGGTCGGGTTCAGCACCTGCGCGGTCCGGGCCGGGACCGCGGTTTTCGAACTCGGCTATCAAAATCAAGTTGTCGGAACGTCGAGTGCGGGATCGATTCAGAGCCAGGTGCCGCAAAACTTTCTACGGTTGGGCGCTGCGCCGCGCTTCGAACTCGACGTTATCGGCCCCAACTACGAACGAACGCGCGCGTTCGCGCCCGGCACGCCGGACAGCGTCACAAGCGGCGTCGCCGATTCCGGCCTGGGCTTCAAGTACGAACTCCCCCCAAGCGGCCGGTGGGGGATCGCGTTCGACGGGCTTTATACGCCCCCCAACGGCTCGACGTTTCTTACGGCCGGCAACGCCACGCTCGTCGGAAATCTTGATGCGTCGTTTGCGCTGAGTCCGGTCACGAGTGTCGGGACGACGATTGCGGTGTCGTCCACCGGCGGCTACGCGGCAAACGGCTCGCACGGTCGCTACGGGTCGGTCTCGCCGTCAATCGTATTTACCACCCAGATTCCCAACTACTATCAGTTCTACGCCGAGTACGTTTTCGTATCGAAACTCACGCCCGATTTTGGCGGGCGCGCGTTTACCGATTTCGGCGTTCAAAAACTGTTGGGCAGCCGGACGGAAATCGACCTCGAGTACGGGCATGCATTCACCGGCAACGCCGCGCTGAAATTCAACTACATCGGCGCCGGCATCGTCGTGCAGCTGCGTTAAGCGGAGCGCCGCGGCGTCAGCGGTTGCTTTTCACCTGGCTTGGCGTGACGAGGGGCGCGTGGTTGCCCCATGACGTTCGCTCGTGATCGATCGCGGCGGCGATCTGTGGGTCGCTCAGCTGGGCCGCGAATGCGGGCATTTGCGACCCGAAGTGGGCGCCGCCGATGACTTTTCCGGAGAGTCCGCGCAGAACGATCTTGATGTGCGCGTCGGCGTCGCTGCCGTTGACGATCGCGTCGCCGGCGAGGGCCGGAAATGCGCCCGGCACGCCGGCGCCGGATTCGCCGTGGCACGACGAACAGCTCGCTGCGTACGTTCGCGCGCCCAGCGCTGCATACTCGAAGCCGGCGACGTTCGTCCCGCCGGTCACGGACTTTCCCGGCGCGGCGCTCGTCGCGGGCTCTTGGGCGGCGGCCAGCGCGGGGTTTACGGCGTAGGTGGGCGTCGCAGCGAATGCCGCGGGCGTGGCGAAATATTCGATCCCGTACCAGGCCGCCCACGCGGCGATAACGGCCGAAAGCACCCACGTCCAAACCGGTATCGGCCCGGACGATTCCGCGCGCACCGGATCGAACGGCTCGGCCGCGCTGAAAGCGTTGAGGTCGATGTCGACGCAGCCGCGTACGCGCGAACCGGCCCGCAGCCCGGTGACGGTGATGCCGGGGCCGTTTGCCGCCGTAAACGGGATCGCGCGCACGCCCACGTTCCCGAGCGCATCGATCGCGCGCAGGCGCAGAACGTGATCGCCGTCGGACAGCCGGGTCGTGTCCAGGCTGAAACGCGCCGGCGGCCGGTACGTCGCAATCGCTTCGGTAGAGTCGTCGAGATACACGCTGATAGAGACCGGTTCGTGCTGCGGGGTCTGCCCTGGTCCCGTCATCGGTCGTCCTTGAGAATTAAGCGCTTGGGGTGCTGCGGATCGCGCTCGCCCGGCCGGAAAGTCCAATACAGCGCCGCACCGATCGTCCACAGCGTCACAATGGTTCCGGCGACGACCGCGATCCAGCCCAAAACGTCGTCGCGCACGGGCGGCACGTTCATCGGGTGGCTTTCCCGAGCGGTGCCTGCTTGAGGGCCTTCAAGTAGGCGACCAGCGCCCGCGCATCCTCCGACGCGACCACGGCTTGGCCGCCCGGCGGCGCGTAGGCGGGCGGAACCGGAACCACGACGTCGTTGGGCGCAGCGTGAGCTTTCACGTTGAAGAGCCACGAGTAGCTCGGCATGATCGACTCCGATACCAGCGCGCGCGGGTTCCACAGGTGGATGTACTGCCACGTGTCGCTCGGCTGACGCGTGCCGACGTTCGAGAGATCCGGGCCGTTGCGATGATCGCCGAGCAGTTCCGGCGTCGAATACGCATAGTCACCGGCGACCGAGGGACGGCCGAAAACAAGATCCTGTTTGAGCGGCCGCACGACTTGTGAGTGACAGTACTCGCAGCCCTCGCTGACGTAAATGTCGCGGCCGCGATCCTCTTGCGCGGTGAGCGGGTGCGTGCCGGGCGTCGCGGGTGACTTCGAAAGCACCATCCCCGGAATTACGCCCATAAAGACGGCCAGAGCCCCGTAGACGATTGCCGACGCGAGGACGATCGACCAAACGTTGTTCATGCCGGTGCGTTTCATGAGGAAACGCCTTGGGAGGGTCGACGCGCCCATTTGCCGCTCTCTTGCGAAGGGCCGAGCGTCATCATGAACACGTTGTATGCGAAGATGACGTGCGCGAGAAACATCATCGTGCCGGCGATCGCGCGCGCAACCCAGTACGGATCGGCGGCGTCGACCGAAGAGATGAACGGATCGCCGGCCGCCCAGTTCAGGCCCTGCAGCGTTCCGGCCACCGAAAGGGCGAGTACGTAGACCGTCACGCCGATCGTCGCCAGCCAGAAGTGGAGCCCGGTCGCCAGAACGCTCGGATGTTTTCCGGTTGCGCGCGGCAGCAGCGCGTAGATGGCGCCCCACGCGATGAACGTGATAAAACCGTACATCGTGGCGTGCGAATGCCCGATCGTGAAGTTCGTGAAATGCCAGATGGACTGCAGGCTGCGGAACGCTTCGATCGTTCCTTGGGTCGAACCCAAGAAGTAGTACGCGACGCCGACGACGATGAACGGCAGCGCGTACGACCGGCGGATCGTCTCCCAGTGTCCGCGCATCGTCAGAAAGAAGTTTCCGCTTCCCGCCCAAACCGGCACGAGCATCCCGACCGAGAAAACGATGGCGAGCGTCTGGAACCACCACGGCAGCGGCGTGAACTCGAAGTGGTGCGCGCCGATCACCGGGTAGAACGCGAGGTTGGTCCAGAAGCCGAGCACGCCCAGCGCGTAAGAGTAAATTGGACGGTTCAAGAGCTTCGGGAGCGCGTAGTAGGTGACGCCGAGGGCGAGGAACGTGAACCACATCCCAACCGCGTTGTGCATGAAGAAGCCCTGCACGGCGACCTGACCGAGGCCGAATTGATATTGCGGGATCAGCGCCACGACGCTAAGGATGATCGTGAAGACAAACCCGCCGATCGTGTACCAGTTCGAAATATAGATCTCGCGTTCCACGCGCTGGGCTACGGTTTTGACGACGGCGGCGCCGCACAGGGCGATCCCGGCCACCAGGATGAGCCGGATCCACCACACCCATTCGCGATATTCCTGGTCGCCGTAGTTGATGCCGAGATCCAGCGTTACGGTGCCCAAGACGGCGGCGACGTTAAAGGCGATGAGGCCGAGCCAGGCCATCCGTTTCCCCGCCAGGGCGATTCCTGAGGTTCGCGCGGCGACGTACAGCGCGGCACCCGTCAGTGCGATCGAAGCCCACCCGTAAAACGTGTCGTTGGTGTGAATTGCACGCAGGCGGCCAAACGATAGAAATGGGCTCGTTGCCCAGTCCGGATAGGGGAACTTGAAGCTCAGTAAGAGCCCGACCGCGGTTGCGAACAGCAGCCAGAACGTCGCGGTGAGGGCGAAACTGCTGAAAAGCGCGACGTCCTCCGGCTCGGCGTCGTCCCGGAGAAGTTCGACGAAGACGCTCACGCGCGACCGCGCTCTAAAGGTTCCATACGGCCGGAGTTCTAGGCGAAATCGAACTCTCCTCAGCCGCCGGGTGCGACTATTGACGCCGTGGAAGCATCCGCCCGTGAGGGAATCCTACCGGGCCCCGAGCGAGACGGTCGCTTTTCTCTTTACCGATATCGTCGGTAGTACGATGCGCTGGGACGCGAATCGCGCGGAGATGCAAGCGGCTCTGCGCCGGCACGACGGCATCGTGCGAGCGGCGATCGAAGCGCAGGCCGGCCGCGTTTTCAAGACGATCGGCGACGCGTTCTGCGCGTCGTTTCCGAAAGTCGGAGATGCGTTGAATGCCGCGATCGAAGCGCAGCGACGGCTTGACGAGGAAGACTGGGAAGCCGTCAACGGGTTGCGCGTCCGCATGGCGGTGCACGCCGGAGCGACCGACCAAAGAGACGGCGACTATTTCGGTCCGGCGCTGAATCGCGTCGCACGGTTGCTCGCAGCCGGTCACGGCGGGCAGGTGCTCGTCTCCGGTTTCGCCGCCGATGCCGCGGCACCCGAGCTATCGGCCGGGATCGGGCTTCGTGCTCTGGGAATGCTGCCGCTTAAAGACATCCGCGATCCCGAGCGCGTCTTTCAGTTGACGGCGCCGGGCCTGCAGGTGGAGTTTAAGCCCTTACGCGCCATCGAAGCGCCGCCGAACAATCTGCCGCGGCAGGCCAGCAGCTTCGTCGGAAGGCACGCGGACCTCGCCCGAGTGGAAGGCCTGCTGCGCGGCGGTGCGCTGGTGACGGTCGTTGGAACGGGCGGCGTCGGCAAGACGCGGTTAGCGCTGGCGGCCGCAGCCGACACGCTCAACGATACCCGCGACGGCGCGTGGTTCGTCGACCTCGCGCCGCTCTCCGATGGGTTACTGGTCGCCAGCACGATCCTCACGGCGCTGGGTGCCGACCAGACGTCCGACGCTCCCGCTTTCGACGTGCTCATCGATTATTTGAAACCGCGCGACGCGACGCTGGTGCTCGACAACTGCGAGCACGTCGTTGCCGAGGCCGCGCGGGTGGCCGCCGCGATCGTGGCGAGTTGCCCCCGGGTTACGATTCTCGCGACCAGCCGCGAGGCGCTCAACGTGGCGGGCGAGCGGCTTCATCGTCTGTCTTCACTGGGCGATGCCGAAGCCGCGAACCTCTTTGCCGACCGAGCGCAAGCGGTCAACCCGGCGTTTCGGTTGGACGACCACAATCGTGCCGCGGTGGAAGACCTTTGCCGGCGCCTCGACGGAATCGCGCTGGCGATCGAACTCGCCGCCGCGCGGCTGCGCTCGGTTTCGCTCGACGATCTTTCGCGACGCTTGCGCCTGCGCGTGCTGGTGGGCGGCGCGCGCGATCGACAGCCGCGCCAGCAGACGATGCACGCGCTCATCGACTGGAGTTACAATCTGCTCGCGGTCGAAGAGCAGCGCCTTTTCTGCGACGTTTCGATATTTGCCGGCGGATTCACGCTCGAGGCTGCGGCCGGCGTTTACGAAAACGAAACGCGCGACGAGTGGCGCGTCCTAGATCTGCTGACGTCGCTCGCCGATAAATCGCTGCTCGTCGCCGACGTCGGCGCGGCGAACCAGCGTTACCGATTGCTCGAGTCGATTCGCGAGTAC
>JBDTDR010000146.1:0-4509 GCA_039922955.1 Candidatus Tumulicola sp.
TCTCGTGGTCGCGTCGCTGGCGCTCTATCCGCTGCACGTCATGGGCGCGCTGTACTTCGCGGCCGCCGCCGTGCTGGGCGGAATCTTTCTCCTCGACGCGATTCGAACGCTGCGTGAAAAAGACGGCACGACGTACGCGCGCCGGCTCTTCCGCTTTTCGCTTCTCTACCTCGCGCTGATGTGCGTCGTCATGGTGATCGATCGCATTATCATCTCGTGAAACCGCTGCTCTACACGCTCGCTCTCGGGGTCTTTGCCGGTGCGCTCGACCTCAGCGTGCTCTCGCCGGCGCTCCCCGCGCTCGGCCGCACGTTCGGCGTGGAAACCGGCGACCTCGCGTGGGTCTTCACGCTCTACCTGCTGGTGACCGTCGTTTCGATAGCGGTGGCCAGCACGCTGGCCGACCGGTACGGACGCCGGTCGGTATATTTGGGCTGCATCGCCTGCTTTGCCGCGGGCAGCATGCTCGCGATCGTCGCCCCGAACTATCTCGTCTTTCTGGCGGCGCGCGGACTGCAGGCGCTGGGGGCCGGCGGCGTCTTTCCGGTGGCGACAGCCGCTATCGGCGACGTCGTTCCGCGCGCGCGGCGCGGCGCCGCACTCGGCATGGTGGCGGCCACCTGGGGCCTTGCCGCGGTCATCGGCCCGACCTTCGGCGGTCTCGTCACCCACTTCATTTCGTGGCGATGGATCTTCGCGCTGAACCTACCCCTGGCGGTCGTGGTCTTCGTGCTCGCGCGCATCCACGTGCCCGCCGTGGCGCCCCAGCGCCGTGCGCCGCTCGACGTCGTGGGGCTCTTCCTATTATGTCTCGGTTTGCTCGGCATCATGGACGGCTTGATCTCGTCGCGCCCGCTCATCGGCGTTTTGGGCGTGCTGGCACTGCTCGGATTCGTCGTGTGGGAGCAGGGCATCGCGCGCTATCCGATCGTGCCGATGGCGTTATTTCGGACGCCGCAGCTGGCCAAGACCTACGCGCTGGAGATCGTCATCGGCGTGCTCGAGGGAGCGCTCTTCTTCATCCCGACCGTCCTGGTCGGCGCGCAGAATCTTTCCTATGCGACGGCGGGGTTCGTAGCCGCCCTCGGCGCCCTCGCGTTCGTCGTCGTCATTCCGTCCGCGGGACGCGCGCTCGATCGAATCGGCAGCCGCGACGTGCTGCTGATGGGGACGATCTTCACCGAACTCGGCCTCGCGATCTTCGCGCTCGGGTTCGCGTCGATCTGGCTCTCGCTACTGTCGATGATCGTCGCGGGCGCCGGCTTCGGCGCGCTGTTGGGCGCGCCGACGCGTTACATCGTCACCAACGAAACGCCCGAAGCTCTGCGCGCCACCGCGGTAGGCCTGCTGAGCCAATGCCTGATCGTCGGCCAAATCGTCGGCAGTTCGCTGGCCGGCGGCTTGATCGGTTTGTCGGCCAACGAACTTCTCGGTTATCGGCACGCGTATTTGGCCTTCGCTGCCGTTGCGTTCGTCGCGCTCGTGCTGGCGGCCACCCTGAAGGCTCGCCCGGACGAACGCACGCAGCCAATCCAAGAGCCCGCGTGAAGTTCCGCGAGTTCGACCGGCGGGCGAAGCAGCTCGCGCACCGCGCCTGGACCGAGCGGGAGCGCCGGATCGTTTGGCGCGGGCTGACTGGACGCTTCGCGCTCGCGATCGAGCCGTTGCTCGGCGTGCTCTTCCTGGGGTTCATCACGTGTGGCATCGTGTGGCGCGCGCACCACGTGCCGGCCGACGCGACCCTGATCAAAATCGCGCCGATCTTCGCGCTTGGAACGCTCGCCTTCGCCGCCTATTTCATCGTCGTGTTGGTGGCCCCGTTTACCGCCTATCTGCAAACGTTCAAGCCGATCTACGTGCTCGACGGGTACGTCCGCTACCGCGAGCCCGACGAGCACTCGGAAGGCGACGCCTGCGGCTACGTTGCCGCGCTCTTTCCCGATCGCTCGGTCGCCTGTGAATGGGAATGGCTCGGTAAGAAACGCCTGCCGAACGCGACGATTCCGTCGCACATCGAGTTTTCGGTCTACGCCGGCATTCACAAGATCGACGGCAAGTCCACCGGTTTGCTGCCCGACGAGGAGCTGCCCCTGTTGGCCATCGGCATCGCGCGCGAAAGATTTAGGGATTAAGGCTGCCGGACTATTCGTGAAGCGGGCCGAGGTCGACGCGCATTGACGTCGGCTCCGGCCAGTGGTGACCGTATCCGGAAAACAGACAGGTCGCCGCCCCGATGCAGAAAATCATGAACAGCCCGACCGAACCGGCGTACACGATCGCTTTGGGGACGCCGCGGCTTTCGGGAACCCGGCTAAAGTCAAGATATTCTTCGTCGGTTGCGATCATCGTCAGGCCGCCTTTGGAAAGTTGCCGAGCACGTTGACGCCGGCGAGAATCGCCAGGATCGCGCCGACGCCCAGCAAGAGCAGCATAAGTTTGAAAACGTGGTTCTCGATCCCGGGCGTGTTCCAGTCCTTATACAATGCGTAGAAGGCCACGACGCCCACGACGATCCCGCCGGCGATGGCGCCGGTTTTTTCGAGCGTTGCTAAGTCGATGTGCATCAACGGTTCCTTAGATCAAGTAAAAGATCGAAAAGAGCACGACCCAAATGACGTCGACGAAATGCCAATAGAGCGTGCCGGCGGTAATGCCGAAGTATTTTTCTCCGGTGTAGGTGCCGGCCGCCGACTGAAGCAGCAGCACCGTGAGATAGCAGACGCCGAAGAAGACATGCATGCCGTGCATTCCGGTCAGCGTGAAGAACGAGGCGCCGAAAACGCCGCTGCCTCCCCAGCTCACGTGGTCGATCAAGATCAGGTGCGTGTACTCGTAGCCCTGGCCGCCCAAGAATCCGATGCCGAGAACGATTGTGAAAACCAGCATCCACATGTACTTCATGAAGTTGCCGTGCTTCCAGTTTTCGAGCGCGTAGTGCATCGTCGCGCCGGACCCAAAGAGCAGAACTGAGTTCCAGGCGGCGAAAGCGACGTCCAAACGCGGGATCCCCGGCGGCGGCCAGCCTTGTCCGCTGTTGCGCAAGTAGAGATAGGCGAAAATGAACGACGAGAACAGGACGCAGTCGCTTACGAGAAAGAGCAGGAACCCCTGCAGCCGCAGCTCGCGCGTTTCCGCATACAGCCGATCGGCTTGGCCGTCGGACGGGATCCCGTGCGCGACGACGGACGCCACGGCCATTAGTAGTGCGCTCCCGAAGTGACCGGCGGCGCATCGGTAAGCTCGTCTTCGAGCCCTTTGTACGGCAGCGGGTGCGAGAAGTCGTACGGCAGCCCGAAGACCGTCGGAATGTGCTTGAAGTTGTAGTAATTCGGCGGCGACGGGATCATCCACTCGAGCGTGCGGCCGCCCCACGGGTTGGGACCCGACTTCTTACCGGCGCGCGCGCTCCAAATCACGTTGGCGAAGAACAGCAGGATGCCGATCCCCATCACGTACGATGAAATCGACGCGAACCGATTCCAGAACTGGAACTGCGGGTCGTAGGTGGCGACCCAGCGCGGCATTCCCTCGACGCCTAGCCAGTGCATCGGCATGAACGTCCCGTTGAAACCGATGAAAAACAGCCAGAAGTGAAGCTTGCCCAGCGTTTCGTTGAGCAAGCGCCCCGACATCTTGGGGAACCAGTAATACATGCCGGCGAAGACGCCCATCAGGCTGCCGCCGACCATGACGTAGTGGAAGTGCGCCACCACGAAGTACGTGCCGTGCACGTCCAAGTCGTACGGAACCGCCGCGAGGAATATGCCGGTGATCCCGCCGCATAGGAACGTCGCGATGAAACCGATCGCGAACAGCATCGCGGTCGTGAGATGGATCTTGCCTCCCCACAGCGTGGCGGTCCACGAAAAGATCTTGATCCCGGTGGGTATGCCGATCACGAACGTCAGGATCATGAACGGCAGCTGCAGATACGGAGCCAGGCCCGAGGTAAACATGTGGTGCGCCCAAACCATGAACCCGGCGAGCGCGATCGCCATCGAAGAGAATGCGATCAGTTTGTAGCCGAAGATCGGCTTACGAGCGAACGTCGGCAGCACTTCGGAAATGATGCCGAACGCAGGCAGGATCGTAATGTACACGGCCGGATGCGAGTAGAACCAAAACATGTGCTGCCAGAGCACCGGACTGCCGCCCTTGGTCGGGTCGAAGAACGGTACGCCGAACTGGCGCTCCATGAAAAGCGCGGCCAGCGCCGCGGCCAAGGCGGTCGTCGCGATCATGAGCAAGGGCGCGGTGGCGAACTGCGCCCAGCAGAACAGCGGCATGCGGGTGAACGTCATCCCGGGCGCGCGCATCTTGAGGATCGTCACGACGAAATTCAGGCCGCTGATCGTCGAACTCACCCCGACTAAAAAGATCGCCGCGGCCCACATCGACGTTCCGGCCGCGCCTTGGAGCGAAACCGGCGGATATTCGGTCCACCCGGCGGTCGGTGCGCCCATCAGGAACGATGAAAACAACATCAGGCCGGCGACTGGGAAGATCCAA
>JBDTDR010000147.1:0-3181 GCA_039922955.1 Candidatus Tumulicola sp.
GATCCCGACGCGGTGCGATTTCGTGCCTCGATCATCGAAGGGATGATGGAGAACCATCCGCACGACTGTCCTGTGTGCGACGAGGGCGGTGTCTGTCACCTGCAGGACATGACGGTAATGACGGGACATGATTATCGTCGCTACCGCTTCCCCAAGCGCACGTTCCGCAACCAGAACCTGGGGCCGTTTCTCAATCACGAGATGAACCGCTGCATCCAGTGTTATCGCTGCGTCCGCTTTTACCGCGAGTACGCTGGCGGCACCGATCTCGATGTGTTCAAGTTGCGCGACGTCGTCTATTTCGGTCGGGCGCAGGATGGGGTGCTCGAGAACGAGTTCGCCGGCGGCTTGGTCGAGATCTGCCCAACCGGTGTGTTCACCGACAAGACCTTCAAGCTCCACTACACGCGCGAGTGGGATCTGACGATGGCGCCGTCGATCTGCGTGCACTGCAGCATGGGCTGCAACACCACGCCGGGAGCGCGCTACGGGATGCTGCGTCGCATCGTCAACCGCTATAGCGGCGAGGTGAACGGCTATTTCCTCTGCGACCGGGGCCGCTACGGTTACGAGTTCGTGAACGACGCACGGCGCGTCCGCGCGTCCGTCGTACGGGTGGAGGGGCAGCCGCACGAGGTGGGCCATGACGAAGCGCTCGAGCACGCCCGCCGCCTGATGGCGGAGAGCCGGACCGTGATCGGCATCGGCTCGCCCCGCGCCTCGCTGGAGTCGAACTTTGCGCTGCGCGCACTGGTCGGCCCGGACAATTTTCATCTCGGCATGTCCGATCATGAGGGCGCGCTCGTCACACAGATGCTGGACAGCCTTCGCGCGGGACCGGCGCGGACGCCATCGATGCGCGAGGCCGAGCAGTTCGATGCCGTGTTCATCGTCGGCGAGGATGTGCCGAATACGGCGCCGCGGTTGGCGTTGAGCCTCCGCCAGTCGGCGCGCCAGCAGCCGTTGGAACAACTGAAGAAGCTCGGGATTCCCATCTGGCAGGATCATGCGGCGCGCGAAGCGGCGCAGCACGAACGCGGACCGTTCTTCATTGCGTCGCTCGACGCGACGCGGCTGGATGACGTGGCCACGGCGACCTATCGTGCCGCGCCCGTCGACATCGCGCGGTTCGGGTTCGCGGTGGCGCGCTATGTGAGCGGGGACGCTGCCGGTGCGGCCACCCTGGCTGGCGGCGCTGACGCGGCGGCCCGGCAATGCGCGACCGCGCTCGCGCAGGCACGCCGGCCGCTCATCGTGTCGGGCGCCGGATGCCGCGACTCCGATGTGATCCGGGCGGCCGCCGCGGTGGCGGAAGCGCTCTGCCGCGCTGGCTCGCCGGCCGGGCTCATTTTCGCCATGCCGGAAAGTAACAGTTTAGGCGCGGCGCTCGTCGGGGGCCAGCCGCTGGGCACAGCCTTCGCGGTGGCGGCAACTCGCCCGCCGGATCTCGTGATCGTGCTCGAGAATGACCTGTACCGCCGCGCCCCGGCGGCCGCCGTCAATGCGTTCCTGTCCTCCGCCAAACACCTGATCGCGTTGGATTCGCTGAACAATGCGACCACCGATCGCGCCGAGCTGGTGCTGCCGGCGGGATCGTTTGCCGAAGCGCAGGGGACGCTGGTCAACAACGAGGGTCGGGCCCAGCGATCCTTTCCGCCGATTCTTCCCGATGATGACGTGCAGGACGCCTGGCGCTGGCTTACCGACATCCGTCAGGGCGCCCATCCGGATGACGCCCCGTGGCAGTCCTTCGACGACATCGTACGTGCGATGGGGGCGGCGATCCCCTCGCTCGCCGGCGCGGTCGATGCCGCGCCGCTCTCGGACTTCCGCATGGCCGGCGCAAAAGTGCCGCGCGAACCGCAGCGCCACAGCGGCCGCACGTCCATCCTCGCGAACGTCGACGTGAGCGAGCCCAAGCCGCCGGACGACCTCGATGCACCGTTGTCGTTCACAATGGAAGGCGCGATCACGCAGCCGCCAGCATCGCTCGTGCCGTTCGTCTGGTCTCCGGGCTGGAACTCCATCCAATCCACCAACCTTTACCAGCGCGAGATCGCGGGCCCGATGAAAGGCGGCGACGCGGGCGTGCGGCTCATCGAGCCGGCGGCGGCGACAGGCGCCACGCCAGCTGCGGCAATGCCGGAGGCGTTCCAGCAGCGTCAAGGTGAATGGCTCGTCGCTCCACTGCACCACGTGTTCGGCTCCGAGGAGTTGAGCAACGCCGCACCCGGCGTGGCATCCCTCGCACCGGCGCCATACGTGGCGCTCAACGACGCCGACGCGCTGGCGCTCGACGCGCAACCCGGCGACGTCATCGAGTTGACGCTCGACGGTGAAACCCATCGACTCCCGCTGCTGCGCGCCTCCGCGCTTCCCCCAGGCGTCGCCGGACTTCCGATCGGGTTGCCGGCCCTGCCCGCAGTCACGCTTCCAGCGTGGTCGCGGCTGGTGCACCGCCAATGACACCGCATCATCCGATCATCGCGATCGTCGGGATTCTATTCGTCGTGCTGAATCTCGCGGCGCTGCTCATCTGGGTCGAGCGACGACTACTCGCGCTCTGGCAGGACCGCTACGGTCCCAACCGTGTTGGGCCGTTCGGCTTGCTGCAGCCCGTGGCCGACGCAGTCAAAATGTTCGCCAAGGAGGATTGGATTCCGCCGTTCGCCGACAAACCGGTGTTCGTGCTCGCCCCCGCCATCGTCGTGTTCACGGCATTATTTGCGTTTGCCGTGATCCCGGTATCGCCGGGCGTGGTCGTGTCCGATATGAACGTCGGCCTGCTGTTCTTCCTCGCCCTCTCGTCGTTAGGCGTGTACAGTGTCGTGCTCGGCGGCTGGTCTTCCAACAACAAGTACGCCCTGTTGGGCAGCATGCGCGCCGCGGCGCAGATGGTGAGCTATGAGGTGTTCATGGGGCTGTCGGTGATGGGCGTCGTGCTCCTCGCCGGCTCGTTTCGGCTGTCCGACATCGTCGCGGCCCAGCGCCACGGCTGGTTCATCATCCCGCAGTTCCTGGGGTTCGTGCTCTTCTTCATTGCCGGCATCGCGGAAACACGCCGTCTCCCGTTCGACCTCCCAGAGTCGGAGAGCGAACTCGTGGCCGGCTTCCACTCGGAGTATTCGGGGATGAAGTTCGGCATGTTCTTCGTCGGCGAATACATCGGCATCACGCTCAT
>JBDTDR010000148.1:0-10047 GCA_039922955.1 Candidatus Tumulicola sp.
GCGAGCCGCGCGAGCCCGGGCCGCGGCATGCGGCTCGCTCGAACGGCGTTGCCGCTCTGAGGGCCGGCCATCGGGAGAATCGACCGGTTCCCGGAACACCCGGCCGAGCCGATGGCCACGACGGTAGCAAGCGCAAAAAACTTGTTCCAAAAGCGAAACACGTGTGAGACCCTCCAAGACGTGAGCAGCAGCGTAGACAAACGCCTAGTTTGAGGTCTACCGGCGGTTTCCCGCCGGCTAGGAGTTTGTCGGACTCCTAGAGGATCCCGGCGTGTCGTAGCCTATTTTGACGCATGGGCGCTTCGATCCCGAATGGCTGGCACAGCGTTACGCCCCGGCTGGTGGTTGACGACCCAGCCGAACTCGTCCGTTTTCTCCAGCGTGCCTTCCATGCGCGCGGAGAGTTCGCGGCGAGCTCGCCGTCGATCGTGAAAATCGGCGACTCGATCGTCATGGTGAGCGGCGCCACGGCCCGCGACCCGATGCCCGCCTTCCTGTACCTGTACGTCGACGATATCGATGCCACGTATCGGTGCGCGCTGGAGGCCGGCGCCGTTTGCATCGAAGAGCCCGCCGACATGCCGTACGGAGATCGGCGCGCGATGGTGAAGGACCCGTGCGGCAACGTTTGGCAAATCGCCACGCACGGCGAAACGCTACACTAGGAGTTTGTCGGGAAGCGCAGGATGAAGCGCGCGCCGCCCAGGGGTGACGACAGCACGCGCACGTCTCCGCCGGCGCGATCCGCGATCGCCTTTACGACGGCGAGCCCGATTCCGGTGCCGGGATGACTGGCCGCGCCGCCGCGGATGCCCATTTCGAAAATCGATTCGCGCTCGCCGGGTGCGATGCCGGGGCCGTCGTCGTCAACGCTCACGCAAACGGTTAAGTCCGCGCACACGCACTCGATTTCAACCGTGCCGCCTTCGCCGCAGCATTTGATGCCGTTTTCCACCAGGTTGACCAGTGCGTGCATGCAGGCGTCGCCATCCACACGCGCCGGAGCGGTTTGAGGCAAGCGCGCGCGAATCGTTACGCGCCGGTCGCGCGCGAGCGGAACGGTCGTGTCGATCGTGGCTCGAATCTGCTCGGCAACGTCGCAGCAGGCGCCGCGGCGGCGCGCGGAGAGATCGAGCATCGAAAACTCGAGCATCCCTTCGACCAGGCGCCCCAAACGCAGGGCTTCGCGCCGGGCGGTTTCGAGAAACCGGCGGGCCGTCGGCGGATCCAGCTCGCCGTCGAGCAGCGTTTCGATGTAGCCGAGAATCGACGTAAGCGGGGTGCGCAGTTCGTGGCCGACCGTCGCCAGCATTTCGCCGTGCTCGCGCTCGCGCAGCCCGCGTTCGAGCGCGGCGTCAAGCGTTGCGCCGATCGCCTCAACCTCGGCGCGTTCCTCGACCGGCCACCATCCGGTTTGCATGCGCCGGCCGGTCGATAGCGACATCGCGGCCGCGATTCGTTCGAGCGCGGTACGAACCTCGTTGCCTTCGGGCGGACGTCCGGCGCGCGACGGCGCCAGCATCGCGACCGCAAAACGGTCGGTGCCGACCTCGTGCGCTAACGCATCGCCGTCGCGCAGAATTCGGCGGGTTGCGTGACGAAACGCGGCGATCGTCTGCCGCTCGAGGCTGCGGGCGCTGCGCCGGCCGTCGCGCCAAGCGATTTGTTCGAACTCCGGCAGGCGCAAGACCAGCAGCGGAACGCAAACGCCGGAGTCGAGCCGTTCGCCGATCGCCCGGGCGAGCCGATCGAAGGCGAGCACAATCGCTCGCTAGCAGTGCTCGGCATCCACGCAACGCTGGAACTTATACCCGAATCCGTGAACGGTGCGAACCAACGGCGGCAGCTGCCAGGCCTCTTCGATCTTGGCGCGTAGCCGGCGCACGTGAACGTCGATGGTTCGCTCGTCGCCGCCGAAATCGAACCCCCAGACCTTTTGTAAAATGCGCTCGCGCGACAGCGCCACGCCGGCGTTGCCGGCCAGTTCCATCAGCAGGGCAAATTCGCGCGGCTTGAGCCGCACGTCGGTGCCGTCGACGCGCACTTCGCGCGCACGCTCGTCAATTTCGAGGCGCCCGAAGGTAAGCGTCGGACGCCCCTGCGCGGTGGGCGGCCCTCCGCTGCGCCGCAGAATCGCTTTGACGCGCGCCACGACTTCGCGGGGCGAGAATGGCTTGCAGACGTAATCGTCGACGCCGAGTTCGAACCCAACCACGCGATCGACTTCGTCGGTGCGCGCCGTCAGCATCACGATCGGCACCGTGCGCTGCTCGCGCTGCAGCGTCCGAGCCACGTCGTAGCCGTTGATGCCGGGCAAACCGACGTCGAGAATCAAGAGGTCGGCGATGTCGCGCGCGCGGCGCAGTGCCGTTTGGCCGTCCGCCGCGCCGACCACGGCAAAGCCTTCGCGCTCCAGATGATGGGCTAGGAGATCGCGGATCGCACCATCGTCTTCGGCCACGACGATCGTTTGCATGACCATGCCACCACGAGTGCCCGCGGGCGAGGCCGACCGAGACTCATGCGAACTCGTCGAGTTCGAGGCCGGCGAGCGGGCCGAGGCGCCCGGCATGGTGCCGCAGCACGCGATAGATGGTTGACGCCGGAAAACCCAGCCGCTCGAGGCGGCGGGCGGCGGAAGGGTAGGCAATCGCCGGCGACTTCGCAGCCAGCGCTTCGAATGCGGCGCCGCAGCGTTCGGCCTCGCCGTTTTCGTGTTCGCGCACAACTCGGGCGGCTTGGTCGGGATCGATGCCCTTGGCGACGAGGTTGCCGATTAGACGCAGGTCGCCGACGGCTTTGCGCTTGCCCTCGACGTAGAGCTTCGCGTACAGCCGGTCGTCGACGAAGCCGTCGCGCTTGCAGCGATCCACGGTCTCGCGGATGGCAGCGCCCTCAAAGCCTCTTCGCTCGAGGCGCTGCCACAGTTGAGCTTCGGTGAGACGCTGCCGTGCAAGCATCCCGAGCGCGCTTGAATACGCCTTCATGCCGTATCCCAAGTTTGCCGAAGGGTTACTCTTGTTCGGTCGCCGCGCCGACCGTGGCCGTGCCGTTTTTCGACGTGGCTTTCCCGAGCGCTTCGCGAATCCGCAGTTCGATCTCGCCGGCCATGTCGAAATGTTCTTCCAAGAAGGCCTTGGCATTCTCGCGTCCTTGGCCGATGCGCTGATCGCCGTAGGTGTACCACGAACCGCTCTTGCCGACGATGTTCTGCTCGAGCGCGACGTCGAGAATCGAGCCCATCTTCGAGATGCCGCGGCCGTAGGTGATGTCGAACTCGGCTTGACGGAACGGCGGCGCGACTTTGTTCTTCACGACTTTGACGCGCGTGCGCGTTCCGACCACGTCTTGCCCGACTTTGATCGTCTCGAGCTTGCGCACGTCCAGGCGAATCGATGCGTAGAATTTGAGCGCGCGGCCGCCCGAGGTCGTCTCGGGGCTGCCGAACATCACGCCGACCTTTTCGCGCAACTGGTTGATGAAGATCATCACCGCCTTACTGCGGGAAATCGCCGCGGTGAGTTTGCGCAGCGCCTGCGACATCAGGCGCGCCTGCAGGCCGACGTGGGCGTCGCCCATGTCGCCCTCAAGTTCGGCTTTAGTCACCAGCGCCGCTACCGAGTCGATGACGATGACGTCGACCGCGTTGCTGCGCGTGAGCATCTCAGCAATTTCGAGCGCCTGCTCGCCCGTATCGGGCTGCGAGACCAGGAGGTTGTCGAGATCCACGCCGAGCGCGGCGGCATAGTTGGGATCGAGCGCGTGTTCCACGTCGACGAACGCGGCCGTGCCGCCCGTCTTCTGGGCTTCGGCGATCGCGTGCAGCGCAAGCGTGGTTTTTCCGCTCGACTCCGGTCCGTAGATTTCGACGATGCGCCCGCGGGGCAAGCCGCCGATGCCGAGCGCGAGATCGAGTGCGATGGATCCGGTTGGAACGACTTCAAACGACATGCGCTCTTGAAAGTCGCCCATGCGCATGATCGAGCCTTTACCGAACTGCCGTTCGATCTGGGCAAGGGCGCTGTTGAGGGCGAGTAGCCGTTCGTCTTGTGCTCCCATGGTCTTCCTCTCCGTTGTCTGCGTTTGTCGCCGATCGTTTTGTTGTTATGGCCGCCATGCTCGCATGAGCGAATGCCAACTGGGTGGCATTAAAAAATTCAATTCGCCGCACGCGTCACGACGAGACCGCGGTCTCGGGAACGTCGTCGAAAAGCGCGTCGATGAACTCGTCGGCGACGAAGGGGCGCAGCGCGTCGGGCGTTTCGCCCAAGCCGACGAACTTGATCGGCACGTGTTCCAGCTGGTCGACGATGGCCACTAGCACGCCCCCTTTGGCGGTCGAGTCGAGTTTGGTGATCACGAGCCCCGTGAGTTCGGTGGTCGCGTTGAAGAGCTTGGCCTGCGAGATCGCATTCTGACCGGTGGTGCCGTCGACGACCAGCAGCGTCTCGGCCGGCGGTTCGCCCAGCTCGCGCTCGACCACCCGCCGAATCTTCTTGAGCTCTTCCATCAAGTTGGTCTTGGTTTGCAGGCGTCCGGCCGTATCGATGAGGATCACGTCCACGGCGCGCGCTTTCCCCGCCCGCACGCCATCGAAGACCACCGACGCGGGATCGGCGCCCTCGGCGCCCCGGACCAATTCGCTGCCGCTGCGCTGCGCCCAGATCGCGAGTTGCTCGGCGGCGGCGGCTCGGAACGTGTCGGCGGCGATCAGCAGGACGCGCTTGCGCCCCTCGCGCAGCCGCGTCGCGAGTTTTCCGATGGTGGTCGTCTTTCCGCTGCCGTTCACGCCGACGATCAGCATCACCGCCGGCCGCCGGTCGAGGCGAAGCTCGGCGCCCGGAAGCGTGAGGAAACGCTCGACGTCTTTACGGAACCGCGCGACGGCCAGATCGGTGGTTTTCCAGGCCTCTTGTTTAGCGACGGTCTGCAGCCCGGTCACGATTTTCTGCGTGGTCGGCACGCCGAAATCGGCCAGGATCAGCGTTTCTTCGAGTTCTTCCCAGAACTCCGGGGTCAAGGGCGTGCCCGGACGGCCGAGCCGCCCAACCGCCGAGAACGCTTCCCGTGCCTTGCCGAGCGAGGCGCGTAACCGCTGAAACCAGCTCACGAAACGGAACCTTCCCTACCGATTATCGAACTCCTGTTCGCTAGTGGCTCGGAGGCCACACACCCCCATCACGCGTTCGCCGCGCGCACCAAGAACCGTAAGGCTTGCCCGTAGAGATAGCAGCGATCGCCGATCGTTCGTTCTCGGTCTTCCTTCTGCAGAACGTCGGCAAAGCGCGGGCTGGCGGCGAGGCGTTCGAAGAGGACGCCGTAACGTCCGGGGCGCCGCTCGAGAAAGCGCATCAACTTCACGCGGTGGGCAAGACGCCGAGCGAATCGGCCCGCAACCCGGCTTGCATACTGCGTGGCCGCGCGCATCGGATCGCTGCGCTCGCCGGCGACGGCCTGCGCGGCCAAGCGTCCGCTCATCGCCGCCTCGAAGATGCCTTCGCCGTTGGTGGCATCCACCAGCCCGGCGGCGGTTCCGCCGAGCAGCACGTTGCCGTCGGCAAAACCGGGCCGCGGGAGGCCGCCGTAAAGGAGATGCCCCTCTTGCTTCACGTGTCGCACGCCGACGTCGGGATAGAGCCGGCGTCGCACGCGCTGCGTGAACGCGTCGAGTTCGCCGCGCAGTTCCCGGCCCGGCATCTTTCCTAAAAATCCCAGCCCGATGGCGAGGTGGTCGCGTTTCGGGAACATCCAGGCGACGATTTGCCGGCCGTCGTGCGCGGCGTAATAGTGCAGTTCCAGCGTGCGATACGCAATCTCGGCCGCGGGCCCGTCGAGGTAGACGCGATACTGCAGCGTCGTCATCAAGCCGTCGCGCCACCGATCGAACGCCAGGCCGGGCGGCGTCTTACGCGGGCCGCTTCCGCCGTCGTCGTCGAGCGCAGCGGTCGCGCCCGGCGCGAGAAAAACGTTGCGCGCCGAAATGCACCGGCGTTCGCCCGCGCGCAAGTCCGCGTACTCGACGATCGCGCGCCGGTTGCCGTCGCTCGCGACGCCGCGGAAGAGGGCCTGCGTGCGAATCTGCGCGCCTTCGCACGCGGCCAGCCGGCCCATCGTGCCGTCAAGCTCTTCGCGCGTGGTGGTGTGCCCCGGTCCGAAAAGAACTTCGTGTTCGGCGTCGGCGGCATCGAACAACGCCAAGCGGGGCGTATCGCAGTGGACGATGGCGCGCGGCAGATCGAACGTTTCGCAGAAGCCCGGGCGCAAACCGGCCGCGCAAACGCGCTTCGCGCCGACCACGGCGTCCTTCTCGAGCACGACCGTTTCCAAGCCGGCTCGGGCCGCTTCGCGCGCGGCCGCCGCCCCCGCGGGACCGCACCCCACTACCAAAAAGTCCACCGCCTCCACGCGCGGATCTTCTGCCGAAGGATGCTTCGCTCCGGCAGCGGAACCGCGCCCCCGGGTCAAGAGGACTCGCCCGCGGGCCCGCAGTAACCAAGCCGGTCGGGCCCCGTTCGCCGGGCTGCCATACTACTGCTTACCTTGCTCATAAGGATTGGAATGACCGCACAGACAGCGATTGTAGCCGGTTTAATTGGCGGCGCGCTCGCCGTGCTTTACGGCGTCGCGCTCACCTTTTGGGTGCTGGCGCGACCCGCAGGCAACGACCGCATGAAAGAAATTGCCGCGGCCATCCAAGAGGGGGCGATGGCCTTCCTCCAGCGTCAGTACTTCACCATCGGCATCGTGGCCGTCGTGCTCGCGATCGTGATCCTGTTCGCACCCACGCTCGGTAAAGAGGCCGCGATCGGTTTCTTGATCGGCGCGATCCTATCGGGCGCCGCCGGTTTCATCGGCATGATCGTGTCGGTACGCGCCAACGTGCGCACGGCGGAAGCGGCGCGCGGGGGCCTCAAGCCGGCTCTCAACGTCGCGTTCCGCGGCGGCACCGTAACCGGCATGCTGGTTGTCGGTCTGGGGCTGTTGGCCGTTTCGGGCTACTACTGGATCCTGCTGCAAGTCAACCACGGCGATGCGGCCACCTCGCTCAACGCCATGGTCGGCCTCGCCTTCGGATGTTCCCTGATTTCGGTCTTCGCGCGTTTGGGCGGCGGCATCTACACGAAGGCCGCCGACGTCGGTGCCGACCTGGTCGGCAAAGTCGAAGCCGGCATTCCCGAGGACGACCCGCGTAATCCGGCCGTCATCGCCGACAACGTCGGCGACAACGTCGGCGACTGCGCCGGCATGGCCGCCGACCTCTTCGAAACGTACTGCGTCACGACGGTCGCGGCGATGCTGCTCGGCAACTTATTCTTCGGCGATACGATCCCCGGCGCTACGACGTTCCCGCTCGTGCTGGGCGCTCTCTCGATCGTCGCATCGGTTATCGGAACGCTGTTCGTAGGCCTCGGCAAAGTGGAGAAAGGCACGATCATGCGCGCGCTGTACCTCGGCATGGCGGTCGCCAGCGTGCTCGCACTGGTCGGCTTTTGGTTTGCGGCAAATCAGACGTTCGCCGGCGCGGCGGGCGTGACGCCGCTGGCGATCTTCGTCTGCGCGCTCGTCGGCGTGGTGATCACCGCCGCGATTACGCTGATTACAGAATACTATACCGGCTCGCAGTTTCCGCCGGTTCGCAGCATCGCCAAGGCCTCGCTCACCGGTCACGCGACTAACATGATCGCCGGCCTCGCGGTCTCGATGCAGGGCACGGCGGGGCCCGCGATCGTCATCGTGATCGGCATCCTGGTGAGCTTCGGGTTCGCGGGCGTGTACGGCGTCGGCATCGCGGTGATGGCGATGCTGTCGCTGGCCGGCATCATCGTCGCGATCGATTCGTTCGGTCCGATTACCGATAACGCCGGTGGCATCGCCGAGATGGCGGAGATGCCGGAAGACGTGCGCAACGTCACCGACCCGCTCGACGCGGTCGGCAACACCACCAAAGCGGTCACAAAGGGGTACGCGATCGGTTCGGCTGCGCTCGCGGCGGTCGTGTTGTTTGCGGCTTTCTCCGAAGAGCTGATCAAGCACAAGTGTCCCGGAGCCAACGCAGGCGCGTGCGTCGAAGGCGTCAAGAACCTTTTTGCGATCGGCAACCCGTACGTGCTGTGCGGGCTGCTCGTCGGCGGCTTGCTGCCGTATTTGTTCGCGTCGCTTTCGATGGAGGCGGTCGGGCGCGCGGGCGGCGCGGTCGTCGAAGAAGTGCGCCGTCAGTTCCGCGAGAACCCCGGCATCATGGCCGGCACGTCCAAGCCGGACTACGCCACCACCGTGGATATCGTCACCCAGCACGCACTCAAGGAAATGATCCTTCCGGCGCTGATTCCGGTCGGCGTTCCGGTCGCCGTCGTGCTGCTCTCGTACTTCAACATTCTGCCCGGCAGCACGGGCGCGCAAATGATGGGCGGCATTCTGGTCGGCTCGATCGTTACCGGCCTCTTCGTCGCCATCTCGATGACGACGGGCGGCGGCGCGTGGGACAATGCCAAGAAGTACATTGAGGACGGCAACTATGGCGGCAAGGGCTCGGTCGCGCACCAAGCCGCGGTGACCGGCGACACGGTCGGCGACCCGTATAAGGACACGGCCGGCCCCGCGATCAACCCGATGATCAAAGTCCTCAACATCGTCGCACTGCTGCTGGTCGCGTTCCTGGTGCATTAGCCGGCCGAGCCGACGGTGCTATGGCGACGGGTGGTCGCGGGCTCACAAAACGCGAAGCGCGAGAGATTCTCTCGCGCTTCTCATCTACTCTTAGCCATTTTGTTATGCCGTACGGCGCCGCCCGAACGCCGCGCAGTTTAGAATGAAGACATGGAGACTCGTCTAACCGGACGGGCGATCGCCGTCGTTATTTCGTCGGCGTTCGCCTTGGCATGCTCGGCGCCGGCACTCGCCGATCAGCGGCAGGATCAATGGGAGATGCAGGTCGGCCAGCAGCAGTTTGCGCAGCTAGCACAAAAGGGCGAGATCGTTCAATCGTCGCCCTATTACAGCGTGCTCAACCCCGTCGCAACGCGCATCGCGAGCGTCGCCGGCGCGCAGTATTTCACGCCGTTTCATTTTATTCTCGTCAACGGCCGGTCGCCGAACGCGTTCGCGGTTCCGGGCGGAAACGTCTATGTCACGACGGCGATGATGACGTTTGCGAAAAATCAGGACGAACTCGCCGCCGTGCTGTGTCACGAAGTCTCGCACGACGTTCACCACGACGTCTATAACAACGCCCACAAGGACCAGGGCCTCCAGGTCGCGGCCGGCCTCCTGGGCATGCTGATGGGGAACAATCTTCTCGGGCAGATGGCCGTCGGTTTGGGCGCTGGCGCGCAAGCGATGACCTTCTCGCGCGCCGACGAAAGCAACGCCGATCGGGCCGGCGCGTTTACGTGCGCGCAAGCCGGCTTCAACCCTTACGGCATGGTCTGGCTTTTCCAGCGTCTCCAATCCAAACCGGGGAGCGGCGGGCAGTTCGAGATGCTTTCCGATCATCCGCGCGACGATCATCGCGTTTCGGACCTCGAAGCCCTGTTCCGAAAGGATCCGGCAACGTTCGGCCGCTTCGCTAACGACGAATCAAAATCCACGCCGCTCCCAACGCCGCCGCCGCAGCAAGGTTACCCGCCGCAGCAAGGCTACCCGCCGCAGCAAGGCTACCCGCCGCAGCAAGGCTACCCGCCGCAGCAAAGCTACCCGCCGCAACCCACGCCGCCCTAAAGCGGGCGATGTGCCTACGGGGTTTCGGGCGGGGCGGGCGCGACGACCAGGCGCCCGGCGACCTCTTCTTGGTATTTGCGAAAGATGATCGCGTAACTGGCGACGATGAAGGCGATCGCGAACGCCAGCAGTCCGTCGCCGATCGCGCTCGAAAGGCTTCCGCGCTGCGGCATCATCAGCCGAATGACGCTTCGCAAACCGAACGCCGCAATAAAGATCGTTATCGTCACCCAGGATGAGCCGAGATACATCACGCCCGGCCGGTCGGTCGGGCGCACGTCGGTGTGCATTCCGCGCAGAATCCCAAGCGGGATGCCCAGGATGGCTCCG
>JBDTDR010000149.1:0-11448 GCA_039922955.1 Candidatus Tumulicola sp.
GGAGGCCTCTTCATCCGTCACGAGGATGGTCGCGAGGAGCGCCTGGACGCGATCTATCGCAACTTCGAGCTTTTCGATTTGCTCAACGTGCCGAAACAGGAACTCATGCTCTACGCGGCACGTCACAACCGCGTCAAAATGACGCCGCCGCCGAAGGCAAACCTCGAAGAAAAACTCGCGTTCGCGCTCTTTCACCACTACGCGCTGGCGCCGCTGTGGCGCAGCGAGCTCGGGAAAGAGCGGTTCGAACGGCTGCGCGTCATCTTTCCAAAAACGTGGGTCATGGATCCGCGCCCGTTGCCGCCCCAGGCCGTGATCGCGGGCTTGAAAGCCGGCGGCGAACCCATTTCGAATTTCCGCAGCCTGATCGACTTAGGAAAGAGCGAGCGGGATTACGTCGTTAAGCCTTCCGGATTTTCGGCGCTGGCATGGGGGTCGCGAGGCGTAAAGATCGCCAACGATCTCACCAAAGACGAATGGACCGCGACGATCGCTACCGCCCTCGCTTCCTTCGACACGACGCCGTACATTCTCCAGCAGTTCCACAAAGGCAAGCGCCTAAAGCAAGCCTACTTCGATCGCGAGAGCGACGAGATTCGCACCTACGACGGCCGCGTGCGTCTCTGCCCCTACTATTTCGTCACCGGCGAAGACGCGGTGCAGCTCGGCGGCATTCTCGCAACCATCGCACCGGCCGACAAACGCCTCATCCACGGAATGACCGACGCCGTCATGACGTCATCGGCGCTCAAACCCTAGCCGAAGCGTCGCGCGCGTGCGTAGCGATCTCCAGCAGTCGATCGATTTCGTCGCAAGTGTTGTAGCCGTGGGGCGCGACGCGGATGCCGCTCGGGCGGTAGGTCGTGACGACGCCGTTCTTCTGCAGCGCTCGCCCGAGGGCCACGCTGTCGCTGCCCGGCATGGCGAAGGTCACGATGCCCGAAGAAACGTCCGGTCCTCGCAGCGTGCGCAGTACCGCACCCGCGCGCTCGAGGCCCTCGCAAAGGCGATCGGTTAGCGCCAGCACGTGGCGCTCGATCGCAGCCGGGCCGCTGCGCTCGAAGAGCTCGATCGATTTTACGAGCGAGACCGTGCCGAGAAAGTTCGGCGTTCCGCCTTCGAACCGCACGGCGTCGGGCGAATAGGCCTGATCGTAGCGGTGGAAATCCCAGATGTCCGCCATCGAGCGCCAGCCCGGCATGGCTAGCGCAAGACGATCCACGAGATCCCCGCGGACGTACAGGAAGCCCACGCCGTGCAGGCCCATCATCCACTTCCCGGCCCCGGCGTAGAGCGCGTCGATTCCGGTCTCACCTACGTCGAGCCGCAACGCCCCCAGGCCTTGAATCGCGTCGACGCAGAGCAGCGCGCCGGCGTCGTGTGCGATTTCGCTCAACCCGGCCAGGTCGTGCCGATAGCCGTCGGCATACGATACCCACGAGAGCGCTACCGCGCGCGTTCGCGACGTCATTTCCCGCCGCAGGACGTCGGGCGTGAGACGTTCCGCCTGTGTCGAGAGCAACCGCACCTCGACGCCGCGTTTGCGCAAGGCGACCCAGGGCACGGCATTGGACGGAAACTCGTTGTCGCACAACAGGACGGCATCGCCGGGTTGCCAGTCGATGCCCAGCGCCACGACGTTCGCGCCGGCGCTCGTGCTCGCAATCGTGGCGATCTCGCTGCCCTTCGCGCCGATGAAGCGCCCGATTCGCTCGCGGTACTCCGGCATTCGATCGTCGTAAGGATAGGTGCCGAGCACGCCGGCATCCGCATGCGCGCGCACGAGTTCTTCGATCGCCCCGACCGACGAGGCGGGCAGCACGCCGACCGCAGCGTGGTTCAAATAAACGTACCGTTGCGTGACGGCGAACTCATCGCGCGGGAGCGGGGTGCTCACTCGGCGCCGATCATGTCCTTCGTATGCCAGGCGATGTTTCCAGCCCGATCGCCCACCCGCTCCAGTGACGCCAGCACGAAGAGATATCGCGTTCCCGGCCGGACGATGTCGGGATCGGTGCGCATCTCCTCCTGCAGCAGCTTGATGCTGCGTTTGTACAGTTTATCGACCTGATCGTCGCGATCGATGACTTGGCTTGCGAGGCCGGCGTTGCGTTCGGTGTACGCGCGCATCGCATCCAGCAGCATGGCATGCGCGACGCCCGCGATCCGGTCGATCTCGACTTTTTGCGGCCGCATCGCCTGGTCGGAGAGTTTGATTGCATTCTTTGCGATGTCCACGGCGTAGTCGCCGATGCGCTCGAGGTCGGTAGCGATCTCGAGCATCGCCGCGATCTCACGCAGCTCACCCGCGACCGGCTGCTGACGCCAAATCAGCTCGATGCAGTTAGCCTCCACGCGACGGCGCAGATCGTCGACGACATCGTCGCCGGCAACCACCCGAGCTCCGGCCGCGGCGTCGCGGCTGTTCAGCGCGTCGACGGCTACGCGGATGGCGTCGCCGACGAGCGCTCCAAGACGCACGACGTCCAGTCGCGTCCCCTCCAATGCCTCGTGATACGCGATCCGCACGTGCTCTCCCATCTTCAAAAAAGCGGCAACCGCCAGACGGCTCCCAGTATAGAGTAAAGGTGACTTCCCCGCAACGCAACGAATGGACCTGCGCCTTTATCAAATCATAAGGTAACTCCAGACTGCTTCTTTCCAAAGGGGGAACGTTCGTGTCAGAGATCCGTACCGTCGGCGTATGCGGCGCCGGCCTGATGGGAAACGGCATCGCGCAAACGTGCGCCATCGCCGGACTCGACGTCGTGCTCATGGAGGTGGCGCGAGAGCCCCTCGACCGCGGGATGTCGGCGATCGCCAAATCGCTCGACAAGTTCGTGGAGAAGGGCAAACTGTCGCCGGCCGATCGCGATGCGGCCGGTGCGCGCATAACCGCGACGACCGATGTCGCCGACTTGAAGGCGTGCGACCTCGTCATCGAAGCCATCGTCGAAAACGTTGAAATCAAGACGGCGCTCTTTCGCCAGCTCGACGAGCTGCTCGCGCCGCACGCCATCATCTGCACGAATACGTCGAGCTTGTGCGTCATCGAACTCGCCGCGAAAACGCGGCGTCCCGATAAAGTCGCCGGCTTGCACTTCTTCAACCCCGTCCCAATCATGAAGCTAGTCGAGGTGGTGAAGACCATCGCGACCACGCAACCGACGATCGACGCCCTCTTCGCCTTTGCGACGCGGCTCGGCAAGGAGCCGATACTCGCTGCGGACACGCCCGGGTTCGTGGTCAACCGCCTGCTGATTCCGTACTTGCTCTACGCGGTTCGAGTCCTTGAAGGGGGCCTGGCGAGCAAAGAAGACATCGACAAGGGGATGAAACTCGGATGCGGCTACCCGATGGGACCGTTCGAGCTACTCGATTTCGTCGGGCTGGATACGACGTATTACATCGCCGAAATCATGTTCGACGAATTCAAGGATCCGATGATGGCCGCCCCGCCGCTGCTCAAGCGCATGGTACTGGCCGGGCGCTACGGCCGCAAGAGCGGAAAGGGATTCTACGACTATGCGTAATCCGGCCCCTTACGAGGACATCGTCGTTGAAGTCGCGGCACCGGCCGGAATCATTACGTTCAATCGGCCGGGCGTTCTCAATGCGTTGCGCACCGCGCTTCTGGCGGAGGTATCCCAGGCGCTCTCGCAACTCGAGGCCGATCCCGACGTTCGCGCCGTCATCATTACGGGCGCCGGTGAAAAGGCGTTCGCCGCCGGCGCCGACATCGCCGAACTCAATGCCCTCCCGAGTGCCGGACGCGGCGCGGATCAAGCGCGCCTCGGGCAGGCCCTGACGCGCAAGATCGAGCGGTTGCGCAAGCCGGTCATCATGGCCATCAACGGCTTCGCCCTCGGCGGCGGTTGCGAACTCGCGATGGCCGGCGACATCCTCATTGCCGCCGAAAATGCGAAGTTCGGCCAGCCCGAAGTCAATCTCGGGCTGATCCCCGGCTACGGCGGCTCCCAGCGCACGACTCGCCTGGTGGGCCGTGGCATGGCGATGTACCTTTGCCTCACCGGCGAGATGATCGACGCGCAGGAGGCGCTCCGCATCGGCCTGGTTCAAAAAGTCGTGCCGCTCACCGCGCTCATGACCGAAGCCAAGGCCATCGCGAGCGTCATCGCCTCGAAAGCCCCGTTGGCGATCGCCGCCTGCAAGCGCGCGATCAACAACGGCGCGCATCTTTCGATCGACGATGCCCTCGAAATCGAAGCCCTCGAGTTTGGCACCCTGGTCGACACCGAAGACATCAAAGAAGGTACCGGCGCGTTCCTCGAAAAGCGCAAACCGCAGTGGAAAGGCCGTTAACGGCGCGCATCGCGAGTTAACGCGCCGCGCCGAGCGTTTTTTCGGCGTTGGTCATCGCCAGTGCGATGGCCGGGTTCAGGCCTACCCATTTCGCGCGGATACGGCCGGCTGGATCGACGACGATGACGGTAGGGAAGCCGCCGATCGCAAAAATGCCTTGCGCGTTGCCGGCCGGATCGAACGCAACGCGGCGTAAACCGTACTTGCGCGCGAACGCGCCGACGACGGCACGCGGCTCGGCGACGTCGACCGGAACGACGATCGCGTCGGGATGGTTTTTTGCCCACGCCTCCACCAACGGCAGCTCGACCTTACACGGTTCGCACCACGACGCGTAGAAGTCGAGAAAGAGCAGCCGTCCGCGCGCGTCGGCGACGTGAAACGCACCGCCGTCGAGCGTTTCAAAGGTTGCAAGCGGGACGCGCTGCGCGCCGGCGGCAGCCGTAAACGAACGCGGCGCAATGAAGATTTTCCAGAGCACGAAGGCGATCGCCGCGACGGCCACGACGTCCCACAGCCGCGCGAGCGGGAAACGCCGTTTCACGGGCGGTGGTGACGTCACTCCACGCTGAAAACGGCGGCAATGCCCTGGCCACCGCCGATGCAGGCCGAAGCGACGCCGTATCCGCCGCCGCGTTGCTGCAAGTCATGCAAGGTCGTGATCGCCAGCCGGGCTCCCGACGCGCCGAGCGGATGTCCCAGCGAAATCGCGCCGCCGTGCGGGTTGAGACGCAGGCCATTCCCGGAGCCCATTTCTCGCAGACACGCGAGCACTTGGGGCGCGAATGCCTCGTTGAGCTCCATAACCGCAAGGTCTTTCTCGGCGATTCCGGCACGTTGGAGCGCCTTCGGAATCGAGAACGCCGGACCGATGCCCATGATGCTCGGATCGACGCCGACCACGCCGGCGGCCACCAAGCGGCCGAGCCACGCGAAACCGTCGGCCCGCGCCTGCTTGACCGTCGTCAGGACCACGGCCGCCGCGCCGTCCGTGATGCCGCTGGCGTTGCCCGGCGTCACGACCCCGTCTTTGACGAACCGCGCGGGCAGCTTGCCGAGCTTCTCCATTGAGAGACCCGCGCGCGGGCCTTCGTCCTTGGCGACGGTGACCGTCGTCCCTTTGGGCCCGGGAACGTCAACCGGCACGATTTCCTCGGCAAAATAGCCGCTTGATTGGGCTTCCAGGGCGCGCTCCTGGCTCGTCAGCGCGAACGCGTCGCACTCCTCGCGCGAAACACCGTACTTTTTCGCAAGGTTCTCGGCGGTGATGGCCATCGGCGTGTCGCCGTACGAGTCGGTGAGTGCCGTCCAGAGCGAGTCCTCGAACGCGACGTTCTGCCCGAAGGCAAACCCTTTGCGGGCGCCTCGCACGACGTGTGGAGCCTGGCTCATGTTCTCGCTTCCGCCGGCGAGCGCGTAGCTTGCCGTGCCCAGCGCCAGCGACTGCCCCGCCGACAGGATCGCCTGCAAGCCCGAGCCGCACAGCCGGTTGAGCGTAAGCGCGGGAGTAGTGATCGGCAAACCCGCCCGCAGGCCAACGTGGCGGGCCAGATAGATCGCGTCCGAGCTGGTCTGCATAACGTTGCCGAAAACAACCTCGTCGATCCGCTCCTTCGGAACGCCGCTCCGGGCGATCGCCGCCTCGGCGGCGGCCACGGCCAAATCGGTCGCGGTCAGGTCGCGCAGCACCCCGCCGAGGTTGCCGAACGGCGTGCGGGCTCCGCCGAGGATGACGATGTCGTTGTCGTGGATGGGCGTGGTCATGGCTCGCGCCTTCGGCAGGCGCCGCGGCGGGCCATCCCTAAAACGGGCGCGATATGCCGATCAATCGCCCCGCTGCCATCACCCTCGACGCTCGGTCGCTCTCTCCCGCGTCCAAGACCGATCAAATCCTCGAGGCTTTCGACAGGCTTCAGGTTGGAACGGCGCTGGAGATCAACGAAGAAACCGATCCGCGCGCCCTGCGCAACGAGATGACGCAGCTGCGGGCCGGCCGGTTCTCGTGGGACGCCCGCAACCTCGGCAGCAATCGCTGGACGATCCGGCTCGAACGGATCGACGAGCATGCCGATGGTGAAACGCTCCTGGTGCACGTGGCGCAGTTCACCCAGGCGAAGGCCAACACGATCAAAGAGCTGGCCGGGCAAATGAGCGAGCGCAGCTACAAATCCGGCGATACGATCTTCGACGAAGGCGAAATGTGGCCGTATCTCGGCATCGTCAAAACCGGCAAGGTCATCTACACGCTACTCTCGCCCGACGGCAAAACCCATACGATCGGCGAGCGCCTGACCCACGATACCCTCAACGAGAGCGGCACGTTCGACGGCGGCGGAGCCACCACGCGGGCCGAAGCCCTCACCGACGCAACCGTGGTGACGCTGCCGAGCGAAGCGGTCATTCACGCGGCGCGCAACGATGCCGAACTGGCGCTCGGATTTCTCATCGCTTCGTCGCAAGCGCGGCGACGCTCGATCGACACCATCGCCGACCTCGCGTTCGCTCACGTGCTGCAACGCGTTGCGAAGTTCTTGCTCGGCTACGCGCGGGCATCGGTCGGCATGACGCGCGGCCTTCCCGGCGTCGAAAACCTTTCGCAGGCACAGATTGCCGCGGCCGCCGGAACCGTGCGCGACATGGCGGCGCGCGCGCTGCTGCGCTTAAAAAATGCCGATGCGGTCGAACTCGACCGCGGGCGCGTCAAAGCGATCGATCGGGCCCGGCTCGAGGCTTTCGCGCACAACGTTCAGGCGCCGCCGGTTTAAATCCGATAGACGTCGGCGGTGGCGTTGGGATCGACTAGCGTCGGATGAACGCGCGGGCCCGAGCACACGATCGTATCGCGGCCGAGTTCAATTTTTATCCGAGCAATCTCCCCGTTCATCACGTCGTCGACGGCGCATCCCAACACCTTCCCGGGCACCTCAGCCATGACGATATACCGTCCGGGTTCGAGCGTGATGTCGCTGAAGTATCCGTGCCGATCGGTTTCGAGTCTCTTTAGAACCGTCACGTTTTCGATGTACGGCGCGCGATAGTACGTGATCGTCGCTCGTTCGATCGGCTGACCGGTTTTCACGTTGGTCACGTGTCCCGAAATGCCGGCGAATTGGTCGGCTATTGCCGGCGCAGCCAGTAAGCCTGCCAGCGCGAGCATGCCCGCGAAACGCTTCATCGCACCGTTATACCCAATCGCCGACGTGCCACACGGGCGCAGGCTAGGCTTCCACGGACTCGAGGGCGGCAGTGTCTTCACCCGCGACTTGCGAGTCGAAGGCCGCACGCTTGCTCTTTGCGGCAGCATCCGCGAGTGGCTGGCCGGCGGGCGGCTGCGCACTCGAAACCGGCGCCTGCGGCCGGCCGGCGAGGGATTCGCGTCCCTTGCGGACCGCGCCGATCGCTCCCGCGAGACGGCCTTCCATTTCGGTAAGAACTTGCGCGGCGTAGCGGTCCGCGCCCTCGCGAATTCTGCGCGCCCCTTCTTCGGCCTCACGCAAGACCACTTCGGCGGTCGTGCGCGCGCGCTGCACGATCTCGTTTTGATCGAGCAGCTCTTCGTGCTTGCTCGCCGCTTCGTCGACGATGGCCTGCGCCTTCTCCTGGGCGGCGCGCATCACGCGATCTTGGTCCTTCGCGATGATCTTCGCCCGACCAACCTCCTCGGGCAGCGACGCGCGCACTTTCTCGACGAGTTCGAGCAGGCGCTCTTCGGATAAAACGCGGTAACCCGCGGGTAGCCAGGTACCTTCGTGTACGTAGGTTTCGAGTTTATCCAACACGCGATAGACCGACATTTCTACCTCCGTTAAGAACGAGAGTCTTGTAAGCTGGTGCGCTTAGCCGTCATCACGCGCAGCACCGGATCGGGCACGAGCGACGCCACGTCACCGCCGAGAAAAAACACTTCTTTGACCAAACTGGAGCTCACGAACGAATATTTTTGATCCGACATCAGGAAAAGGGTGTCGACGTCGGAAAGGGATCGGTTCATCATTGCCGCCGACATTTCGCTCTCGAAATCCGAAATGACCCGCAGGCCCTTGACGATCACGTCGGCCTGCGACGCCTTAGCGTAGTCGGCTAGCAGTCCGCGAAAATGCTCGACGCGAGCGTTGGAAATGCCCGCGATGGACTCCCGAAGCATCGCCACGCGTTCGTCGAGCGAGAACATCGGACTGCGCTTCTGAGGGTTCACCACGATCGCGACGAGGAGTTCGCCGAAGCACTTAGCGGCCCGTTCGACGACGTCGAGATGACCGTAAGTAGGCGGATCGAAAGAGCCCGGATAAATCGCGCGGGTGCGGCGCGATAATTTACCGTCGGTCAAGCTGCGGACGCTTCCGGCGCCAGGAAGGCGAGGGCGACATCGCCGTAGACTTCTTCGCGCGACGAACGATACCCCGGTATGTCCGGGAGGATCGTTCGCGCCGCGTGTTCGTAAACGACGAGCGCGCCCGGAGCCAAGAGGCTGCGTTCCCGCAGCAGCCGGAACAGTTGCAGCGGAACCTCGCTTGCGTATGGCGGATCGAGGTACACCAGATCGAACGGTCCTTCCAAGCGATAGAGCGCGCGTTCGGCCGGCGCGGCGAAGACGCTCACCACGTGCTCGACGCCGAGATTTCGCGCGGCCTCCTCGATGGCGTGGGCCGTTTCGCGATGCGACTCGACCGCGACGACGCGTGCGGCGCCGCGGGAAGCCGCTTCAAAGCCGATCGCGCCGGTGCCGGAAAACAGATCGAGCACGCGCGCACCGTCAAGCCGATCGGCGACGATCGAAAACAGCGATTCCTTGACGCGCCCCGGCGTCGGACGCACGTGCATCCCCTTGGGCGAGCGCAGTTTGCGGCTGCCGAGCGAGCCGCTCGTGATGCGTGGGCTCATGGTAACTCTTGCGGCGCCACCGGCTCCAGAACCCCCTGCCCGAGCCACGCGTCATCGCCCAGCCACTCGTAGCGAATCGTCGAAAACGGCACGGTCCCGTAGGAGAGCAGGCGATCGTGGAAGCGCCGCAGGCTAAAGCTTTTCTCCTCCGAGTCGCGGACGAGGCCCATCAGCGTTTCGATCTGGGTCTTGCCGACGAGATAGTCGATGGCTTGGCCGGGGTCCATCGCGAAGCGGGTGGCCTCGCCGCGCGCCGTGGCGTAATCGACTCCGGCATTTTTTTGAAAATAGACGATCGCCTCGGGGAGCGTCATCGCCGCGGTAGCCAGCGCCACGTCGACGCCGATGCGCGTCGCCCGGTGGCGCATGAGGTGAATCACCTGGCGCCGGGCGGCCGGCTCGCGATCGTACAGGCCTTCCCGCATCAGCATCTCCTCGCCGTAAAAGGCCCAGCCCTCGGCAAAAACGCCGTCGTCGTGCACGTGTCGTATGAAATCCGGGTTGTGATACGCGTAGCTGAACTGCAAAAAGTGTCCGGGAATGCCTTCGTGGCCGAGGATCGGCAGCACCGATTGCCGCGCCGCAGCCGCGAAAAAGCTATCGTTGGCGACGCTGAAATCCGGGACGAAGTAGAAGCCCTCCGGATCGCTTGAGAACATCGCCGGAGGATTCATGAAACCTCCGGGATAGGTCGCCGCCAGCGCCTTGGGCACTTCGACGATATGGAACGGGCCCACGTACGATGGAATGTCGACGATCCCGTGCGCGGTGATAAACCCGGTTAAGCGCGCGAGCGCTTCCTCGTAGTAGTGCAGGAAGGCGGCCTTGGTCGCGAACGCCGGCTGCGGCGGAGGCGCCGGCGCGTGCGCGTCAAGGTTTGCTTCCCAGCCTTCCAAAGCGCGGTCCCGCGCCAGTTCGAGCCGTCCGATCGCCGCCACCTCGTCGCTGTCGAACGGCAGCAACAGGACGCGGTGCAAGTACCATTCGTACTCTTTCTTACCGACGGCGAAGCCGCCGGCGTGAAATTGCGACATGTGCGCGTCGAGCCAAACCCGGTACGCGTGGAGCGCCGCCAATGCCGTGGCGACCGCCGCGTGCAGCTCGCGCTGCGTTCCCGGCGTGGCGCCGCGCGCGACGCCGCCGAGCGTCGTCGTGTAGAGCGAATCGCCGTCGCGAACGTCTTCGGAGGCGATCTGCGCGAACTCGCGCACCGTATCGGTCAGGTTCGCCTCGCCCTCGGTGAGGACGCGCGGGCAGGCGCGCAACCGCGCGATCGCGTCGCGCGCGCGCACTTCATCCGGCGCGTACCGGCGTTTGACGATCGAGAAAATTCCGTTGGCGCACTCGCCTTCGTAGATGCTCGGGTTGCGCTGCAGCCCGCGCAGCACCGTACGGTTCCACCCGTCGCCTTCGATGTCGGCGCGGATCAGCAAATAGTCCACGCGCTCGTGCGGCGTCGCATCCGCGGGCGGCTGCAGCGCCGCAAGCTCGTCGCGAAATGCCCGGAGGCGGGACATCGCGGCGGCTTGAGCTGCCGGTGAAAACTCCGCTAGGCGGGCGTCGTACGTGTGGATACCCGAATCGGTCGCGTAGGTCGGATTCTGCTCGAAGGACCAAAACGTGTAGCGACGATCGAGATCGATCAGCTTGGACTGATAGTCGCTTGCCGCACCGGCCCGGCCGAGCGCGGCGCACGCGACGACGAGTGCGAGCAGCGTTAACAGGTTGCGGAACAACTCCCGACGCCGCACCTAGCGCATCCCGATTTGCGACGGGGACGTCACGAGGTCCGCCAGTTCTTCTAGGGCGTGAATCGTAAAGGGCGGTGGAGCCAGATCGGGAGGAAACGTTTTCTTCTCCGCGTCGATCCAAACGGCGCGTAGCCCGGCGGCGCGCGCCCCTTCGACGTCGGCGCACGGATCGTCGCCGACGTACCACGTGTTTTCCGCGGCGGTGCCCAGCGTCTCGATCAAGGTTTCAAACGCGCACGCGTCCGGCTTGCGTTTGCCGATATCGGCGCTGGCCAATACCGGCCCTTCGAATCCGGCGCAACGCGCCTTTCGAAGCTGCAGCGGGTTCCACCCGTTGCTCAACACGGCGGTGCGCACGCCCCGCGTGCGCAATGCCTCGAACGTGCGATTCGCCCCGGGCAACGCAATGACGAACCGATCGACCATATCCAGGGCCATCGTCCTAAACCGCTCGACGTAGAAGCCGTTGCGCGCCGGCGCGCCGCGGTCGCTT
>JBDTDR010000150.1:0-10989 GCA_039922955.1 Candidatus Tumulicola sp.
AGCTTCGTACGTCTCTCGCCGTAGACGTTGGGAAGCATCGGAATCCGCGCCTTCGCGTAGTCGAGTTCGGTCGTGAGCGACAGCGACCAAAAATGGGGCGGCGTCCAGAGAAATATCAGCGCGAAAAGCCCCAGCGCCGGGCCGCCGATCGTATGCGTCACCGCCGCCCACCCGACCAGCGGCGGCACCGCTCCGGCCGCGCCGCCGATCACGATGTTCAACGGCGTCGTCCGCTTCAGCCAGATCGTGTAAATGACGACGTAGTAGAAATTTCCCGCCAGCGAGAGCCACGCCGCCAGCGGGTTGACCCAGAAATAGAGGATCGCAAAGCCGATCGCGCCGGCTGCCACGGCATACAGCACCGCATCGCGCACCGAGATGCGTCCCCGCGGTATGGGACGCTCGCTCGTGCGCTTCATCAAGCGATCGATATCGGCATCGTAGGCGCAGTTCAACGCGCCTGCCGACGCCGCCGCGAGGGCTCCGCCTAAGAGCGTCCAGAGCACCAACCCAAGTGACGGAAGACCGCGGGCCGCCATGACCATCGCCGCGGCAGTCGTAATCAGCAGCAGCATGATGATGCGCGGCTTCGAAAGCTCGTAATAATCGTTGACGCGCGCCAGCATCGTTTTCACCGGCTCACGACCGCCCGGGCGCCGCTTCTCAGTGGGTTTGCGTCGAGGGCCGCAAAAATGGCCGCGACGACGAACGCCAGAAACGTGAGCGCCGCGTTGGCGGCGTGCGCTTCGCGGAGTTCCATCGGTAAACGCAAAGCCACGTTGAGCAATCCCAGCAATACCTGAACGCAAACGAGTGCGACGCCGACGGTGGCCGCAACGCGAGTGCGATTCGACGCCGGGCGGGCCCACGCGAACGCGAGCGACCCGGCGGCGCTGACCAACGTTGCGCCGGCGGCGAGGCGATGCAGCATCTGGACGTACTGTCCGTCGGTATATACGACCACGCTTCCCGCGCATCCCGGGATCGAAAGGCAAGCGAGCCCCGCTCCGCTCGAACTGACGTATGCCCCGATGCACATCGTTGCGAACGCAATCGTTGCGGTGACGGCCAAAACGGCGCTGAGTTGGATTCCGGTGCGCGCCCGGGCCGGCACCGGATTCTCCGCGGCTTCGGCGGCGGCGGCGAAGATGGCCATGCCCGAAAGAGCCGCGATGAACGCCATCGCCGTTCCCCAGTGCAAGACGACCGACATCGGGCTGTTGTCGAGTCGAACGGTCACGGCGCCGAGCAAGACTTGTGCCAAGAACAAGGCCGCGATGATTCCCACCGTCGGTGCGATGAACGGGGAACGGTCGCGTTTACGCCACGCCACGACGATCAAAGCGATCACCAGCGGAGCGACGAAAAACGCCAAGGTCCGGTGGGTCCACTCCCATAGAGTTCCGCCGGCCATCGAAGGGACGAGTCTCCCGTGGCAGAGAGGCCAATCCGGACACGTCTCACCGGCGCCGTTGATGCGCGTCCAACTCCCGAGCATAATGGTTCCTAGGGCGATGAGATCGGTTCCCAACGCCAAACGACGCAGAGTCTTCATGAACGACTTTTAGGGTAGCTTCTCGGCGCCACCGACCACAATGACATTGGAGGCTGGGAGTCAGCCGCTCGTGAAATCGGGCGTCCGCGCGGGGGGCGGCCGGGGGCGCGCGGGCGAAGGCGTCGGCCGTGAAACGCTGGTGGGCGCTGGCCGCGCTCTTGCTCCTGGTCGGCTGCCGGGAGGTCCGCGTGAAAACGCTCGCAGTGGGGACCACGACCGCTCCGGGCGGCAACCAAATTCTCGTGGTACGCGACCCGGCCGATCTCGCGCGACTCGGCATCCATGCTCCGGTTCATTTCCGTGGAGAGTTCGGCGTGATCCTCATGATGGGCCCCCACGTTCGCACGGGATACAAGCAGATCATCGAGTCGATTCGGGCGAACGACCAGCGCGTGCGAGTGGTCGCCTTCGAGCAGGAACCAGCCGACGGCGGCGAGCCCTCGACGAGTTATCGCACCTATACCTTGTGGATCGTTCCCAACAGCGTTTACCGCCGGGGCGTTCGGGTGGAGGTGGTAACGCCCAGTGACGAGTCAATCGCTTCGACGTTCTTGCCCTAGTCCTCGGCAACTAAACCCCAATCAAGGCCTCGCCTAGATCGGACGACACTTTCGCGATGTTGTTCCCCAAACACCGTACGCAGGCTCGCGAATCCGGCGGCCGGCTCGACGTTCACATCGATCGGCTGGGCGTCGTCCTCAAGCCCGACGGCGATCCCAACGAGGCCGGCGGCATTCTCAATCCGGCGGCGACCCGGGCGCCGGGGGGCGAGCTGCTGCTCTATCCGCGTTGCGTGGCGACGGGGAACATCTCGCGTGTGGGGACCGTTCTCGCGCGCCCATCCGATCGCGGCGTCGACGTGCGGCGGCTCGACTACGCGCTCGTGCCCGAAGCCGAATACGAAATTCGCCCGCATCCGGGATACGGCTGCGAGGACCCGCGCGTCACCTACGTCGCCGTTCTCGGAGCGTATGTGATGGCGTACACCGCGTTTGGACCCGACGGTCCGCGCATCGCGATTGCCGTATCCCAAGACGCGTACCGCTGGGAGCGCGTCGGACTGATGCGCTTCGAGGGCACCGGTGCCATCATCGGCGATGACAAGGACGCCGCGTTCTTTCCCGAACCGGTTCGCTCGCCCGGCGGCGTAAAGAGTTTGGCGTTCTATCACCGTCCCATGCTGCATATCTCCGCCGTCGACGGTCGCGCGGCCATTCCGATGATCGAACGCATGCCGTTTGAGGACCGCGAATCGATTCGCATCGCGTACGTTCCGCTTCGTCCGGTGTTAAAAGATCGCGCGAACCTGCTCAACGTCAAGGAAAGCGTGGGAGTGCTTTCCCCGGACGCCAACTGGGGGTCGGTCAAGATCGGGGCGGGCACGCCTCCGGTGCGGATCGCCGAAGGGTGGATGTCCGTTTTCCATGGCGTCGACTTAGTCGACAATCACGAAAGCAAACCGTCGCTCAGCTATAGCGGCGGACTCGTCATTCACGATATCGAGCGACCGGATCGGATCCTCTATCGTTCCCCCAAACCGATCTTCTCGCCGACAACGGAGCGCGAGCGCGTCGGCGTGGTCGACAACGTCGTTTTCCCGACCGGGCTCGATCCACGCCCGGACTTAGGCGATCGCGTCTTCGACGTCTATTACGGAATGGGCGATCACTCGATCGGTGCCGCGCGCATGCGGCTGGAGTAGCGGGTTGCTAACTTTTGCCGGAAACCGCACGGACTGTCTTTCTTCCGCGGACTAACACTGTAGGCTGGCAGGGCCTAGGAGGCGGAATCGTGGTCGAACGTGCTCATATCCGTCGTTTTCGACGACATCAGGCTGCGATCGCGGCTGCGAGGGCGGGGGCGCGCGTCGCGATCGTTTGTAGATCGCTTCTCGGCAAGGCGCATACGGTCGTGGCGGAAGGGGGCGTCGCCGCAGCCATTGGCAGCGTCGATCCGGACGATACCTGGCAAGTTCATTTCCGAGATACGATGGCTAGCGGAAAACTCATGAATAATTGGCGGATGGCCGAGCTCCTCGCACGCGAGGCGCCGGATGAGATCCACAATCTCGAGCGTTGGGGCGCGCTGTTCGATCGCACTCCGCAAGGAGGGATCCTGCAGCGGCTCTTCGTCGGATTTCTTGATTCGCGGCAGGCGCAGAAGGGTATATCCCACTAACGAGCTACTCGCAAATAAGGGGTAAAAGTTAAATGGGCGGAATCTTGTGGGCTATCATCGTGATCCTAGTCGTTCTGTGGCTACTCGGCTTTTTTGCCTTTCACCTCGCTGGCGGCCTAATCCACATTCTAATCGTTGTCGCGGTTATTCTACTTATTGTCAACCTTCTTACCGGGCGCGGGGCAAGGATCTAAAGCCATCGGTCCGTTGCCGTGCGCCGAGCTTTGGGCGATGTTGGCGCGGCGTGGGTTCGCGACCCCACTCGAGCGGGTAAGAGTCGCGCTTACGCGCACTATTTCACTTGCGCGCCGATTCCTTGCGATCTTCCGCCGTTCGGCCGGTGCTCGGCCGGCTCCCGAGTTCGCTCCACGCCGTTTCTGAAATATCTACGTGATAGTATTTGGCCGCCTTCTTGATGTTCGCAAAGGCCAAATCGCGATCGTCGTCTGAAACTCCGTCAACTTGATCGAATCGTGCGATCGCGTTTCGCACGTGCGACGCGTTCGTCAAAGGTTCTTTACGTTGACGCGGGAATGCAAACACGCTATCGGGCAGCGCCGCCCGACCGGTTGATTTTCCGTCTTTCTCGTACGGTTTCCATGTTGCTCGCATATGCGTGCCTCCTTAAAAGAACGCCGGAAAACCGCGGCGTGTCGTCGTGAAGCATTCTGTACCCTTTTGGCCGGGGCGATAACCCCAGCGAGCGGTGCGGCCGCGGCCGATCCGGCGCAGTAGCGCGACGGCGAAGCGCTCCGCGGGGTGCAAACTGGTTTCGCGGCCGGCGTGATGACGTTTACGAGCTAACGACGGTGTTGCGGGCTTTCAGCGTGTCGAACTCTTCGTCGAGCGACCCGCTGGGCGGTTCGAGCTCGTCGACATTGGAAAGCGGACCGCGATCGGTCGGGATGCAGCCGCAGTTGCGGAAAATCTCTTTCACGACGTTCATGGCGTCGGCATCGTCGCCGCAGCAGAGGATGTTTGCTCCCGGATCCGGCACCATCATCAGCGCTCGCACGATTCGATTAGAACCGAGGCTGCGGGCAAACGCTTCGGCAGCGCTGCGATCGGCTCGGCCGTCCATAGCGTCGATGATGATGCTTTCGGGTCGAAACCGACCCGCTTGGCCGACCAGGCCGTCCCCAGCCTCGGGCGAGCCTGCCAAGATCAGAACGTCGCTGTCCAAAACCTTCGCGGCTTCCTCGCCCGCCGCGCGGTCCGTGACTTTGCCGGCGACGGACACTTCGTAACCACCGGTCGCAACCAGCTTGCGGATCGCTTCCGCGCGAGAATTCGTGCCAATAATTGCGATTTTCATGTCTCATTTTACCCACGATTGACGTCCGATAGCTTCCGCGGAGAATTAGTTCGCCCGGTTTCCGGCAGCCGGGTCGCCGGTCATATTATGGGGATGGATGCGGCTCTTGGGGACGCTTCGAATTGCCGGATAGCGGCCCCCCGGATTAATGCCGCGAGATCGGCCTCACCCGCCGTACCGTGACCGAACGCGAAGAGTTGCATGGAGCCGGTGCCTTCGCTACTTCGAGAGCTTGGTTAAAGCGGAACCCTTATGCATTGCGATATGGTCGGTTTTGTCGCTTTCGATCTGATACTGAGGTTCGTCTGCGCTGGCGTGCACGGTGTATCCTTTGAATTCAACCTGCGAGGTCACGACCTTGACGATCGTTCCGCTCACGCGGCCGGCTTCCGAATTCCAACGGACGTGATCGCCCACGTTGAACCGCTTCTTCGACGTGGTGGCTACTCCTTTGCATAGGACGGAGGGCGCCGATCTCGCCGCGTTCGCCGAGTCGCGCGAGCAAAAGTGATAGTACAGCATTCCCCGTTGCGGACCGAACGCATCCAGCGCACCCTGGACGTCGCGCGGTGCCGACCCGCGACAAACGCGAAGTTGGCGGTGGACGCTCGAATCGTTCATTGGAAACACATCGAGTCTGCCCAGCCCGTCTGCGCGGCGTTAGCGGAGCAATCGGGAAAAACGCCTTCTTAAAGCCATACAGCAGGCCTTTGCTCCCGGGGGTTGGCTTAGATTGGTTTAAAGCTAAATCCTAGGGGGTACGCAAGGATTGTACGCAGCTGGCTAATAGGAAAGCTCCGATGACCGAAAATGCCCAAGACGAACTCCTTGTAAAGCTGAGCGATGCCGGCCTGACCGTCTCCGATCCCAGCGCGGACATTCGTGGCCGTAAGGTGATCGACGAGCACGGCGACGCGATCGGCGACGTCAGCGCCTTGTTCATCGACAAGGGCGAAAGAAAGGTCCGGATGCTGCAAGTTGACGCCGGCGGCTTTCTAGGCCTGGGCGAGCGACACTTCCTGATCCCTGCTGAGGCAGTAGCCGGCGTTACGCGGAACGAGGTGCGCATCAAGCAGACGCGGGAGCATGTGGCGAATTCGCCCGCTTACGACCCGAATCTGATCGAAGTGCGAAACGGCGACTACTGGGAGCCGTACTACGGGTATTACGGCTACGAGCCTTACTGGGGTGGTGGGCCTATGAAGCGAGGCGTCGGCTTCCCGTTGCTTTGAAACTGCTCGTAGACGGCCTTGAAGTCCCATGATCCGCTTCGACGAAGCGCATCGACGAGTTCATTTGCCCGACGACCGGCGCTCGGCCGTCGTCTTACGCCGCCGTTACATTATTTGGCTCGTCGCGGTCGTCGCGATCCCGATCGCGCTCGCGTGGGTGCAGGTGCTGGCGTTCGGCATCCATTCGGCATTCTCGCCCGTCGCCGGCATCACCAGTAGCCTGCCGAACGGCGCGCCGCGCGGCTTTCCCGCGTGGATCCGCTGGACGCATTTTGCGAATTTCTTCTTTCTGTTTCTGCTGATGCGCAGCGGCCTCTCGATCCTTATGGACCATCCACGCCTGTATTGGAACGACGACTGTACGCCGGGAACGGAATGGTTACGACTGACACCCGTAGAAGTCCCAAAAGACCGTGTCTGGACGGCGAAAGAGGACGCTCGCTACATTTCGCCGCTCCTTGCATTGCCCGGTTACCGGCACACGATTGGGATGGGTCGTTCCTGGCACTTCATCACCGATTACGGCTTTGTCTTTACGGGTGCGGTCTACGTCGTCATGCTCTTCGTCAGCGGTCAGTGGCCGCGCCTGGTTCCGACATCCTGGGCGATCGTTCCCTTCGCTTGGCAAACCTTCGTGCACTACGCGACCTTCCACTTCCCGGTCGAGCCGAACGGGTTCGTAGCGTACAACGCGCTCCAGCAAGCAACGTACTTCGGCGTCGTCTTTATCATGGCGCCGCTTTCCATCTTGAGCGGACTCGCCATGTCGCCCGCTATCGACAACGCTTTCCCGCGGTATCCCCGCGTCTTTGGTGGCCGGCAAGGCGCGCGCTCGGTTCACTTCCTGCTCTTGCTCGGCTATATTGCCTTTACGGTTGTGCACGTCGCCCTCGTTTTGTCAACTGGGGCACAGCGAAACTTCAACCATATCGTTTTGGGCACGAACGATACGCATCCACAGGGGCTGATTCTCGGCTGTATCGGCATTGCCGTCGTAATCGCGTCCTGGATCGTAGCGCACGTCGTCGCCTGGCGCTATCCGCGAGCGATTCAGTTACTTCACAAGACGATCGTTCTGCCGATCGAATTGGCCATGAGCGCGCTGAAGCGCTTCAATCCGGCGCGGCGTTATACGCGCGAGGATGTCTCGCCATTCTTTTGGCCCAACGGCAAGATGCCGGATTCCGCTGAATGGAACGATCTCGCGGCGGGCGACTTTCGCGACTACCGGCTACGCGTTACGGGCTGCGTGGAGAACCCCGTCGAACTGAGCCTTGAGGAAATGCGGGCGCTAGGGCATGACGAACACGTCGCGCTGCACCATTGCATCCAGGGCTGGAGTGGAATCGCGCAGTGGGGTGGCATCTCGATGGTGCGGCTGATGGCCGTGGTAAAACCTTTGTCGGACGCACGCGCTGTTGAGTTCATTTCGTTTGGTGACGGAATCTTTGGTGGAGCGTACTACGATACGCAACGTCTCGAGGATGTCGTCAAGCCGGAATGTTTGCTCGCGTACGATATGAACGATGCAGCACTCCCGCAAATTCATGGTGCGCCGTTACGCCTCCGCGTTGAAAACCAACTCGGTTTTAAAATGGTCAAATGGATCCGTGAGATTCGGTTTATTGAAACCGTCGCGCACGTCGGCAAAGGCTACGGCGGGAAGAATGAGGACGATGAATTCTTCGATCTCTTGCCGTATATCTAACGCGCGACTCGAGTGACGCTGGCGTGGTCTTCCTCGACTGCGAGGATCCGCTTGAACATGTGCGTGGGCGTCGGTTTTTTTTTGCCGAAATAACGAATCAGATGGCGGTAGTGGTCGACCACAACCCGCTCGGCGATCAAGTCTTCTCGAATTTTGTCGACGAGATCGGCACCTTTGAATATTGAGTAACCGGGCCCGAAGTTAAACCCTCGGGATTGAAGTTCGGAATGCCGCCGAGTTGATCGATTCGCTCGGCCACCATCGCGACATGCTCTTGCTCGTCGCCGGCGTGCTCTTGGAATTCTTCCTTCACGCTGTCGCTGTCGATTCCGTTCGCGGTAATTGCATGGAGCGTTAGCGCAAAACCCAGATGATCTCGGTTGCCAGGACCGGCTGTAAAATCTCGATCGCGCGGCGGCGCGCCGGCGCAGTCCCTTCACATGGGTGACGAACGGCTGGCTCCCGTTTGTTCTTTTGGTGGCTTTGGTTGCACGGGTAGTCGTCGGCATAGAAAATCCTTTTTGATGTGAAAACAAATCGAGCCCAAAACATTGCCGCATAAAACCGCAAGCCGAACAAACAAATAAGCGATTCAACGGTAGCGCACAAGAAAACGCACCAAGCGCATTGGCTCCTGGCGTCGCCACCCACCTTTCCAAAGTCGCCAACCAAAGACGACGCGCCCCACCACCGAAAACAGGCCGCGGCCGCTGGGCGGCCATCCTCGACGCGGGCGTTGCCATCGACCGCGAAAACGTACACTCGAAAGAGAGCGGTGAGGCGCTCTCCCGGTTTGACGTGTTGGAGGCTTCAAATGCTGCGGTACTTCGTTATCGCAACCATCGTCGTGCTGGGGACCGCGGTGGTGATTGCGGGCTGGGTCAATCGGGACATGATTCGGATCAAGATCGCCTCGGTGTACGCACCGGTGGCGCCTAAGCCCGAGCCTTCGAGTACGACCGGACGCGGTACGACGGTTGGGTTGAGGGGGGATGCTCCGTGGGCGCTTTCGGCGCTTCCCGAATGCCTGATACAAACGTCGGAATCGACCGGGCGGCGGTCGTACGTGCTCGAGCATTTGCCGGCCGGTGCGGTCGCCGTAGCGGCGCCCGCCTCGCTGACGTACGGCGATTGCACGATTTCCGTATCCGGTGACGAAGCGTACGTTCGGCGGGGATCCGATCGTTTTCGGATTCCACCGCACGTGCGGTTCTATCGCGCTCCGGGCGCGCTCGCGTTGCTTTACGAGAGTGCCTCGGGCGGGAACGAACTACGCGTCTACCGACCGGCCCGACGACAGTTGAACGAATACCAATGACGATCGAAGAAGAAGTACGCAAACGGCGATCCTTTGCGATCATATCGCATCCGGACGCCGGGAAGACCACGCTCACCGAGAAGCTGCTGCTCTACGGCGGCGCGATTCACGTTGCCGGTCAAGTGTCGGCGCGTAAGCGTCAGCGCCAGGCGACCAGCGACTGGATGGCGCTCGAACGCGAGCGCGGGATCTCGATTACGTCGACCGTGCTGCAGTTTCCGTACGCCGGTTGCACGCTTAACCTGCTCGACACGCCGGGTCACCAAGACTTCGGTGAAGATACGTATCGCACGCTGCTCGCGGCCGACAGCGCCGTGATGCTGATCGACGCCGCCAAAGGCGTCGAACCGCAGACGAAAAAACTCTTTGCGATCTGTCGCGAGCGGGGCATTCCGCTGTTTACGTTCATGAACAAGCTCGACCGCCCGAGCCGCGACCCGCTCGAGCTGCTCGACGAACTCGAAACAGTTCTCGGCATCGGAGCCTATCCGATGAACTGGCCGCTCGGCAGCGGTGAGGACTTCAAGGGCGTGTACGATCGGCGCACCCACGCGCTGCACCTTTTCGAACGCTCCGCTCACGGTGCGACGCGTGCGGCCGAAACCACGACCGCCGTGGACGATGAGCGCCTGCGCGAGCTCGTCGACGACCACACCTTGGCTCGCTTTCGCGACGGCATCGACCTCCTCGACGGCGCGGGCGAGAGCTTCGACCGCGAAGCGATGTTGCGCGGCGAGGTCACGCCCGTCTTCTTCGGGAGCGCGGTAACGAACTTCGGCGTGCGGCTGTTTCTGGACAACTTCATCGAAATGGCGCCGCTGCCGACCGCGCGCGCCGGCATTTCGCCCGCGGGCGATGAGTTTACGGGTTTCGTTTTCAAGATTCAGGCAAACATGGACCCGCGGCATCGCGATCGGATCGCCTTCGTTCGCGTTTGTTCGGGGAAGTTCGAGCGCGACATGATGGTGCGCAACGGCCGGACCGGCAAGGACGTGCGGCTCTCGCGGGCGATGCGGCTCTTTGCCGACGAGCGGGAGTCGCTCGACGCGGCCTACGCCGGCGACGTGGTCGGCCTCGCCAATCCCGGCGTCTTCGCTATCGGCGACGCGTTGTACGACGGGACCCCGGTAGAGTTCGCGCCGATTCCGGCGTTCGCCCCGGAACATTTTGCGGGCGTGCGGAGTATCGACACTTCGAGCTACAAGTCGTTCGGGAAGGGCATCGCGCAACTGCGCGAGGAGGGTGCCGTGCAAGTGTTCTATCCGCTGGGTTCCACGCGAACCGATCCGATCTTGGCGGCCGTCGGCGAGCTGCAGTTCGAGGTCGCGAAGTACCGCCTGGAAGCGGAGTACAACGTGAAGACGCTCTTTTCGGCGCTGCCGTTCGCCTTGGCGCGTCACGTCGGCGGTGAGACCGAGCAGATCGCCCGCGCGCAAATGCCGTCGAATGCAAAGCTCGTCGAGGACTGGGATGGCCGCCCGGCCGCGCTCTTTGAAAGCGAGTGGAGCCTGCGGCTGGCGCAGGAATGGAACCCGCAACTCGCATTTACTCGTTTTTCCGCCGATCCGTCGAAGGAGGCCGTCGCACCGTGAAATTCGTTCGATTCTTAGCAGGTTGCGGAAAAACTCCCGGCGCCGTCTCGAACCCGCCTGTTCCGCCGAAAGCTTCGTCGCTCTTCGGTCA
>JBDTDR010000151.1:0-8824 GCA_039922955.1 Candidatus Tumulicola sp.
ACCGGCCAGTCGAGCTCGCCTTGCGCCGGCACGATGCGCCACCCGCGGCCCGAGATCAGCGGGACTTCCTGCTCCTGATCGAACGCGTGCGGAATCGCGGCCAAAATGTCGACAGCCTCTTGATCGAGGTGCGACAGCGGCAAGCCCAGCTCGATAAGGCGCACGATGTAGCGAAAGAACGACGAGTTTCCGACCGTGTAGGCGCCGGCAGCCGATGCAACGCTTACGTGGATCAGATCGAGGTCAGGCTCGCCTTTGCGTGAACTCACGACCGGCTACCGCGCGAGATCGAACGGGATTCCTAGTTCCCCCGCCAGCTGTGCCAGACCGTCCCACACCTTTACGTGCACCGGTACGCCGTGTTCGCGGTGATAGGCCGTTTTCTCGAACTCGGGTTCGCCCGCGACGTAGATTCGGTCGGCGTCGGGGACGCGCGCGCTGTCTTTGAAGTAACGCAGTTCCCGGTCCATGTCGGCTTTAAATGCCGCCACGTCGCGGAAGCCGTCAACTCGGAAAGCGCCGAACCAATGCGAAATGGCACCCTTTTTTACGTCGGTGACGCGCGGAAGCGTTGGGCCGAAGGCGCCGCCCGAGAGCACGCCGCAGAGAATGTCGACCAGCAGACCGAGTCCGAAACCTTTGTGGCCGCCGCCGTCGGTGCCGAATCCGCCGAGCGGGAGCAACGCCCCGCGCAGGGCCTCGTCCGGGTCTTGGGTCATGTTTCCGTCGCGGTCGATCGCCCATCCGGGAAGCAACGGCATCAGTTTGCGTTTGTAGACTTCGAGCTTACCTTTGGGCACGGTCGTGGTCGCGAAGTCGAGCACGAACGGCGGCTCTTCCCCGGCCGGAATTGCATAGGCGAGCGGATTGGTTCCCAACAGCACGTCGCGACCGTTCGTCGGCGCGCCGTACTTCACCGAATTGGTGGACGCCATACCGATCATGTCGTGGTCGAGCGCCATCATCGCGTAGTAGCCGGCGATGCCGAAGTGATTCGAGTTGCGCACGGCGCCGAAAGCCGATCCGTGGCCGGCAGCCTTCTCGATGACTTTTTGCATGGTCATTTTGGCGACCGGATGGCCGAGCCCGTTATCTGCGTCGAAAACTACGCTCGTTTCGGTTTCGCGCACGACCGTATAGTCGGGCCGCGGATTGAGGTTCCCACTGCGAATTCGACTCACGTAGTACGATTCCAGGCGAGCGACGCCGTGCGACTCGATGCCGCGCAAATCGGACGCGACGAGCACGTCGGCGACGGCGGCCGCATGTTCCGGCGCAACGCCGGACTTCCCGAGCACTTCGGCGACGAAATCCTTGAGCTTGGGTTCGGTCGTGAGTTGATATTCGGTCGTGGCAGCGTCAGCCAAGGACGAGAACCTCCGGTTGCCCTTTTCGAGCGGAAGAACTTGCGGTCATGCAGGGCGAAAGCTCGCCTGCATGATGGAGCCGGCAACGTTAGGGTTCAGCGGCGCCGATCAACCGTCGGCGGACATTTTTAACCAGTGCATCCGCTGCGGGCTTTGCCTACCGGCCTGCCCTACCTACCTCGAAACGATGACGGAAACCTCGGGACCCCGCGGCAGGATAAGTCTCATCAAGGCGGTCGGCGAGGGGCGCCTCGACCTGCTCAGCGACGGCTTCGTCGAACAGATGGCGGAATGCCTGGACTGTCGAGCCTGCGAGGCAGTATGCCCGTCAGGCGTCGCGTACGGGCAACTCGTGGAAACCGCCCGAACCCAGATCCGCCGCGCGCAGGCGCCGGCCGAGGCGGCGCGGCCTGGCTTAGTGCGCCGGCTGCTTCTCCACACGCTGTTCGCGCGACTGGATATCATGCGCTCGGCGGCATCGCTGCTGCGCATCGCACAGCGAACCGGGCTAGCATCGGTAGCGGGCCTGTTGGGCCTCGGAAACGCCGTCAAACTGGCGCCTAGAATCCCGGATCATTTTTTCCTTGCGCGCGATCAACGGATCCCGGCGGCGCACGCGCAAGGCAGCGCCTTCCTGCACGTGGGATGCATCATGCAGGTCGCATTTCCGAGCGTCCACGAGGCCACGGTGCGCATGTTGAAACGGGCCGGACTCTCGGTCGTGATTCCCGCGGATCAAGGCTGCTGCGGAGCGATTGCCGTTCACGCCGGCGAGATGGAGTTCGGGCGGCTGCTGGCCCGGCGAAACATCGAAGCTTTCGAACGCAGCGGGGCGGACGTCTACGTCGTCAACGCGGCCGGCTGCGGCTCGTCGCTCAAAGGGTATGCGGAACTCTTTGCCGCGGATCCCGCGTGGTCGGAACGCGCGCATCGCTTCTCACAACGCGTCCGTGACGTCACCGAAGTGCTCGATGCGACGGAGTTCGATCCGCCGCTCGGGCGAATCGACGCCGCCGTAACCTATCAAGAACCGTGCCATCTCGTCCACGCGCAGCGGGTGAGCGCGGCGCCGCGACGACTCCTCGCAAAGATTCCCGGACTGCGCTTGATCGAGATGGACGAGAGTTCGGTATGCTGCGGGAGCGCCGGAATCTACAATCTCACCGAACCCGACATGGCCGCGCGTCTGCAGCGGCGGAAGGTTGCAAACATCACGCGTACCGGTGCGGGAATCGTCGCGACAGCAAATCCCGGATGCGCCCTCCAAGTTGCGTCCGGATTACGAGCCGCGGGATACGACGCGAAAGTCAAGCACGTCGTCGAACTCCTCGACGAGGCCTATCGCTAGCGGTAACTCCTAGGCCGTTGCGTCGACGCGAGCCCGATCCTTAAGCGCGTCTTCGAGCGTATGATAGACGGCTAAAACGCGAATCAGGCCGGTAATATTGAGGAGCCGGGCTATCGGCCCTTCGCTCACGATCAGGCGCAGCGAGCCGCCGTGTTCGGCGGCGCGGCGATGGGCACCGATGAGCGCCCCTAGTCCGGTGGAATCCAGGAACTCGAGCTGCGTCAGATCGACGATAATATGCTTGGTGCCTTTTTCGGTTGCATCGCTCAAGGCCGCTCGCACGGTCGGCGACGTCGCTAAGTCGAGGCTCCCGCGCAGTCTGAAGACGAGGTTCTCACCTCGGTTCTCCGACTTTAGGTCGATGCTCAGTTCGTCGTGGGACATGCCCGATCGTTCTCCTTAGCCATGGTACTCGCGCCATTCGTCGATAAGGCCGCCCTCAAGGCGCACCCAGGCGCATCCAGCGCGTTCGCGCCAGGGCTGGTCGTCGCCTTTGACCGCAAAGCGGAAGGCCACCGCGGCACGTTCGCCTTCGACCACCACGTCGTCCACTTCGAAACGCCAGAGCGGCCCGTCTCGGAAGAACCGCGTGAAATGCTCCGCGATCCGCTCGCGGCCCGACACCGGCGCATGACCGGTCTCGTGATAGCGCCCATCCGGCGCAAAGAACGCCGCAGCACGGTGCGGGTCGTTCGCTCGCCAGGCGGAGATCAGCTCGTCGACGAGTTGGCGCGTCGTCATGCGGCTATTGAACGAAGCGCGCGGCGTCTTCGTCCCAGCGCACGATCTGGGACGGGAGCAGGTGCACGCCGCCGATCCATCGGTCGATTGGATACGTTTCAAGCCAGTCCGCATCGCCGGCAAGAACGCGCCGCCCCAATGCCGTCGGCACGAAGGCACCCACTTCGCCCTCGAGCAGCGGCGCACGCTCGTCTCGAAGATCGTCGAGGATTCTCACGAATGCGGCTTCGCCGAGAAACGCCGCCTCCTCGCGAGCTTGGGCGCGCGCGAAGAGCTCCGCGTTTAACGCCGGTCCTTGACACACCGCTTCGAGGGCGTGGCGTTGCGACCGCGACAGCCCGTCGCGCTTACGGGGATACTCCTCGCACAGGCGTTGCAAGGCGGGCCGCAAGAACGGCAGGCCGATAGCATCGTCTCGAGCCGCCGCCAACAGTTCGGCCGGATCCGCCGACGTGAAGCGTCCCCAAACGCGGCGCGCCGACTTGAACGTCGCGGCCGTCGCCGTGCGCCGGCGCGGCAGCAGCGGCGACAGTTCGTCGACCGTCATCGTGCCCAAATAGTGATCGCTTTGAACGAGCGCGACCCGGCCCGGTTCGAGTTCCAGCTCTTCGATCGCCGTCAGCGCCTGCAAAATCTGCAGTTGATCGTAAAGGTCGTGTTCGAACCACAGTACGACCTCGCGGAACTCGCCCGCTTTGCGCAGCTCTCCATCGCGGGTTTTAAAATCGTGGATGACCTTAATCGGATTTCCGTACCCGCGCCCGGTAAGGTAGCGCGCGCGAACCGCGCTCATTTCTTCGAGCACCAGCCCCGCCGGCACCGGTCCCTCGAAAAGCGAGTCGCGCCACGCTAGGTGCGTTCCAAGAATCCCCGCCTTCTTGAAAACGTACAGCACGGAATCGCCATTAGTCACGTGCAGCGTCGACGCGCCACGAACGCTCATGAATGCTCGCTCCGAACCGGCGTAGATTCTGGGGTGGCTGGATTCGAACCAACGCATGGCGGAGTCAAAGTCCGCTGCCTTACCGCTTGGCTACACCCCAGTGTGCGCCGGCGGCAAGGCAGATTATCGCTTGCGGGAGGCGACCCCTGTCAAGCGCGCGGTCGGGTCCCGCCCAGGAGCTTGTCTAGCGCGTCGCGATTAGGCGTTTTGCGCCGACGTAGCGCGACTTCCAATACGAGTCGGAGAGCTTGCTGACCATGACGCCGTGGCTCGAACTGGCATGCACGAACTCGCCCTTGCCGAGGTAGATGCCGACGTGGGAAACGCCCTCGGTGTAGGTTTCGAAGAAGACCAGATCGCCCACCCGGGGCCCCCCGAACGCGGGTTTGCCATAGTCGTACTGCGCGTCGGCGGTGCGCGGAAGGCTAATGCCGGCCATCCCGTACACGTGCTGTACGAACGCCGAGCAGTCAAATCCCGACGGGGTCGTGCCGCCGAAGACGTAGGGCGTCCCGAGGAAGCGCAGCGCGCTGCGCGCCAGCAGCTGCGCGAGCTTGGACGTTCGGGCCAGGATACCGCCGGCAAAGCGGCCGATGCCGCCTTGGTGCCGTGCCGGTGAGGCGATCACGAGGTGCGACGCCCATTCCGCCACGTCCGGACTCAGCGCCGCGCTAGTCGACCGGGACACGGCGGACTGGGAATATTGGGCGTCGGGTACGGTGGTATGGGCATCGGCTCGGGCGATCGCACTCGAACCGGCGATCAAAACGGCGAATGCCGCAGCAGCTAACGCGTGACGCAAGAAACTAGGCCCCTCTTTCACGACACTTGCGAGGTTAGTTGACGGGTTCGGGCGGAAAAGAGTCGCCCTAGAGCCAGACCGGCTCACTCACCCCTACCAGGGAATCCCCCGCTCGGGCCCTTCTTGGGACCCGACTCAGTGATCTTGTGCAGGCGTAGTGTATCCGAGAACCCTGAGGTTTCCGGATCATAACGAAAGTTGGGTTTACGCCCGGCGCGCGATCTCCTTCTCGATCTCAGCGACAACCCGAGCGGCCACCTGCTCGATTAGCGGCCGGTCGTCCCCCTCGGCCATGACCCGGATGAGCGGCTCGGTCCCGGACGGCCGGATGAACAGCCGACCGGCGCCCTGGAGAGCGGCTTCTCCGGCCGCGATGACGTCGCGCACGCCCGGCAGATCGAGGACCTCAACGTCCGCCGTTCGCACGTTGAGAAGAATTTGCGGCGCAACAACGACCTCTCGAACCAGGTCGTGAAGGCGCGTCGCCGTGGCCGTCAGGATACCGAACAGGGTCATGGCGGTCATCGGGCCGTCGCCCGTGGTGTTCCGCCGCAGGTCGATGACGTGACCCGACTGTTCCCCGCCCAAGTTGTAGCCGCCGGCGAGCATTCGCTCCAGGACGTAACGATCGCCAACCGGCGCGCGAATAAGCCCGATGCCGCGGCCCCGCAGGGCGCGCTCGAAGCCGATGTTGCTCATCACCGTTCCCACGATCGCGTCCCCCGCGAGTTCGCCGCGCGCGTGCATGTCGCTGCCGATCGCGAACATCACGTGATCGCCGCTAACCACCGCCCCCGTTTCGTCCACGAACAGCGCGCGATCCGCATCGCCGTCGAACGCCACCCCGACGACGCGTTCGTCGCCGGCCGCAACGCGCGCGAGCACCGCTTTTTGCAGCGGCCGCAGATCGGTCGCTCCGCAGGCGACGTTGATGCGCGCGCCGTCGTTTTTGCAATGCAGCTCATTGACCGTCGCGCCGAGTCGGCGGAATGCGTACGGCGCTATCGCATAGGCCGCCCCGAACGCCGCGTCGACCACGACCCGCAGCCCGTGCAGGTCGGCGCGGCTTTCGTACAGTTCCTGATAGTAGTACCGGGCGAGATTTTGCGCCATCCGGGCGACGCCGACGCCCACTCCGGTGGGCCGCGGAAGGTCGTTTGAATCGATCAGCGATTCGATCTCGCTTTCGATTTCGTCGGAAAGTTTGAAGCCGTCGGGACCGAAGAATTTCACGCCGTTGTCCGCGATCGGATTGTGCGACGCGCTGATCATCACGCCCGCCGCCGCGCCCTCGCGCCGGGTTACGCACGCCACCGCGGGGGTCGGTACGACGCCGAGCGAGACGACGTCGCGCCCCACCGACGTAATCCCGGCAACGATCGCCGCTTCCAGCATCGTACCCGAAAGCCGGGTGTCCCGGCCGACCACGATCGGGCGATGACGATCGCTGGAGTGCGCGAGCACGCTCGCTCCGGCGCGGCCGATCCGAAAGGCGAGTTCGGGCGTCAAATCGGCGTTGGCCACGCCGCGCACGCCGTCGGTTCCAAAAAGGCGGCTCACTTCTTCTCCGCCCCCGTCCCGGCCGCGAACTGGATCTGAACCCGAACGAGGTCGGGTGCAACTTCCAGGCCGGCAACCTCGTTGCCCATTGAGTTGACGGCAACCGGGCGGACCATTTCGTCAAGCGCTTTCGGCTCGCTTGGCATCGCCACGTCGAGGTGCACCGCCGCTACCTGCGTGAGCAGCGTGGTCGGGCCCTGGACGGTCGCCGTCGCCGGGCGAAGCTGCGTGCCGGCGACGACGATGCCGCCGGATTCTCCGCCGACGTAATGAAGCGACAGCGGGAACGAGCGATTGTCGATCTTTTCGATCGTCAAGCTGACCGACGCCGGGCTCAGGCTTTGCACGGCAATTGCGGGGGCGACCAGCGCGACCGGAACGTTGTAGACGCCGGCAGTTTTGCCCGAGAGATCCAGCACCGCTTTAATTTCGTCGGGCTTGATCGCCGGGTACCCACGCCGGCCCTCGACGGTCACGACCGCCTCGCGATCGGTGAAGCGGGCGACGTAGCCGACCGGCAAGTTCGCCGCGGCGATCGGAACTGAAATCTGTTGGGCGAATCGCGCAGCCGCCACGATCGGGTTGGTAGCGAAGCGAAAGTACGCCCATCCAACGATCGCGAGGCACAGCGCGAGCAGCTTAAGTGCGAAGTTCCTGCGGATGATCTGCACGAGGTTTCTCTTCTTCGCTGGGCGGCATCAACCGCGAACGTAGGTGCGAAACGAGGTCGTTACGGAGGTAGCGCTCGTGGCGCGGCGGCCGCGTGACCGCCAAGAGCATCTTCGCGAGCCGCTGCTCCTCTTCGACGGGGCGCGACAGGTGGCCGTTGCGCGCAATCGAAACCGCACCGGTTTCTTCCGAAACGATGACGACGACCGCGTCAGTTTGCTCCGTCAGTCCGATCGCCGCCCGATGACGCGTTCCGATACGCCCGGCGGTCAGCGATTGCTCCGCCAGCGGCAAAAAGCACCCGGCCGCGACGATGCGATTTTCCCGCACGATGGCGGCACCGTCGTGCAGCGGCGAGCGCGGCATAAAGATCGCCAGAAGCAACTCGGCCGACAGCCGAGCGTCGAGCGCCGTGCCGCTTTCGCAGAACTCTTTAAGCCCGCTCTGCTGCTCGATGACGATGAGCGCGCCGCGCGTATCTCGCGCAAGCAGGAACGCCGCTTGCGCCAGCGCCGCGATCGCCTTGTCTTCGGGCCGCGTCCAAATGCCGGCCCCTTTCTCCTCACTATCCATCCGAAACAAACCGCCGCGACCGATTTGTTCGAGCGCTCGGCGCAGCTCCGGTTGGAAAACGATCGGAATCGTGACGGCCGCCCCGACGACGATCAGCTGCAATATCGTCACCAGCAAATACAGATGCAGCACGTTTGCGATGCCGAGCAAGCCGACGAGCACGAGAATGCCCATGAGGATCTGCACCGCGCGCGTGCCCCGAATGAGCAACAGCAAATAGTAGATCAGCACGCTGGTGGCGATGACGTCGATGACGTCGGCGATTCCGACGTAGGAAAATACGGTGTTAAACACGCAAGCCGGCCCGCTCGACGAGCGTTTCCAGCACGCGGTCTTGCGAAATGTCCGGGGCCTTCAGGCCGTCGGCGGCTATCCGCGCGATCCAAGCCGGCGGAAGGGGCGTCAGCAGCTCGGCGGCACGCCCGCTACTGAATCGCGCCAGCTCGACGTCGAGGACTCCAAGGACGACGGCGGCCGGGCTTCGCTCCAGATCCCATTCGACGATCGCACCGCCCTGCGGACACGGTTCGCACGTTCGGACCCCGGCCGGGCGGCCGGAGCCGCCCAAGGCGGTGAGAATGGGTTGCAAGGCTTCGGGCTCGGCAGGGAAAACTGCAAGAGCTATGACCGGCGAATCGTACGCGCCCGCACCATGTGCCGCCGCAGCCGCAGCGGCTGCCGTCGTTCCACGCGCGTCCGGCAGTTCCACCAGGCCGTACGACCGGGCGGCTCGAGTCGAGGTGCGCCACCGGACCCCCCCGCCGTGCAGGCGCACGGCCGCATCGACGGCCCCGCGTAGAGCATCGTCGAGGATACCGTCG
>JBDTDR010000152.1:0-14699 GCA_039922955.1 Candidatus Tumulicola sp.
AGGCCGAGAAGGCGTTCATGCTCGAGGCGTAAGCCCGCCGGGTGCCTTGAGCTTGGGAGGCTTCGGCGTACTCCCTGGCGCGGTCTATCGTAGCTAGATGGTCGGTGGGTCGTGGTAAAATGCTGGATGCCACGGAAACCTCATTTCCGGGTACGGCTCGGGGCGATTCACCGTCGCGTCGAGCCTTTTGTGTTCAGGTCGGCCTGGTTGCCCGTGCCGCCTGAAGCGCCGATTCGAGCGCTACCCTTGATGATTCAGCGCGAGTATTCGGAAACATACAATGATTCAAGCACTTTCTACCATAGAGCTTTGGGCGCGGTACGGGCGCCCGGAACACCGCGAACGAGCCATTGCGGAGCATCAGTACCTTTGCCGGCGAGCGGCGCGGCGTTTCCTTCGCCCCGGGATCGATCGCGCGGACTTGGAGCAAGTCGGCGCCATCGGCCTGATTAAAGCGGTCGACCGCTACGACACGTCTACGGCGACGCCCTTCGAGGCATACGCGTGGCTGTTGGTCCTGGGCGAACTGATGCACTACGTCCGAGACGGCGAGCGCATCCTGCGCGCGCCTCGTCGCGTGCGCGACCTCGAACGCCGCTGGCTTGCCGCCGAACGCGAGCTGTGGACGCTATTCGGGAGAGAACCCCGGGAAGAGGACGTCGCGCGCTACGTCAATGCGAGCCCCGCCGATAGACGCGACGTTCGCGAATACCGCGCGAGCGGCCACGTCGTATCGTTCGAACTCGTGCCGCTCTCGGAACAACGCCATCCCCCGCCGACGTTTGAGGCGGTGCTCGATAAGATGACGCTGGAAAAATTCTTCGCGCTACTGTCGCCGCTCGAACTGAAAATCGTGCGCTCGATCCATCTCGAAGGAAGTACCGTCGTAGATCTTGCCCGGCGACTCGGTTACTCGCGCCGGCACGTCACCCGCCTGCACTTCGGTGCGATGGCGCGTCTGCGAAGCGCCGGCTCGAACGTCTCGGCGACGATTGGGCCCGGGCACTAAGAGCGCGCGAGAGGTTTTTTTGAGGCGATGACATCGGCAAACCGCGAACGACAGCAAGGATTCACGCTCATCGAGATGATGATCGTGGTGGCGATCATCGCCATCCTGGTGAGCATTCTGGTGCCGAACTTCGTGCGAGCGCGGGCGCAAGCACAAACGTCCGCATGTGAATCGAACCTCAAGGAAATAGCAACGGCAATCGAGCTGTTCCAAACCGACAACGACCACTATCCGTCGAGCGGAACGGTCAACTCTTCCAACGACGAACTGCAGCCATACCTGAAGCAGACGCCGGTGGACCCCGTCGCCGGTCCGGGTGCGTTCTACACGTTTACCGTAACGGATCCGGATACGGCGACGGCCGCATACACGATCGTTTGTCCGGGAATCCACGATCCCGGAACGCTTCAAAACATCTCGCCGCATACCAAGTTTACGCATATCGAATACTCTTCGTCGAGCGGATTTTCGGCGACCAAATGATGCCGAGCCTGGCGGCACCTGCCGTCGCGTTTGGGGCCGGCCTGGCAAGCAGCTTCGGCCCGTGCATCGCTCCACGATTCGTGGCCGTTGCAAGCCTTACGACGGGCGAATCGGGCTTGAAGCGGTGGACGCGGATCGGCTCGTTCGTGCTTGGGCTGTGCGCGGGTTACGTGCTCCTCGGCACGCTCGCCGGCGCAACCGGCTACGTGAGCGCGTACTCGGGGTACGTTTACGCCCTACTGGGTGCGGGTTTGATCGCGTCCGGGCTCGTGTCGATCGTACGGACACCCCGCGCGAACGCGTGCGCGGTGCACGCGTTCGGCGGATCCAAGGCTCCACACGGTGCGATCTTCGTCGCGGGGCTCGGCTTCGTCGCGGTAGGTTCGCCGTGCTGCGGGCCGATTGCGGCCGCCCTGGCGGGCGCGGGCGTCGCGGGAGGCGGCAGCGTCACCCGGAGCGCAGCGCTGTTGGCCGCGTTCGCGCTGGGGCACGCAACGCCGCTCGTCGCCGCGGCGTTCGGTTCGATGCGGATCGCAAACGGATTTCGTGCGCGAGTGCCGGGCGGCGCCCTGTCAACCGTGGGCGGCGCTCTGATGATGGCGCTGGGCGGCTACTATGCGTTGCTCGCGTGACCGCACCGTCAAGTCGCCGGCGACTCGAGCTGGCGCTTTCCGGCATCGTCATATCCGCCTGCCTGCTGCGAACGCAGCTAGCCGACGCCTTGGTCGTTCGAGGCGACGGATGTTTGTACCGCGCCCGGCCGTCCCTGGCGTTGCAGTACTATCGCCGCGCGCTGTGGCTCGACGCGAATGACGGAACTGCCGTCGACCGGTTCGTATTCGTCGCCATGACGCTGCGCGAGGGTGGGGCGCTGCGCGACGGCATTGCCGTCGCTTCGCGGTACCTAGAGCGGAATCCGGACGACGACGTCGTCCGAATGGATCGAGCCATGGCGTATCGCGCGACCGGCCGGCCGGCGCAAGCCGTGACCGATTTTGCGACGGTGGGCCGGCGGACCAAAGACGCCCGTGCGCTGACGTTTGCCGGATTCGCGGCCGAAGAAATCGGTCAACGCGATCGAGCTCGAGCGTTCTGGCATAGCGCGGTGGCTATCGACCCGGGCTTCCCGGCCGCACAACACGCCCTGACACGCTCGGGGTCACCGTGAGCGGCTCGGCGGCAGCGTTTTGCGCGCTCCTGCTGGCATTGTTGGGAGCGACCGCCTGCGAGCGGGCGGCGACCTACGACATCCCGATGTCGCCGTTGCGAGCATCGGCAGTTGTGCCGGCTGCCGTTGCGATCGCGCTATGCTCGTGGCTGGGGTTGCGCGGAGCGAGCGGATATACGAGTGCGGTTTTGATTGCCGGCGCCGCGGTGAGCGCGACCAGCGACATCCAGACCGGTTTCGTCTTCGATCGCGTTCTCGGGGCCGGCGCGCTCCTATTGCTCCCACCGGCGCTCGCGAGCGGCCGCCTCGCCGATGCGCTTTCGGGTGCGGCGATCGCCGCCGGATTGCTGCTAATTCCATACGCTTGCAGCCGCGCCCGCGGCATTGGATTGGGTGACGTGAAATTCGCCGCGGTGGTTGGATTCGGACTGGGAACGGCGGGCGCGTTCGCGGCGCTCCTGCTCGCCGTGGTCGGCGCCGGAGCCGTCGCAGCAGCGTTGCTGCTGGCGGGGCGCGTGACCCGAAGCAGCTCGATGCGGTTCGCTCCGTTCCTCGCAATCGGCGCAGCGTATGCCGTCGTGAGGCTACGATGATCGGAATCGGCCGATTGCCGCTCGGCCTCGACCTCGGATCCACTCGCGTGCGACTCGCTCGATCCGAACGCGCGGCTTCGGGAGAGGTTCGGCTGGCGGCGATCGCTTCGCGCGATCTCCCCGAAGATGCAGCGACTGCCGTGTCGGTCCCCGAACCCGAACTCGTGGCGGCGATCATCGAAGATCTGCGGCACGAAGTAGGCGCCGGGGAGCGCCGGTGCGTCCTTTCGATGAACGCCCAGGTGGCGTCGCTGCGTCTCGTACGATTCCCGAAAATGAACTCCGTCGAGCGACGCCAGGCAGCGCGCTTCGAAGCCGACCGATTTGCGACCTGGGATACGAAGAGCGTACCGTCGATCGTTCGCGTCCACCCGGTGCATCCGGTCGAGCACGTACACGCGGTCGGAGTGGTGCGCGAGCCTTCGCTGGTCATGCGGATCGCGTGTGCGAAAAACTCGGGTCTGCGCCCGATTGGGGTGGATCACGACGCCTGCGCACTGCAGCGAGCGTTTCCATTCTGCGACGCCGTGCTCGACGTCGGGTATCGCCAGGCAACCCTTCACGCCTTTACGCCCACCGGTCCGTTGTCGTTGTGCGTTCCCGGCGGCGGCGCGGAGATAACGCGCGCGATCGGGGCAGATCTTGCGATCGATGCCCTCGCGGCCGAAAAGAGGAAGCGGGTATTGGGGACTGCCGGTGCGGGCGAAGGCGCGTGCGACACCTTCGCCTCGCTGGTGAACGCCGCGGTGGTGAAGGCGCGAGAACGCACGCCTCTGCGGCGAATTGCCGTGGTTGGAAACGGATCGCGCCTTCCCGGGCTATCGAGCGCCCTCGAGGCGGTGACCGGATCGGCGATCGAAATGCCGATAAGCGACGTTTTGCGGGGCGACGCGTATCCCGAAGACGTCATTCGCGCGGCCGCGCCCGACTGGACCCTGGCAGCCTGTCTTGCGACCTGGGGCGCCGCCCGATGATCCGCTTTGACTATCTGCACGACCCTCTGCCGAAGGTCGTCGACGCGCTTCGGTCGCTTCGCGTTCCACGCCACCTTCATGCTGTGGCCGCAGCCTGCGCGACGTGCGTTTGCGCGGTTGCCGCCGCGAGCGGTATTGAGGTGCTGCACGAGCACGCAGCCCAGGTGCTGGAGCGGCGCGCGGAGAGCCGCTTCGAGCAGAGCCGCGCGGCGTTGAGCGGCGCGCGGCTCGAGTGGCGGCAACTGGATGGGCTCATCGCGCAGGATCGGCGATTGCGTGACATTCGGCTTTCCGGCTCCGCAGTCGCAACCCGGATCGCGAAAACGGGAAATGCTTTCCCGCGCGGCGCGTGGCTGACGTCGATGACGACGGCGCCGGCAAGCTACGCCCTGGATGGCTACGCAAACGACCTGCTCGCGCTCGAAACCGTGCTGTCGAACCTCCTAAAAGACCCGGCCGTCGGTCAGCCGCAGAACATCCGCATGTCGCGCGACGAGCGCGGGCGCGCGGGCCTAGTGGCTTTCGAAATTCGTCGCGACGCGGCCCCATGACGCGCCTGTTCGCGGGCCGCGCGGACGTGCGGATCGGGTGGCTGCTGGTGGCAGCGCTTGCGCTCGGCGGCTACGGCGCGATCGTCGCTCCGGGCGAACGGCGCGCGCGAGCGATGGACGATCGCGCGCGCGACCTCTACCAACTCGCGAACCGAAACGATCGGCTGTTGAAAAACGCCGCCGGATTGGACGCGGCGCGCCACCGCGTCGCTCGCGACGTGGCGCAGCTTTCCGCCGCGAGCGGCGCGGCGCGAACGATGCTGGCGACGCTGCGGCTTCTCCGAACGGAAGGATCGCGCTTTCGCGTCGTGATCTCCGGCCTGTCGCCGGGTGAGCGCAGCGGAGCGCCGGCCGGCGAAGGCTACGAAGACGTGACGATCGCCCTGCGCGGGGCGTATCGAAACGTGCTCGGGACAATTGCCGATCTCTCGAGGCACGATGTGCTCGTCGAGGTTCACGACGTGGCGCTCGCCCAGACCTCGAGCGGTCTCGGCGCTAACAGTGTGGCCGCAACCATTCACGCAACGCTCTACCATCGCATAGCGGCGGTAATGAGGGAGAAAAATCATGCGCAGTCGGCGGACCGCTAAACGATCGGCAGCGCGGCGCTGCCTGGCCTTCGCCAGTGCGATCGTGCTTCTGCTGGCGCTCGGCGCTTTGCGCAGCGCGCTACCGGCGGAAGGCGGGGACGAGTCGCCTCCGCCCGAGTTCGATGCGCCGGTGGCGCCGCAACAGCTGCGCTTTCCGACGATCCTGATTCGGCGCGATCCGTTTGCTTCCGATATCGGCGGCGCGGCGGGCGGCGCGCCGTTGGGTGGTGACGACGGCGCCGATATCGTGCTCCCTCCCAACGCTGCGGCGGTAGCTCCAGTGGTTCGCGCCGTGATACTCGGAGCGGCGCCGAAGGCTTTGATCGAGGTGGCCGGCCGGCCGATCGTCGTCGGCATCGGTACTCCGCTGGCGAACTCGGTCATCGCGGGGATTTCCGAAAGCGGCATCCTTTTACGGGACGGCGAGAGCTTACGCCTGACGGAGCGGCGGCCATGAGCCGCATGTTCGTAGGAGTAGCTTGCTTGACGTTTCTATGCAGCATTGCGGCTGGGACGCAGACGCGCCTTTCCATCGACGTCCGCGACGCTGCCATCAGCGAGGTCATCGCGCTGCTCGCGGCGGAGTCGGGCGTCAACGTCGTGACGGATGGCTCGGTGAAGCCCGAGCGCGTGACGATCCACCTGCACGACGTCACGTTCGACGAAGCGCTACAGGTAATCGTCGGAACGCACGCACTTCAAGTACGCCGCGAAGGTGGGATATTGGTGGTCGGGAGCGCGGAGACGATGAACCGCCGCGGGGAGAGCGCCGTCTTGTCGTTGCAGCACGCGCAGCCGGAGGACGTCGCAAAAGAGCTTGCGGACGCCTTGCCCGAGGGAACGGTGATAATTCCGGATAAGCGCACCGGATCCGTCGTGGTCGCGGGTGACCCCGGCACCCTCCTGCGGGCACGGCGCCTGGCCGAGGTGCTGGACGCGGCGCCGCTCGCGGATGGGGGCCTGCGAGCGACGAAATCGTACCGCCTTCGCTACTTGCGGTCCGACGATGTGGTGGCACAGCTCAAAGCCGTGGTCGAGAACGGCGCTTTCCTGGCCGACGAGCCGCAGAATGCGGTGCTCGTCACGGGGGGCGAAAGCGTGCAGGCGAGTGCGCGGAGTTTGATCGCCAGCGTCGACCGAGCCAGCCCCCAAGTCATGTTCGAGGTCAAGGTTGCCGACGTCACACCGATCAACGACGCAAGCAACTTTGGTTTGGAGTTCGGCGGTCTCGATTTGCAGGGACAGCCCCTGCCCGGCGCGGTGGCATACGCGTTTACCAACGGTACGATCCCCGTGAACGTACGTTTGAATGCGCTGGTGAGTAAGGGTCGCGCGTCGATCCTGGCAACGCCGAAACTGGTAACGATCAACAATAAAGAGGCGGACTTGTCGATCGGCGAGACGTATCCGATCGTCTATAGCACGTCGGTCTTCGGCGGGCAAAACGTGCAGTACGTCGATATCGGGGTCCATCTGCGGCTCACCGCTACCATCGGCAACGACGGCAGCGTGACCGCCGAGCTCCATCCCGAATACAGCGAGCTCGTCGGCTTTACGCCGACCGGCTACCCGATCGTCGCAAATCGAAAGATCGATTCGACGCTACGCGTACAAGACAACGAAACGATCGTGCTGGGGGGCTTGATGCGCGACACGAGCAACGAGACGATCTCGAAGGTTCCCGGCCTTTCGGCGATTCCGATAATCGGCAAGCTTTTCCAAAACAAACAGACGTCACACGAGCGGGACGAGATCGTTTTTCTCATCACGCCGCACATAATCTATCCGGGCACCGCGCCGCCGGCCAAGTAGCGCACGCCGGCCGCCCCGCGACCCCGGCGGGGTGCGGCGGCCGGATGCCGAAAGGCCTGCATTCGATGTTCTGCTATCTCACCGCGGGGGAATCGCACGGGCCTGCGCTGGTCGGCATTCTCGATGGCATCCCGGCCCATCTCAAACTCGACGTCGATGCCATTAACGCGACGCTCGCGCGCCGCCAGGGCGGCTACGGCCGCGGCGGCCGGATGAAGATCGAGCACGACGAGGTCGAATTTCTCGCCGGCGTACGCGGCAGCGAGACGCTCGGCTCGCCGATCGCAGCCGTCGTGCGCAATCGCGACCATCTCACGCCGAACGTGCGCGCGTTGATGGACCCGCTGCGCGGGAGCGGCGAACCGCTGGCGAATCCTCGTCCGGGCCACGCCGACTTCGCGGGCGCGCTCAAGTACCGCCAGCGCGATCTGCGCAACGTCCTCGAGCGCGCGAGCGCTCGCGAGACGGCGATGCGCGTTTGCCTGGCGGCCCTCTGCGCGCAGTTTCTGGCGGCGTTGGGGATCGCTACGCGAAGCTACGTGCACCGCATCGGTGTCGTCGAGTCCCCGGAACTCGGCGATTGGAATCAGCAAGACGTCGAAAGCAGCGACGTGCGAAATCCCGATGCGCAAACCGCTCGCCGGATGATTGCGGCGATCGACGAAGCCAAATCGGCCGGCGATACGCTGGGCGGACAGTTCGTCGTGCGCGTGGACGGATTGCCGGTCGGGATCGGCAGCAACCGCCAGCCCAACCAGCGCCTCGACGGCATCTTGGCCGGCGCCGTGATGGGCATGCAAACCGTGAAAGCCGTCGAGATCGGGCTCGGCGCCCAGGTCGCCGCCAAACCCGGTTCGCAGGCCCACGACACCTTCGGCTTTGGGGCGAGCGGGATCGCGCGCGGGAGCAACCGTGCCGGCGGCATCGAAGGCGGGATGAGCAACGGGCAGCCGATCGTCGTCCGCGTTTCGGTCAAGCCGATTCCGACGCTCATGAACGCGCTGCCGTCGGTGAACCTGCACGCGCGCACCGACGCACCGGCCACGGTCGTACGCAGCGACGTGTGCGTCGTTCCGGCGGCCGCGATCGTCGGCGAGGCGATGGTGCGGCTCGCGCTCATGGCGCCGGTTCTTGAGAAATACGGCGGCGACTCGATGGAGGAGACGCTCGACAACCTTCGCCGCAGCAGCGCTGCTGCGGCGGCACTCTTTGAAGGATCCGAGGTGGAGAAGAAATGAGGCGGCACATCGCACTGGTCGGTTTCATGGCGTCGGGAAAATCCACGATCGGCAAGCGCCTCGCGCGCAAACTGCAATGCGCGTTTTTCGATACCGACGATCTGGTGGTTCGCGAACACGGAGCAATTTCCGACATTTTCTATAACGAAGGCGAGCCGGCGTTTCGCCACTACGAACGGGCCGCCTTGGAACGCGTGCTCGAAGACGGCGAGCCGGGCGTCGTCGCGCTCGGCGGCGGTGCGCTCGCGGCCGACGAAAATCTCAAGCTCCTAAAGAAGCGGGCTTATCGCGTCTTCATCAAGGTCTCGCCGGAACAAGCGCTCGAACGGATGCGCCGCAGCAAGTGGGTGCGTCCGATGCTGGGTCCGACGCCGTCACTGGCAAAAATCAAAGATCTCTACACCAAGCGCATGCCGCAGTACGCGCACGCCGACTACGTCGTAGAGGCCGATCACTTCAGCACCTCGCAAGCCGTTGACGACATTATCGAGTGGTTACACAAGAAGAAGATCGAGATCTAAACGCGACGGTCGCGAACGACGACCTGGGCTATCGAATCGTCGTTGGCGACGACCTGCGCGCTGCGATCGCGCGCTTCGTAGGGGAGCGCGGGGGGCGCGTAACCATCCTCTGTGACGATAATCCGCACGTCAGGACCAGGGCGCGCGCGCTTGCGGAGGCGATCGGCATTGGCGGACGCGCCGTTTTGAGCTTTGCGCTAGGCGAACCACGCAAGCGTTTGAGCACGGTCGAGCGCGTTCTGGACGCTTTGCTCGCCGCCGGGGCCGATCGCACGACGCTGGCGCTCGGCGTCGGCGGCGGCGTGGCCAGCGACCTGTTCGGTTTTGCCGCGGCCACGTACATGCGCGGTATCGACTACGCGCACGTTGCAACCTCCCTGGTGGCCATGGCCGACGCCGCGATCGGCGGTAAGACCGGCGTCGATTTGCAACGCGGGAAGAACCTTGCCGGCGTCTTTAAAGACCCGGTGGCGGTGTTCTGCGACGTGTCGGCCCTGCAAACGCTTCCCTTTCACGCGTTGCGCGAGGGCTTGGCCGAAGTCGTCAAGGCCGGCATCGTCGAAGGTCACGACCTGTTTGACGCGCTCGAGAATCTGTCGGCACATCCGTTTTGGCAATGGCCCTGGGTCGAGCTGATCTCCGCCGCCGTTAGGGTCAAAACGATGATCGTTGCCGACGACCGGCTGGAATCCGGCACGCGCGAGTTGCTGAACTTGGGGCACACGTTTGCGCACGGAATCGAGGGCGCGTCGGAATATCACGTCACGCACGGTGCGGCGGTGGCACTCGGACTGCGTGGCGCGGGATTGCTGGCGTTGCGGACTGGGCGCTTCAGCGAACGCGAACACCTGCGCGTGCTGGCGCTGCTGACGCTGCTCGGAATGCCGCTGCGGACGACGGTCGCGCCGGACGCGGTCTTCGGCGCGATGCTCGCCGATAAGAAGCGGCGCGGCGGGCGTTTGCGCTTCGTGCTTCCGCGCGCGATCGGTGACGTGGAGTACGGAGTGGAGTGCGGCGATCGCGCCGTGCGGGCAGTTCTCGAGCGGTTGGGGCGCCTTCCCGAGGCCGCAAGCCGATAGTCCGTGCCGTTGACGCGCTGGCGGCGATTCGTTCGCCGCGCTTCGATCTGCCGCTCACCTACGATGCGGGCGATCTTAGCGTTGCGATCGGCGACGTAGTGCGCGTCGCGCTTGGCAGTCGCGAGGTGCTGGCGTTCGTCGTCTCGCCGATTCGCGAGGAGTTGGGCGGGGGAAGCCGCGCGCTCAAGCCGGTGCTCGCGCGTCTGGACGTGCCGCGGGCGTTTGACGAAACCGGACTGCAACTCGCGCGATTTGTGGCGGATCGGTACATTTGTACGTTGGGCGAAGCGCTCGGCGCCGTGGTGCTCGCCGGCACCGTGCCGCGAATGCGCGACTCGTTCGTGCGATGCGTCAGCGCGCCGAATCCGCAGCGCTACCCATCGGTTCCGGCACGGCTGGTGCGCTTGATATGGGAAGATCTGGCTGACGGTTTCGATCTTGGACGGATCCTTCGGCACCCTGAAGCGCGTCGCGCGGGGGACCGGTCGGCGCTGCTTGCGCACGTGCAAAACCTGGTGCGCAGCGGCGACCTCCGTCGCGAGAGCCGTTTGGTGGATCCACGTACCCGCGAGTATCGGATTCGCGTGCTCGACTGTGGCCCGGCGCCGGTGAAGGGGAAGAAGGCTAAAGCGTTGGTCGCGTTCGTTGCCGAGCAGCCCGGCGGCGTACCGCGCGCCGATGCGCTACTCGCCGGTTTCTCGAACGCGGTCATCGCGCGGGCGGTGAAAGCGGGCGCCCTGCTCGAGCGCGAAATCGCACCTGCGCGAACGCGCGAACGGACGATCGAACCCGCGCCACCGCCGCCGACGCCGGCGCAGGCGCAGGCGTTGCAGCGCATCGGCCGTTCCCTCGATGGGCACGGTTTCGACGAGATGCTGCTTTACGGCGTGACCGGAAGCGGGAAAACCTACGTGTACGTCGAGGCAATCAAACGCGTGGTGCGCGAAGGCGGACGTGCGATCGTGCTCGTGCCCGAGATATCGCTGACGCCGCAAACGGCCCGGCGGTTCGAAGCGGCCTTCGGCCAGCGCGTGGCGGTCCTTCACTCGGCGCTGTCGGAGCGGGAGCGCTTCGACGCCTGGCAGGCGTGCCGGCGCGATGAAATAGACGTGATCGTCGGGGCGCGCAGCGCGGTGTTCGCGCCGTTGCGCGGCCTGCGGCTGCTGGTGGTCGACGAATCGCACGAGACGTCGTACAAACAGGACACGGTACCGCGTTACCATGCCGTTGCGGTGGCGCGGGAACGGATGCGACGCGAAAGCGGCCTGTTGCTGCTCGGGAGCGCGACGCCCTCGGTGGAAAGCTACGCCGCCGCAAAGGCTGGGAAAATCGGCTTCATGGAACTCCCCGAACGCGCCACGAAACTGCCCCTGCCGGCGGTACGCGTGGTCGACCTCGCGCAAGAGTTCGAAGCCGGAAATCGCCGAATTTTCAGCAGCGCTCTGGTTCAGGCTCTGGCCGAGCGGCTCAAGCGCGGCGAGAAGAGCGTGCTCTTCGTAAACCGGCGCGGTAGCGCCGGGTTCATTCTTTGCCGCAGCTGCGGGACGGTTCCGGAGTGTCGGCGCTGCAGCGTGTCGCTGTCGGTGCACCGTAGCGAAGGGCTGCTGCGCTGCCACTACTGCGACTTCCAAACGCCCATCCCGAAAAGCTGCCCGGCGTGCGGCCTGGAAACAATTCGAGAGTTCGGGGTCGGCACCGAAGCGGTAGTCGTGGAGATCAACCGACTCTTTCCGGCGGCGCGCGTCTTCCGCATGGATTCCGACTCGACCACGCGAGTCGGCGACCACGCCCGGATTTTGAGCGCGTTCGAGACCGACGGCGACGTGCTCGTCGGCACGCAGATGGTCGCCAAGGGTCTCGACTATCCGACGGTAACGCTGGCGGCCGTCGTAGCCGCTGACCTCGGGCTGCACCTCCCCGATTTTCGAGCCGCCGAGCGAACCTTCGGGTTGATCGCGCAAGTATGCGGGCGCAGCGGGCGCGCGCGGGCGGGCGAGGCGATCGTTCAAACGTACGCTCCGACCCATCCGGCGATCGTGTTTGCGGCGAAACACGACTACGACGGCTTTGCGGCGCGCGAGCTCGTCGAACGTAAGGCGCTGGGTTATCCGCCGGCGCGGCGCCTGGTGTACCTCGGGGTCATCTCGCGGAGCCGCGCGGATGCGTTGGAAGCCGCGCGCCGCTACGCGAGATCGCTCGAAGCGCTCGAACGATCCGAAGTTCTCGGCCCGGCCCCGTATCCGATCGCGCGTTTGAACGACGAGTGGCGCTTTCGCATCGCGATAAAAACCGGTAAACCGGCGCTTGCGCGCGCGGCGATTCGCGAACGGATCGTCCCGCTCGCCCGCGCCGACCGCCGGACGCGTTTGGCAATCAACGTCGATCCGTGAAGCGCGGAAGTTAGCGGGAGCGGCCGGCGCCCGGCTTGCGGCGTAGCGTCGAGGCCGGCAGCACGAGCTGAGAAAGCAGCAGGCCGGCAACGATTTGAATCGCCGCGACGATCGCGTTTGCGGCCAGAATCAACGCGCTGTCGATGTTATGTTGGAATGCGAAGAGCACGCTTTCGTAGCTCAAGCTGCCCGGGACGAGGACGATCAACGCCGGTACGAGCATGATTGCTTGGGGCACGCGCAGGTAGCGTGCCCCGGTGTTGGCCACCATGCCGCAAATAAACGCCGCCAGAAACGCGGAGACGGCGTGCGCCGACGTATCGCCGAGCAAATGGGTGGTGAGCAGCGCGACGAAGCTCGCCGCGAAGACCCAAACGAAATCGCGAAGGCGCGCGTCGAGATCGATGGACATCCCGACCGCCATGCAAATCGATGCGATGATCCACCAGGTTGCCGCGACGGGGTGGGTCGCAACGTTTCCGGCCTGCAGCACCCACGGCACGACCGCGAGACCGAGAAACGCGCCGCATCCTAAAGCCAGCAAAACGGAAAGCACCCGGCCCAAGCGCGCGACACCAGCCACCAAAAAGTCGTTGGCCAGTTCGTGCAGGGCCAACGTGAGCGAGTACCCCGGCAACAGAACGACGATCCCGGCGATAATCGAGATATAGATGTTCGTCGGACCCACGAGCTTGGCGAACGCCGCCACGATCAAGGTGGCGAGGAAGGCCGCGGCGACGCCAAACAGGCGCGCCACGACCGCGCTTTTGGCCGAGATCGTGCTCAGGACTCCCGTGCACGTGCCGATCAATGCCGAAACGATCAGCTCGCGCATCCCCCCGCCCAGGATCATCGCAACGCCGACGGCTATAAACGCGAGGGCCGGGATCTCCAACCACTCGGGCAGGCCCGGCCAACGCGAATCGACTTCCGCGAGGAGCGCGGTGGCGTGAAGGTAGTCGATTCGCTCGGCGCGCAGTTTGTCGTATATTTCGTTGATCAGCGCGATCTTGCGCAAGCTCACGCGTCCCGGTTCGAGGCGCATCATGACGGTGCGCTGGTTCCAGTTGGGGCCGATGGCGATCGTAATGTACGTGGGGAGCGCGAAGACCTGAACCTCGATCCCGATCGACGCCGCGATATCGGTCAGCGTCTGCTCGATGGCGTCGGTCGCGATTCCAGCGCGGTGGAGTTCGCGACCCATCGTCGCAAGAAAAGCCTCGCGGGGGTCGGGCACCGCATGCTCGGCGGCGGCGGCTACTTCTTGCTGGTCTTCTTGGCGGCGGATTTGGTCGATTTGGTCGCCTTCGTCTTCGCGGTCTTGGTGGGAGCGGCGGCGGCGCGCTGGATGGCCTTGGCGAGGCGACCCTTTTTGCGAGCGGCCTTGTTCGGATGAATGATGCCCTTGCTGGCGGCCTTGTCGAACGCGCTGTCAACCGATTTTGACGTCTCGGCGTCGCCCAGCGACACGGCTTTTTTGAAGAGCGTCTTCAGACGGCTGGTAACGTCCTTATTGCGGGTGGTGCGCTTCTCGGATTGCCGCGACCATTTTTCGGCGGCTTTGATGTTGGGCAAAAAAGACTCTCTTTCGTGGGAGGGGGCAACGGCGAGAAGTATATCAGGCCGCCGCGCGGGGTGTCCAGACTCGGGGTCGGGGTCTGGGTCAGCTTGGTTCGGTAAGGATCTTGCGGTAGCTGGCGTAGCGGCTCGGCGCGATCCGACCCTTGGCGACCGCCGCTAGAACCGCGCAGTCGGGCTCCCGCAGGTGGGTGCAATCGGTGAATCGGCAACCCGCCATGGGTTCCCGCATCTCGCGAAAACCGTGGGCCAGCTCCCGCGGCTCGATCGCACCCAGCCCAAACTCGTTGACGCCCGGGCTGTCTATGAGAAAGCCTTCACCGATTCGATAGAGCCGGGCCGTGGTGGTCGTTTGGCGCCCGAGGCCGAAGCGGGACACCTCACCGACCGCCCCCTCGCCGCCCAGCGCCCGAAAAATCGTGCTCTTGCCGACCCCCGAGTTGCCTGCCAGCAGTGCGCGATGGGCCTGGATCGCGGCGCGCAGCGCATCCACGTTTTCGCCGCGTTTGGGGTTCGCGACGATCGTCGCGTAGCCGAGTTTGCGATACAACGCCGTCAGCCGTTCGACTTCGGCCGGATCGGCAAGATCGGGCTTGGTAAAAACGATGACGCCGGCGACGTTCTCGAGTTCGGCAAAGGCCAACAGCTGATCGAGCGTCACGAGGCGGGGTGGCGGGTCGGCCAGCGCGGTGACCGTGACGAGCATGTCGACG
>JBDTDR010000153.1:0-8594 GCA_039922955.1 Candidatus Tumulicola sp.
TTTCGGTGAAGCGCGACATGTGGACGCCGGCTTTGTGCGGCGCGAGGTCGGCGACCATCGAGAACTCGCCATTATAAGCACGTTCGCGGCCGTCTACATCGAGGCGCACGGCACGGCGAACCCCCGAGACGCCGACGCGGTTGAGCGAAAGTCGAACTTCGGGTTCTTCATCTTGGCGGTCGGTCGCGAAATGCAGGCTGCGTTCGCGCTTCCGAACGGCTGCATCGGGCTGCGCGACGGCAAGATGCGGGGCTATTTCGGCAAGCGGGACGGAATTGTAGGAGCGCGCTGCCAGGTTCTCGCGTACGATGGTGTCGTCGACGGCCAGAATGTCGATGTCGACGGGGCGCGGTGCGAGTTTTGGCGTCCCGGCAGCGCGGCCGACGGCCAGTTCGACGTCGCGCGCAAACTGCGCGAACGCGAGGAGATCGAGACGGGTGTTCAGCGCGGCTGCGACGTTGAGGTAAGCAGGACCCTCGGCCCCGTCGGCAGCCTCGGATTCGTAGAATGCGGAAACGGCGGATACCTTGCCTCGGGCGCGCAGGCGCTGCAAGGCCGCCAGGATGTTGCCCTGGCGATCGCCGAGGTTGGAACCGATTCCGATGTGGATGTCGTGCAAAGTCGTAAGGCCTTTCGGCGGAGCGCCGACCGGAACCGCCTGGGGTATGCCGGCGCCTTGGCTGCGGCGCTAGTACTCGTTTCGTGTTCGAGACCTTCAATGGAACGGTACCTGGACCGGTCATTCACGCCAAGGTCGGGCAGACCATCGACGTCGCCCTCACCAACGAGTCCGCGATGGGCCACTCGATCGACTTCCATTCAGCGCTCGCACCACCGGACGTCGCTTACCAAACGATCGCTCCCGGCAGGACCATTCACTAACGGCATGTAGCGCCGGGAGTTTTTCCGCAACCTGCTAGGGGTCGCTGGAGCGTCCTGCGTGGTGTCGCGCTGCCACGCGTTCGAACAGGCCGCGCAGAACGACGGCTTCGTTGTGCTCGGTATCCTTTGCCGCGTACACGAGCGTAATCGTTTTTACGTTCTTCGCCTCGGCGAGAATATCGGCAATCGTTTGCGTCGCGCGGGACCGCGTGAGCTCGGAACGATAGCGCTTGCGGAACTCGGTCCATTTTTCCGGATCGTGACCGAACCACTCGCGCAGCTCGGTGCTGGGGGCCAAGGTCTTCGACCACGCGTGCAAACGGAGATCGGTCTTCTTCACCCCGCGGGGCCACAGACGGTCGACCAGAACGCGGAAGCCGTCACCTCGAGCCGCCTTCTCGTAGGCGCGTTTCAGCACCACGGCGACCGGCATATCAGCGGCGCGCGGCGTTCGCGCGGACCTCGGCCACGTGCGCAACCTTCGATGCCAGGGTTTGATCGGTATCGATCCGATCGTCGATCTTCAGCAGGCTTTCGACACGCGGCGCACCCAAACGATGGCAGCGAGCGTGGATGGCGGTCAGCGCGTTACAGATCGTGCCGACGTCACCTTCCAGGTTGGTCGCCATCGGGGTTAGCTCGTAATGGATACCCATTTCGTCGAGCACGTCGAGCGCTGCCGCTACATACTCGCGAATGCCATGCCCCGTGTTCGCGCCGATCGAAAGACTCGCGGTTGCCATGAACGCTTCTCCTCCTCCGCCGCCGGCGGTCATCGCTCTCGACAATCATACCCGGTTTGGAGTGATTTTGAGCCTTTTTCGGCGAAACTACGTCCGTATGGCCGGATAGGACGGTTCGCGTCTTCATATCTGGGTATGCTAAAAACGCACACTCTTATGGATGGAAAGGTAGTATCTCTCGATGAAAGTTTACACGCCGATGAAATGGGATCTCGCCGGGCTGCACGGCATTTCCGACGCTACGCTCGAGATGCATTTCGGCCTGTATCAAGGGTACGTCAAGAACGTTAACCTCTTGAACGAGCGCCTCGGAGAAATTCGAGCCGCCGGCAAAGCCGCGGGTGCCGATCCGGCGTACGCCGAACTCGTCCGCCGCTTAGGCTTTGAGTACGACGGCATGCGACTGCACGAGTATTACTTCGACAACATGACGAACAAACCGAGCGACATTTCCACCGGGAAACTCTACAACGCGCTGGGCGAAGCGTACGGCGGGTTCGAGGAGTGGAAGAAAGACTTCATCGCCGTCGCCGGCATGCGCGGCGTCGGTTGGGCGATCGCCTACTGCGACACGGACAACGGTCAGATCACCAATCATTGGATTAGCGACCATGAAAACGGCCACCCCGCCGGCTTCATTCCCATTGTCGTATTGGACGTCTGGGAGCACGCCTTTATGAAGGATTACAAGCCGTCGGAGCGGGGCAAGTACATCGAGGCGTTCTTCGCCAACACCGACTGGAAGCGATGCGAATCGCGCCTGCGCTAACCTACTAAGCTCGACATAACTCGGAAAGCAAGAACAACATGACGGACAGCCTTCGCGTTACCCCCACGGCCGATGGGCCGTATATGGTCGTCGGAAGTTTCGCCCTGAACTGGCCCAGCGGCCACGACATTTCGATGGCCGGCGAAGCCGACGAAAACGGCGCGATTTATCTGTGCCGATGCGGCCATTCCAACAATAAGCCGTTTTGCGACGGCTCGCACAAACGCGTCGGGTTCAAATCTACTGAAGGGGACGCTACCGCTCACCGTGATTGACAGGCGCGGCCGATGAGCCGCCCGACGTACGCGATCGTAGGCGGCGGCGTCGCCGGCGCGAGCGCGGCGGAGGCGCTGCGCGGCGAAGGGTTTGACGGCCGCATCGAACTCATTGGAGCGGAGCGAGACCTTCCCTACGAGCGGCCGCCTCTCTCCAAGACGCTTCTTCGGGGCGAAACCGGGCGCGATTCCGCCGCGCTGCGCGCGCCGGAATTCTATGCGCGCAACTCGATCGAATTGCGTCTGGGAGAGGCCGTTTCCCGATTAGACATCCCAAATCGGCGCATCGAGTTAGCCGGCGGCGGCCGGATCGCTTATGACAAAGTGCTCGTCGCCACCGGAACGTCGCCCCGGCGTCTCGGCATTCCCGGCGGCGATCTCGCGGGCATCCACTATTTGCGCACCCTGGACGACGCGGCTCTTCTCGCGAGTGAGTTGCAGCGGCGGCCGGCGCTGCTCGTCATCGGGAGCGGGTTCATCGGATGTGAAGTTGCCGCGTCGGCCCGGCAGGTGGGCTGCGAGGTCACGGTCGTCGGGCCCACGCTGCCGATGGAACGCGCGCTGGGCGCGGAGGTCGGCGCGATCTATGCCGGTTATCATCGCGCGCGCGGCGTCACCCTGAAAAGCGGCCACACGATTGACGCATTCCTGGGCACGAACGCGCTCGAGGCCGCACGCCTCTCGGATGGGAGCACGGTCGCGTGCGACGCGGTCGTCGTGGGCATCGGAGTAACGCCGTCGGTTTCTTGGCTCGGCGACGAGCTGGGATCGAGCGCAGGGGTTGAGACCGACGAATTCTGCCGGACGAATGTCGACGGCGTTTTTGCGGCCGGTGACGTAGCTTTTTCCTGGCGTCCGCGCTTAGGCCGCCGCATTCGCTTGGAACACTTCGACAACGCGGAGTCGCAGGGCGCCGCCGCCGGACGAGCAATGCACGGCACGATGCGAGCCTACGATCCAATCCCGTTCTTCTGGTCCGACCAATACGATTTTTCGCTGCAGTACTACGGTCATGCCTCGAAGTGGGATCGGGTGGTGCTGCGCGGGCCTGCGGCAGATGGCTCGTTTATCGCCTTCTACCTCGAACACGATCGCATCGAAGCGATTTGCGCGGTCAACCGATCGAGAGAGTCAAGCGCGATCAAACGCCTGATCGGGCGAAGCGACCTCCCGCCGCAGGAACTCGCCATTGACGGGCCGATCAAAAACCTAGCCGCTTTCATCGGCCGAACGGGAGAGATACATGAAGACCTTCGAGTTTAACGTCCTCACCCTCAACCGCAAAGAGCTTCGGGAACCCGAATCCGAAGCGACCAAACAGCTCGACGCCCTGGGCGCGAAGGGGTGGCACATTGTCTACGTCAGGGACGACGCGCAGATCGAGCGAAATCTGCTCCTCATCCTCGAACGCGAAAAGGAATGAAAGGAACCGCGATGATTGTACACGCTTCGAATATGACGCTCGAGATTCGCGGAGGTCACCAAGGCGGCATGGAACCTTGGGAGACGACCGCCGCGATCCGAATCGATCCAGCCGGGTTCCACGAAGTGCACCTTACCGGCTACAGCGGCGACGATCGAACGCTGCTGGACGCCTCGAAAGTCGCGGGCACGCTCCTGGAGCGCTTCGACGGAGCCTCGCTCTTACAGCTTCTAAACCACGTTGCCGCGCTTCGGGACGCGCTCCCAAAGTAACCACCCGTCAGCAGGGCTTTGTTCGCTTAGGACAACCGCCACTTCGCCAATCGGGAAAATCCTTCGAACGTACTGGTAAAGAATTCGCGCAGTGCGTCCCGCGGCGAGTCCGCCGTGCGGACGTCTTCGTATCGAATGACGAACTCGCCCATCGAATCGCTCCAAAAGGCCGCGCGCGGGCGCACGGAAAGATCCTCCGAGCCGGGCGGCTTCGGAAACGCGTAGCACCAGAAAGCCGGCTCCGGGAAGCGATCGTCTCCGGGCCAAAAGCCGACGCATATTTCCTCTGCATCCATCGCGTTTTTGGTTATCACGTCATCGTGCGACGGCGTCGCGGGCCGGCCGGAGAACCGCGCGTACGCGAGGTCAAACGTGCCGAAGAAGAACTGCACGAGGGTGTGTCTGAGGCGGAACGGCGCGCGATGTTCCCTCAGGGCCGCATCCACATGCACCAAAACCTGGTGAAACCGACCGGCCCACTCGGGATCGTACGATGCGTGGGTCACGTCTAGGTCGAATCTGATCGGATCCGACACTTCGACCGGCATCGGCCAAATCCGGACTTCGAGATCCAGTTCGCGGAGCGCCCCCATCATGAGCCGATAAAACTCGGACACGCTGCGCGGGACCAGCGCGATGGAACGCGTCTGGCCGTCGCTTACAACGATGTCGACTCGGTGGTCGACAAAGTCAAAGTCGATTTGAAACGAGCGCTCTTTAAACGGAATCGGGCCGCTGGTGAGGCCGAGCGGGGTAACGTACAGCGCGACGTGCGCCCACTGGGGCTCGTCCGGTGCGAGCGCTAGGCGAATTTTTCCCACGATCTGCGCGTGCATGTGCAACGTATCGCACGTTTCTCGCCAACCAGCCAGCGGAAGCGCCGGCCACGCGTTATCGGTTGTCATGATGTCTCCTTCACGCATCCACCGACCGCCAATCCGACGTAACGACGCCCGGCAGCGATGCGAGGTTCGTAACGAGCCGTTCGATGGTAGATTCATCAGGTTTCTTTGAAAAGAGATCGGCATCGATCTCGACGTTCCCGCCGTCGGCGTTTCGGCGCGTTAGGGCCTGAAGGCTGAGTGGTGAGTCGGTAACGGCGGCGACGATCGTTCCGCGAACGGGCGATTGCTGCTTGGCGTCGCACACGACCGACAGTTTGTATATCGTCTCTCGATTTTTCCGATGTTTCGACCGGTAATCGATCCGTTCCGCGATCGGCTGCATCAGGACGTTCAGGACGATGATGACGGCCGCCGCTATAGCGGCTTCCTCAAAGAACCCGAGGCCGGCCAAAGCCCCGACGGCCGCGGTCGCCCAAATCGTTGCCGCCGTATTGAGCCCGCTGACGTTGGTTCCGTCGCGCAGGATGACGCCCGCGGCAATGAAACCGACGCCCGAGACGATGCCGGCTAAAACGCGCGTCGTATCGCTCGCGCTGATCGCCGCGTCCAGCAACGCAAAAAGCGTCGCCCCGATCGCCACCAATCCGCTGGTGTGCAGGCCGGCGGCGCGGTGCCGCCACTGGCGTTCGAACCCGATCGCAACGCCGAGTCCCGCCCCGACCCCCAGACGGATGACGAAGTCCAGCGCGGTCAGCTCATGATGCATTTAAAACGCTTTCTTTGTCGGCAGTAACGCATCGAAATCCTACGTGCGACATACCCGTGTCGACCGCTTGCGGCGAACGTGCGGCCGGACGGAAGCGCAAGCAGTAACTGGGCGAGCACAGAAACGACCCGCCCTTGAGGACTTTGCGCGGAATACGGGTCCCCGGCTGGCACGGATCGTAGCTGCGCTCGCGCGCGTCGCCCGCGCAGCATGGGGACCCGACGGTCGCCGCGCGATCGTTTTCATACCAGTCGGTGGTCCACTCCCAGACGTTGCCCGCCATATCGTACAAGCCATAGCCGTTGGGCGGGAAATGGCCGACGGGGGTGGTGTGCGCGCCGCCGCGCGACACGCTCTTCCAGGGAAACTCGCCCTGCCACGTATTTGCCATCACCCGGCCGCCCGGCTCCATCTCGTCGCCCCAGACGAAATCGCGTCGGTCGAGGCCGCCGCGCGCCGCAAACTCCCACTCGGCTTCGGTCGGCAGACGTTTCCCCGCCCACGCGGCGTAGGCTTGCGCGTCTTCGTAAGCGACGTGCACCACGGGATGGTCGGGCCGTGACTTCACGGTCGTCCCCGGCCCGTACGGATGCTTCCAGCATGCGCCGGGCAACCACGACCACCACTGCGAGTAGTCGCGAAGATCCACCGGGCCGGCGGTCGGCTGAAAGACCAGCGCACCCGGCACGAGGTTTTCGGGCGGCGCGCCGGGGAAATCCGCCGGCTCGAGTTCCCGTTCGGCAACCGTAACGTAACCGGTTAGGCGGACGAATTTTGCGAACTCGGCGTTGGTGACGGTGTTGGCGTCGATCCAGAAACCGTCGACGGCAACGTCGCGAACGGGCGCTTCCTCGGGGTAGAAGCGCTGCGAACCCATCGCGAAAGTTCCGCCTGCAATCCGAATCATCCCCGCGCTGCCCATCGTCTTCCTGATATTCCTCGGGCGCGCCGAGCGAACCTTACCTCCGGGACCCGGAGTCTCATCGCGCCGGGTCCCCCGTGTCATCCCGACCCCTTCTTCGACTACGGCGCTGCGCGCCTAAATCAGAGTCTTCTAGCGGAACGTCCATTTTACGGCGGTGCGCAGCGTCCAGCCCGGCGCGCCCTTCACGCCGGCGAGGTTTTTCTCGATCTCAAACGATGCGTCGATCCGGCGAAGCGCATCCGCGAACGTCTTGTCGACGCCGACGCCGAGGGGCACGTCCGTCCACGCGCTTCGCACCCAATCGTAGGTAAAGGTCATCCGCGACGTCCCGACCGTCCAACCTCGCGGGAAAACGTACGCGATCGTCGGCTCGATCTTGCTCTGTCCCACCGGCGGCCGCGATTTCGGGCCGATGACCGAAAAGAAATTCTGCTCGAAGAACCCGAACACCCAGGACCCTCGGCGGCTCTCGTAACCAAATGCCGGCCCGATGGAGTATTTCCCCGTTCCGAGCGAATCTTTTTGTCCCGACGGGAGACGAACGGTCGCACCGGTCAGCCAGCGGCCCGACTGCGTATCGGAAACCGCGAGATCGAACAGTGCGACGTCGCCGGTCCCGGTGATGGCGGTTTGCGGCGCGGAGGTGACGATCGGAATCCTGACTCGGAACACGTACCGTGCGGCACCGGCAGCGTACGGAATCTGGCCCCGTAGATTGATCAGGGTGCTCGAGCCGGCGGTGCCGTCGTAGTCGGGCGAAACCTCCTCCTCCGCCGAGAAATACGGCGCCGGAGCGGAGCGGAGCGGCGACTCTTCCGGCGAGGGCGACGGCGGGGGCGCAACGTCGCACAGCGCGCGCGCCGGGAGTAGAGCGACGAACCCCGCGAGAAGGGCGAGCCTGATGAAGAAAACCCCCACGGCTCCGCGGCTCGGAGCGGCACTGATCATCGTCGTCATCGTCGTTCTGGATTCGGCGTTGCCCGACCGCTACCGCCTAGCTCCGCCCGGCTTCGTGTATTTCGTTGCCGCGCTGATGATCGTGCCGATGATCGTTGCAGCGATCGCCAAAGGCAGCCCCGTTTGGCGTCGGGTCGAGCGTATGTTGATGTTCGGCGCGGTGGGTCTCGCGTTGACGATCAACACCGCCAATCTCGTCGACGTGGTTGACGAACTGCTCTTTCACTCCCGCGACGTTCGCCCGATGTCCCTATTCTTGACGTCGATCGCCATCTGGCTCGGCAACATGCTGATCTTCACGCTGATCTATTGGTTGATCGACCGCGGCGGCCCGGACGCGCGCGCGACCGGCTCCACGCCTTATCCCGATTTCGATTTTCCGGCAATGTCCGATCCGTCAAAAGTCCCGCCCGGCTGGCAGCCCGGAATAATCGATTATCTCTTCATCGGCTTTACGACGACCACCGCCTTCGGCCCGACCGAGGCCATGCCGCTGACGGCGCGCGCAAAGGCGCTGTCGATCGCTCAAAGCATGATATCGCTGGTACCATCGTCGTGGTTGCGTCACGCGCCATCGGAATTCTCCAATAGATAACGCGCTCGCGAATCGGCACTCCTCACTGGTCGAGATTGGGACGCACGACGAGGGACGGCGTCGGTCGGGGCACGCGGTTTTGAATGCCGGTTACGGCCGCGAATCCAGCGGCGAGAGCGGCGGTTTGATCCGTCAGCGCGAC
>JBDTDR010000154.1:0-8871 GCA_039922955.1 Candidatus Tumulicola sp.
GGCAAACCAGCGCCCAGCTTCTCGCCGGCGCGGCCGTCGCCTATTTCGTTCCCTGGCAGTTCGCCGGTTTACCCAAAGAGCTCAATTTGGTCATTCCCGTGATGGTCGTCGCGGTGCTCGTGCTCAACGTATTCGTGCAAAACTACGATCGTATTTTGAACTGGTACAAAACGCGGGCGTTGGCGTTTGCGCTGGAACACGGCCTCTTCGTCGTGTACGTGTGCGTCATTCTCGTGGTCAACGCGCTGACGCTGGCGATGGGGGCCGGCACGGCGACGATCGGCGTCAACGTCGCCTTCCTCGTGCTCGCCGCGATCTGGCATGCGGTCGGCCTGCTGCTGCGGCGGCGCGTCGCCCGAGAACGGCTCGAACTCCGTTGGTCGCACCTCCCGCGGACGCGGCCGCTCGCGCGGCGCGCGTGGAATCGCGCGGCCGACCTGGCGTCCAACGCCGTGCGTTTGACCGGGCAATGGTTCTATGCAACCGGACGCGGGCTTCGGCTCACCGCGATAACGTTCGCGATTCCGATCGCTTTGGCGATCGTGCTGCCGTTGCTCGGCCCGATCGACTTCGACTTCGTTCCGGCGGTTCAAAACGGCGCCATTTCGATGACGGTTACGTACCCCCCGGGTACGCCGATCCTGGTTACCGAGAAGTATGTGAGCCAACTCGAAAGCGCGATTTTGAAGATCGACGGTCTCGAATCCGTCAGCTCCACCGTCGGCCGCAAGCCGGAGGGCTGGGGTACGGCGATCGGCGACAACTACGCGCGGCTCAACGCGCAGACGCTCCCGGATAGACGCAAGGAAACCTACAAGATCATCGACCAGATTCGCAAACTCGCCTACCTCGTGCCGGGCGGCCAACTGCAAGTCGCGGGCGAGAGCGGGGGCGGCTCCGGCACGCCGATTTTCTACTCGCTTTCCGGCCCCGAGGACGAAATCGGACCGGCAGCCGAAAAGGTCGCGCAGGTACTGCGCGACACCCCCGGCAGCGTAAACGTGCAGACCAGCAACGAGCTCGCCGCACCGCGCCTCAACGTCAACGTCGACGCACAAAGGGCGGAAGTGCTCGGCGTCGCTCCCGCCGATGCGGCGGCCGTCGCGCGATTCGCCGTCGACGGCGCGGTGGCAACCAAGGTTCGAACGGAAAACGGACTCGTAGACGTGCGGGTGCAGTTTCCGGTCGCCGATCGCTCGACCGTCGACGACCTCAAGGCGGTCCGCGTGAGAGCGCAGGACGGCACCATCGTACCGCTCGCAGACATTGCCGACTTTGTGTGGACGAAGGCTCCCGTCCAAATCCAGCGGCTCAACCGGCAGCGCGTCGTGAACGTTTACGGCGGCGTGCTGCCGGCCTTCTCGCTGGGTTCGGTAACCAGTCCGCTTGAGAAGAAGCTGCACTCGCCGGGATTTCTTCCGGAAGGGGTCGGGCTCACGGCGCAAGGCGACACCCAATATTTGAACGAGACGATGGCCAACATGGGCATTGCCCTGGTCACGTCGTTCATGCTCGTGTACATGCTTATGGTGATACTCTACGGTTCGTTCCTCGAACCGCTGATCGTGATGTTCTCGGTTCCGTTGGCCATCATCGGGGCGCTCGTGGGGCTCGCGCTCATGCATCGCATCGAACCGACGGCGGGACAGTCGCTCAACATCATCTCGATGATCGGCATCATCATGCTCTTTGGCTTGGTGTCAAAAAACGGCATCCTTCTGGTCGACTATTCGAACACGCTGTGCCGTCGCGGCATGCGGGTTCGCGAAGCGGTGCTGCAGGCTTCGGGCACGCGCTTCCGGCCGATTCTCATGACGACGTGCGCGATGATCTTCGGCATGCTTCCGCTCTCGCTCGGGTTTGCCGAGGGTGGCGAGTGGCGGCAGGCGATGGGTACGGTCATTATCGGCGGTCTCGCAAGCTCGCTGATTCTCACGCTGTTCCTGGTCCCGATGATCTACAACACCTGGATCGGGTGGCTCGAGCGCCGCGCGGATCAGCACGCGATCGAATCGGAGATGTCGGTAGCCAACGGCGTCCGCGACGGGCTCGGAGCCTCCCGCTCTTAACCGGCTAAAAGCGCTTAAGGCGACGTTAAAAGGAACCGCCCAGCAGCCGCTCGGCCGTTTAATCGCGAGCCGGCCCGGGTAGGAATCGTCCCATGAACGTCTTTGCCTATCGTACGACTACCGCCGCGCGGGCGGGAGCTGCCGCTGCCTTCGCGCTGCTTGCGTCCGCCGTGCTCTTGGCCCCGTCCGCCGTCGTTGCCCAGCAGTCGGTGACCGTCGTGGTCAACGGGCAAACCATGAACTTCGACCAGCCGCCGATCGTTCGAGCCGGCCGCGTCTTCGTGCCGCTTCGGGGCGTCTTCGAGCGCCTCGGCGCGAGCGTCGTGTACTCGAACGGTCAGATCAACGCCACCGGCGCGGGACGCACCGTTTCGCTAACCATCGGTTCGACGCAGGCGACCGTAGACGGCCAGCCGGCGACCCTGGACGTCGCCCCGTTCCTCGCCGGCGAACGCACGATGGTCCCGCTGCGTTTTATCGCGCAGTCGCTGGGCGCCGGCGTCAACTGGAAGGAGCGCACCAGCACCGTCACCATCAACGGCGGCGGGGGCCAACCCGGCCCCAACCCTCCGCCGCAAGCGGTCGTCTCTTTAACGTACCAGTGGCCGACCGGAACGATCTACAACCACTCTCCGCAGATCCGCTTTCAGGTGAATCGCGAGATTGCGATCGGCAGCTTCCAGGTGCTGCTTGACGGCCGCAACATTGGCGACAACGTCCAGAGCAACGGGCAGTACTTCTTCATGCCGGCGCCGTTTTCGCTGGCGATGGGCAATCACAAAGTGCGGGTCCGCGGCCGCACCGCCGGGGGAGCACCCTTCGATCTGAACTGGACGTTCTATCAGGCCTCGTACTAGGGGTTACGTCGTGGGAAGCGCGAGCGGCGCCGGGGAACCGGCGCCGCTCGCTTGAAATCCGGACCCCATGAGACGCCGTGCGCTGGTGACCGGGGCGGCCCGCGGACTGGCCGCGGGAATTGCGGCGGCATTGCCGGCCGACGGGTTCGACCACGTCGTGATAACGTATCGCACGACGCCGCCCGATGCCACGTTGGCGGCGATCGAATCGGCCGGCGCGCGCGCCGGCGCGAGCCGGGTTGATTTTCTCGAAGACGACGCGACGGTCGCCGCGGCGCTTGAAGGCACGGTGCGCGAGCGGGGGCCGTTCGACACGCTGGTTCATGGCGTCGGGCCGCTGGCGGTCAAGCGCTTCGAGCGGCTGACGCTCGACGACTATCGCGAAGCGTTCGACGGAAACGTGCGCAGCGCCGTTCTCGCAGCCCGGGCCGTCTTGCCGGGCATGCGTTCGGCCGGCTTCGGGCGGATCGTGTTTTTTGCGATGCTGGGATCGAGCGAGACCCGTCCGTTTCGCGGGTTCGCGTTTTACCAAGCGGCCAAGAGCGCGGTCGTGGCATTCGCGCGCTGTTTGGCGCTCGAAGAAGCTCGCCACGGCATTACCATCAACGTCGTCGCGCCCGGCGACATCCGCGACAAGTCGCTGACCCGTGCGCAAGCGCTCGATCGGACGGCCGCCAATCCGCGCGGACGTCCCGGCACCCGCGACGACGTCGCCGATGCCGTCCGATTTCTGATCGCGCCGGAACGGGATTTTATCACCGGCGCGATCCTCGACGTGACCGGGGGGTTGTCGCAAGCCGACGAGCGAAACGAGCCGATTCAATGACGTTCGGCGATGATACCAACAACCATCGCGCTTTTGCGCTGCCCGGCTCGCAGCCGCAGTACGGCCCCGACAAAGTCGTCGCAGTCGAGCACATCGACCTCGACCTGACTCCGGATCTCGAGGCGGAAACGCTCGACGGCGTGGTTACGACGACGGTCCGCGCCCTCGACGAGGACGTCGAACGGCTGGCCCTCGATGCGGTGGATCTCGACGTAAGCGCGGTCGACCGCGCCGGCGTACCCCAGCGGTTTGCGCGTCGTGGCGACAAGCTCGATATCGAGCTTTCTCCGCCAGTGCGCGCCGGGGAGCGCGCGACGTTTTCCGTTCGATACCGCGCCGTGAAGCCGCGGCACGGTCTGTTCTTCGTAAAGCCGACGGCGGCGCATCCCGAAAAAGCCCTCCACGCCTGGACCCAGAGCCAGGACGAGAACGCGCGCTTCTGGTTTCCGTGCATCGATTATCCGCACGAGAAGGCGCGCACCTCGACGACGATCACCGTGCCAAAGGGAACCTTCGCCTTGGCCAACGGCGAACTCGTCGAACGAAAAGACGAAGCCGACCGAACGATTTTCCGCTATCGCCAAGACGTGCCGCACAGCACCTATCTCGTGACGATGGTAGTGGGACCGTTCGTAGAGGTCGCTCAAGGCGTGGCCGGTGAAAACGGCGTGCCGGTTTTCTACTACGTCCTGCCAGGCCGTGAAGCCGACGGCGAACGAGCCTTCGGCAACACGCCGCGAATGATCGCAGCGTTCGAGGACCGCACCGGATCGCCGTACCCCTACGCGCGTTACTCGCAAATCGCGGTCGGCGATTTCATCTTTGGCGGAATGGAAAATACGACGGCCACTACGCAAACCGACCGGACGCTGCACGACGCGACGGCCCATCGCGATTTTTCGAGCGATCCGCTGGTTTCGCACGAGCTCGCGCACCAGTGGTTCGGCGATCTCGTCACATGTCGCGACTGGTCGCACGCGTGGCTCAACGAAGGCTTTGCCACGTTTTTCGAAACGGTGTGGCGCGAGGCGGATCTCGGTTACGACGAGTATCTCTACGACGTGTTCGAATGCGTCGCGACGTACTTGGAGGAGGATGCGGATCGTTATCGCCGTCCGATCGTGTACAACCGATATCGCGACCCGATCGAGATTTTCGATCGTCACTTGTATCAGAAAGGTGCGGCGGTGCTGCACATGCTGCGCGGCGAGCTCGGGGACGCGCGGTTTTGGCGATCCATAAGGCATTACGTCGAACGCAACGCGCAGCGCAACGTGGAGACCATCGATCTCATTCGGGCGATCGAAGAGGCGACCGGACGAAATCTTCGCGCTTTCTTCGATCAATGGGTGTTCCGAGCCGGCCATCCGGAGATCGAAGTATCGATGGTTTGGGACGGAAAGCGCAAGGTTGCGACCGTGACCGTCGATCAAAAACAGCCGATCGACGGCGATCGTCCGGCCTACCGTTTCGGCGTCAACGTCGGTTTCGCCGCGAAAGCACCCCCATCGCCGGCCGCGAACGCCGGTCACGAAGCGTTGCCCGGCGAACGCCGAATTCACGTGTCGATCGAGCGCGAGCACGAAACGATCGCGGTTCCACTCGATTTCGAGCCGGAGCTGGTGCGCTTCGATCCGGGTGCCTTCGTTCTCGCAAACGTCACGTACAAGCTCGGCGTGGACTGCTCGGCCGCCGTTTTGCGCGGCGGCCCCGACCCCGTCGCGCGCATTCGCGCCGCGCGCGAGCTGGCTAAGAATGGCGGGCGCGCGGCCGTCGAAGCGTTGCGCGATGCCTTTGTGAAGGATCCGTTCTGGGGCGTGCCGGCCGAAGTCGCAACCGCCATCGGCGCGACCCGCGCACCCTGGGCGCGCGGCATGCTCGTCGAAGCGCTCGCCCACGCGCATCCGAAAGTTCGCCGGGCGGTAGCCGCGGCGCTCGGGAGTTTCCGTGACGGCGACGTTGCTGCGGCGCTCGTTCCGGTGGCCCAGCATGACGTTTCGTATTTCGTGCGGGCGGCCGCGCTCGAGGCCCTTGGGAAGACCCGCGACGCTCGGGCGTTCGAGGTGCTCGCGACTGCGGCCGCCGAGCGCACGTGGAACGGACCGGTCGAAGCCGGCGCGATCCGCGGTCTGGCCGAACTCGCCGACCCGCGCGCGCTGCCGCTCGTGCTGGGTGCCGCGCGCGCCGAAAGCGACGAAGGCGTGCGGAGAGCGGCGGCGGGTGCGCTTGGGCGGATCGGTGCGCTGGTGGAAGAGGAGCGAACGCGCGCGGTTCGCGCGCTCGACGATCTGCTCGACGATGCGACGTTCCTGGTTGCGCTGGCGGCTTTGCGGGCGGCCGAACTGCTGGGCGACGCCCGTCTGCTGCCGGCGCTCGATCGTTTGGCGCAGACGGCGTTCGACGGACGCACGCGGCGCGACGCGCTGGAAGCGGCGATCCGCGTTCGCGAAGCGGCGAAGGTTCCCGCTGCGGTGAGCGGCATTCGGGATGACCTCGATGGACTACGTGAAGAGCAGCGGAAACTTCAGGAGCAGATCGAAGCGCTCGCGCGGTCGTAGGCGGAGGTTCTTCGCAGCCGTTTTACTCTGCGCCGCGGCGCTACTGGCGGCTTGGGGATGGAATCGCTTGCGCGCGCCTCACGCTTCCGCACCCGCCGCGAGCTTCGTCGGAGTGGCCGCTCCCAAAAAGCAGCCGGCCGCGCCGGCTTGGAGTACCGCGCAAATCGCGCGGCTGCATTCGTCGCTGCGGGCTTGCTTTGCGCCCGCCCGTAACGGTGCCGGCGGGTGGAGTTTCGCCGTCGTGAGCGCCGGCGGGCGCACCCTCTACGACGATCGCGCCACCCACGCGGTCGCGCCGGCCAGCGTCCAGAAGCTGATCGTGGCGGCAACCGCCCTCCACGTTCTCGGTGCGGACTTCCGGTACCACACGATTTTTGCCGCGCAGCAGGCCATTGCCGGAGACGGATCGTTAGACGGTAACCTTCTGCTCGTCGGGTCGGGCGATCCATCGTTGCGCAGCGACGACGTGCGCGGCGGGGTCGGTGCACTCGCGCGCGCCGGCCTGCGGCGGATTACCGGAGGCCTTGCGGTCGATGCCACCGCGATCCAAGGCCCGGAAATCAATCCGCACTGGAATCCCGACGACGCAACCGAGGATTACGCCGCGCCCACGAGCGCGCTGTCGATCGACGGCGACACGATCGAATCTCAAAAAATGGTCGGTGGCGTCGAAGAGCGCTTTTGGACGCCCGTGCACGGCGTGCCGCAGTACGTCGCAGCCATCGTCGAACGCATGCTGATCGAGCGCGGCATCGCGACGGAGTCTCGTCCGGCGGTGTCGCGCGCCGCGCTCGACACGATCGTGTTGTGGAACCACCGCTCCGCGCCGTTGCGCGTGCTCGAAAGTCACATGCTCTTCTTTTCCGACAACCACTATGCCGAACAGTTGCTGCGCACGCTCGGCAGCGACGCGGTTGGCGGGAGCGACGATGCGAGCGGTCTGGCGACGGAACGTGCGTTCCTGAGCGAGCGCAGGATTCCGATTCCGGGCCTTCGGCTTGCCGATGGAAGCGGACTGTCGGATGACAACCGCGTCGCGGCGATCACGCTGGCGCGCGTTCTCTCCGACGCCGAGGTGCGCGGGGGCGATGCGTCGATCTATCGCTTGCTGCCGCAGGGAGGCCGTCAGGGGACGCTGCGAGAGTACGATTTCACCTCGGCGCTCGGGCGCGTCCGGGCGAAGAGCGGACACATCAGCGGCGTTTCGTCGCTGGCGGGCTACGTGAACACCGCCCACCACGGTCGCGTGATCTTCGCATTCCTTATCAACCGGTCGCCCGGAGACCCCGACGCGGCGATCGTGCGCGCCGTCGATCGCCTGGCCGGATTTTAGCGGAGTTTCCCCTCCCCTTGCACTATCAACCGGGCATGCTCGACGAATCCACGCTCTCGCGCCTGATCGCGCGCGCGCTGCGCCGCGGCGGCGAGTTCGCCGACGTTTTCTGCGAACGGCGCAGCGCGCAGTCGTTCCGGCTCCAAGACGAGCGAATTCATGAAGGCGCCTTCGGCATTACGCTGGGGGTCGGCATCCGGGTCGTCGCGGGCGAATCGGCCGGGTACGCCTACTCCGACGATTTGACCCTCGACGCGCTCATGCAGGCAGCCGACGCGGCGTCATTGATCGCGCGCCAAGCGCCCAGCGGAAACGGACGCAGCGTCGACCTGCGCTTGGCGCCCATTCCGTCGTTCTACGGGAGCGATCGAGGTGGGCCGGCCGATCCCGCCCGGTACGTCACGCTCCTCGAGCGAGCGGACGTCGCGGCGCGCGCCTTCGACCGGCGCGTGGTCGCGGTCAACGCGCACGTGACCGACGAACTTCAGGAGGTGTGGATTGCGACGAGCGAAGGACGCTTCGTGCACGACCGCCGCCCGATGATCACGCTGGGCGTGCAAGTCGTTGCCAGCCACAACAAAGAGCGCGGATCGGGATATGCGGGCGACGGCGGCCGAACGTCGATTGCCTACTTCGACGAACACTCGCCCGAAACGCTGGCCGAGGATGCGGCTAGAATCGCCGCGGTCAACGTGTCGGCCATTCCCGCGCCCGCCGGCGAGATGACGATGGTCGTCGGCGCAGGCGGGGGAGGAGTGCTGCTGCACGAAGCCGTCGGGCACGGACTGGAGAGCGATTTCAACCGGCGCGGCACGTCGCTGTACAGCGGTCGCCTCGGCGAGCGCGTCGCCAGCGAACTCGTAACCATTTACGATGACGGCAACTTGCCCGAGGAACGCGGCAGCGTCAACGTCGACGACGAAGGCGTGCCGGGTCAACACAAAGTCCTGGTGGAAAACGGCGTGCTGTGCGGCTACATGCAGGATGTGCTCAACGCTCGCCTGATGGGGATGGAATCGACCGGCAGCGGGCGGCGTCAATCGTTTCGCTTCCTGCCCCAGCCGCGCATGTGCAACACGTACATGCCCAACGGCACCTCGTCGGTGGACGAAATTCTCGCGTCCACTAAGCACGGTATCTATGCCAAATCGTTCGCCGGCGGCCAAGTCGACATCAGCAAAGGCGACTTCGTATTCATGGTCGGCGAGGGGTATCTCATCGAAAACGG
>JBDTDR010000155.1:0-4788 GCA_039922955.1 Candidatus Tumulicola sp.
CCCATTATCGACAAATCGAAAGCAAGCGCTTGCGGCACGTACGGCGCCGGGATCCCGTCGAGCTGAAATTCGACGACCCCCGCGGTGCCGCCCTTGGCGCCTTCCCGTCCGTCCCAGAGGGCGATGAGCTCCACGCAATGGCGCACGATATACGCGCCGCACTGCACGTAGGCATGGTTCCGGGCGTCGTCGCCGTTTGGCGTCGCCTCGGCTCCGGGAACGACGAACGACGAAGTCGCGCGAGCCAGGAGCGCGCGAAACTCCGCCCGCGATTCGGCCGTCTCGAAGTCGCGCTCGTACTCGCCGGCGTCCATCGGAAGCGGAACGACTAGCGTGCACCCAAGGTCGAGTGCTTCCAGCGCGACGAGACGGTCCGCCCCCTCGGACAAGGACGACAGCAAGACAATGGACGTCGTCGGGTACGCCCTGCGAAAGCCTTTGAGCGTCTCTCGAACGGCGGCTTTCAGTGCGCCGGTGTTGGGCGGCAGCTTGCGATGCCCGGTGACGCCGACGAGGAGCGGAATAGGCCCGTACACTAGCGCGCACCAGATGCCGGCGAGGGCCCGACGTCGCGCGACAGCCGCTCGACGACCTCGGCCACGTGCTCCTGCACGAGATCCGGAACGTTGTCGATGCTAACGGCCTGGATCTCGTCGACGGCCGGCAAAATCTTCGGACGGCCGCGCATCACCGGCAACACGCAACGCGACTCCGCGCCCGCGAGAACCCACTTCCGATGCGCGCGCAGGATCTCGAAACGGCAGTACGGCTGCTTGAAGTACGTCTCCGTGTAGACCGGCACGATGAAGCGGCTGCCGTCGATCGCCAGGGAGAGCATCGTCTGCCAGCCCGTTCCCGAGCGGATCGACGACGTGTCGAAAAAGACCGCAAGCTTCTTGCCGGTCGGGAGCGTAGCGTCGCGAAACGGCACGTACACGTGCTCGTAGACCCACGCTCCATCCTCGTGCGCGTAGCTGATGAAGACGTCGTAATCGTATTTTTCGACCGACTCGCGTCGATCGCGTTCGCGCCAGAGCGCTTCGATGCGTTCGAGGAACTCGATCGCAATGAGCCCGCGGATTCCACCGCCGTCCAAAGCCAAGAGCCGCTTCGGGCCGGCCCGATTCAGTTTCTCCTCAACGGACATCGCTGGCGGTCAGTACGCCCATTTGCGGGATCCTCCCCTGGACCGAGCGCGAAAAACCGTTCGAGCGCGCGCCTTCTGTCCCCGGGAAGAACGGCCGACCGGTAAGGCCTAGCGCCTCGCAGCCCGAAGAGTCCCCTGATGAAGCGCTGGCACTCGTTCTTTCTCGCCGGCTGCATCGCGGCCATCGCTGCGTGCGCGGCGGCAGCAGCGGCCCATGCGCAGCGTACGCACACGGTGCAAGAGATCTTGGTCGGCGGCAAGCCGGTTGCGTCGACGTCAGGCGCCAGCGTCACGCGCGGCGGCTTCGTCGAGCACTCGCTGCGTCGCGGCGAGACGCTCCCGGACGGGACGCGCGTCGATCTGACGGCCGGGGTAACTGTCATCGTCCTCAGCACCGGTGGTGAGAGCAGCATAACGATCGAGCCCGGCGCGAGCGTCACGTTCCTGAGCACGGGCTCCGGCGAGCAAGTTTCGACCAATCGCGGCAAGGCGATCTTCAGCATCGTTCCTTACGCACTGGATTTCTTTAGCGTTCAATCGGGCGAGTCGCTCAGCGCATCCGTGCACGGCACCATCTTTTCGATCGATGCAGCGCCCGCCCGCGTCACGATTACCTGCACGCGCGGCGCCGTGAATATTACCAAGACCGGCTACCTGCTCATTGGGACGAGGCGAGTGAAAGCCTCGCTGATGGACGCGATCTCCGCAGCCACGCAATCTCAGGTTACTTATCATCCCAGCTCGACGTGGTTCTTGGCGAGATTTGCCAGTTTTTCCGAGGCCGACGACTACTACCAGAAGCAGCTTTCGACGGCGCAAAGCAGCGGCGACTTCAACGCGGCTAACGTCGCCCGGATGAACCTCGGCAGCGTGCATCGCCGCCAGGGCCGGTACGACGATGCGCTCGTGTCGTATCGAGCGGTGCTCGCATCGTTTCGCGAACAGGGTGATCGGGACGGCGCGGCAAGCGCGCTCAACGGGATCGGCGCCGTCGAGGGTAGCCAAGGCAGCTATGCCGCCGCACTGAAGTCGCATGGCGAAGCGCTCTCGATCTGCAGGCAGATCGGCGATCGCTACTGCGAAGCCGTCGCCCTCGCCGGCATCGGCGCCATTGAAAAGGAACAGAGCTCGTACACCGATGCGTTGGCAACGTTCGGGCAAGCGCTCACGATCTTTCGATACCTCCACGCTCAAGACGGCGAGGCGACCGCGCTCGCAAACATAGGGAATATCCAGCGGGCCCTGGGACGCTATGCCGATGCGCTCCAAACGTACAAAGAGGCGATCGCGCTCTACCGCAAACTCGGCGACCGCAACGGCGAGGCGAACGTGCTCACGACGATCGGTATCGCCGAAGGCTCGCTCGGCCACGACTCCGACGCGGCGGCATTTTTTGGGCAAGCGCTCGCACTCTACCGGACGTTAGGCGATCGAGACGGCGAGGCGAACGCGCTCATGGATCTGTCGGTGGTCCAGCAGGACCTCGACCGGCCCGACGACGCCTTGACGTCGCTGCAACAAGCGCTCGTGCTCTTCCGCGAATCCGGCGACCGCGACCGGGAATCGAGGGCCTTGGCCAACATCGGGGAAGTGCGGCAGATGCAAGGGCGCGACGCCGAAGCGCTGGACCTCTACCAGCAATCGTTGGCCATCCAGCAAGACATCGGCGACCGCGACGGCGCTGCGTCGTCGATGGGATTGATCGGTGAAGCCGAAACGAAACTCGGCCGCTACGCGGAGGCCGAAAAGTCGCTGGCGCAAGCGCTCGCGGTCAAACGCGAAGTCGGCGACGTTCGAGGCGAGGCCGAAACGCTCGAAGCCATCGGGAAGCTCGCAGAAGCGCAGAGCCACTACGATGACGCGCTGCGTTCCTACGACCAGGCGCGCGCGCTCTACGTGCAGATGGGCGATTCCGAGAGTGCGGCCGACGCTGTCAAAGCCATGGCGCGCGTCCGCGGCCACGTGCAGCCGGCGCCGCTTGCGTCTCCTTCTCCTTGAGTACCGTTCGAGATCGCGAAACTTTGGGCGTCGGCGCAACACCCGTCCGAGTCTGCGGCTTTACGGCAGTAGCCCGGATGTACACAGCCGTGGGGCGCTGTACGACCGGAGGCTGTCCAGGCCGCAGTGAAAACGATAGTCCTCGGCTGCCGTGAAGCGGTGGTGAACGACCCTGGGCCGTGGATATCGCGCAGCCAGTGGCCGAACCCTAGCTGGCCGAACCCTAGCTGGTGATAATCCCTATTCTCGGTACTCACAAATGCGAATCGCATGCATTCTAACCGCGCTTTCACCGTGCCGGAAGCATCGCGACCCGCAGATCCCGAAAAGCCCGAACATGAACAGTCGCATAATTCCGGCGATCGCGTTCGTCGTATTGTCGATCGCCCCAATGGGTCCCGCCCACGCGCAAGTCCCCCCGATTCAGGCGCCGCCGCAGCCGTATCAGCAAGCCTGCCCGCCTCGAGTGACGCCGTCGGCGCAGCAACTCTACGAGCGGTACATGCGGCGGTTTACGTCGCTCGGCCTCATGCCCCAGCAGCAGCAGCGAATTCAATCCCTGGTCGATGCCTTCTCGCGAATGCATCCGGCCGGCAGTCCACTCGATCCCGCCGCGATGCGCGAACTGCGCGATCAGGTGCGCGGCGTTCTGACGCCCCAGCAGCTCGCGATGCTTGAACAAGAAAACCGGGGGCGCGGGGGGGGACCGCACCGCTGCCCATAGCTCCTCCTCAGAGGTAGTGCCTCGCCGGCCCTTTTAGGGGAAGCCTTGCCGAGCGCGACCCCGCTGGCGATGAGGCATTCAACGCCCTCATGGTGCTCAACGCTGCGCTCGACGATCGCCTAGATCAACAGACCGCGGATCGGGGCGTTAAGGAAGGTAAAGGTTTCAATACGATGTCAGATGGAAAGCGTCCGAGTAAAAGCACTGGTAACCGCTTGCAAGAGAGTGACAGTGTAGAGAAGCAGCCGGTGCAAGGGTTTGTCTTTGGACCGGATATGACGCCGGAACAGATTTGTGCCATTCTCAAAAGCGCGAAGTGATAAACTTTAGCGTTGCTGTCGGTGGTGCGTTCTTCATCGGTGCGGTGTTTGTACGCCAGCGGTGACCGCGAGCGGCTTCACGAGATGCGGATGAACGGTGAGCTGGACCGTATCTGGCTCGCCGAGATCCCTGAGCAACACCCTGAGCTTGTAGCGTGGCATTTCAGCGGACGACCACGCTGCGGCCTTGCACGGGTCAAGCGCGCTGAGAAAGCAACGTGACAGCGCAACCGACGGCCGGCGAGACGTGACCGGGAAAACCCCGCCTAGCTAGCGATAACCTCACTTATCGATATCAGGGCTTCCAATGCGCAACACAGCTAAGACATGGTGAAACGGACTCTCTTCCCGCAAGCCCAGGAGGCCCGCCGAACCGCTTCGGTCGTACAGTTCTGGACGGCTATGTACGCGTCCGGCCGGAGGAACCACCAGTAATTGAGAGAGCGCCGCACCCGCACCAGTGTCGCAGGTCGTCAGACGATCGCCTACGTCCGCGTCAGCACCGAAGACCAGGCCACGACGGGGCGGCACTTCGCCCGAAGCTCTCACCTTTTGCAACCCTGGGGCAATGCGAAGCAGTGCGGCCGCCACGCTTTGAC
>JBDTDR010000156.1:0-28229 GCA_039922955.1 Candidatus Tumulicola sp.
AGCCGCTCAATAGGCCATCTCCCGCCGGTGCGATCTGGCACGCGTCCAATGAAAAGTCGCGGTCCATCTTGACCGCGCCGGCCAGGTGGATATGGCCGACGTCCGCGGCTGTGGAAGGCGATGCCGCCGCGTCCGCCGCTGGGGAAGACACCGCCGTATCGGCGGCGTCGGCTGCATTTGAGGGGTGCGCCGCGCATCCAACTGCTGCCAGCGCTAACGAAAAAGCGAGCGTTGCGAACGCGGCTTCAAGACCGCGACGAGACAATACGATCATATCGAACTCCAACCGCGGCGAACCGCCGCGACTTATGTCGTCAAAGAGGGATCGCGCGAGGCAATGAACTCGCACAGGTCATTGAGGTTGGAAAAGTAGCGGACTTTACTCGATCCCATGTGCTCGGCTCGTCCGCGCCACGGAGTTGCTTCCTCCCCAGCCTCGCGCCAAATCCGCACGACAAAGACTTCTTCACTGCGTGCGTTTGGCGGTGTCACACCCCGATCGTACCGTACGCGCGTCCAATGCGCGTCCAAGGATTTCAGGCCTTCCGTATCCTTGCGAATGCGCGCTCGATGTTCTGGTTGAAAGGTAGAGACTGGTACATCGGCCGGGCTCGCTTGTCTGGAATCGCCGAAAGCCTGCCCTGAAGCTCGGCGTGCGCGGCCTCAATGGCGTCGCGTGCCTCATCATGACGGCCTAGCGCATCGAGGAGAGCGCTCTTTACCCAGCTGAAGTATTGCGGGAAGAGCATTTGCTCGATGTCATGCGCCCCGACGGCCGCGAAATCGTCGAGAACGCCCTGAGCACCGTGAAGATCGGAGCGTTTGAGATGGGCAAGCCCGAGATCGCACAGATCCGCGGCGAGATCCGAGCTTTCGTTTAACGTGCGGCGCATCGCAATGCCCTCGTTCATGTGAGCGATCGCCGCTTCGCAATTACCCGCGTCGCGCTCGACGGCTCCGAGGTTCGCCAGAGCGTGTGCCTCCAGCGAACGGCTCGCGAGCCGGCGCGCGAGACGGAAAGCCGCGCGAGCGTCTTCCATTGCGTGCCGGCAGTCGTCCAGATACAGCCAGCATACCGACGAATTGAGCGCACAGAGCAGCTGGCCGCGCACGTCTTCTAGAGAGCGGAAGAACGGTCTCGCGTCGGCATACACTCCCAGCGCGCCGCGGCAGTCCCCGGTGAGCAGCAGCAGCGTCCCCGTGTTAAGCAAGACGACGGCCTCGCCTTGTTTGTCTCCTATCGAACGATACAGCTCCGCTGCGAAGTGATAATGCTTGCGCGCGAGCGAAACATCGAAAGCTCTTCCGATGGCCGCTCCGAGTCCCGCGTGCGCATCGGCCGTGCCCTTTCGGTCGCCGATCGGCTCGCAGAGCCCTAGCAGCCGCTCGCCGGCATCCCGAGCGGCGGCAAAGTCCCGCTCGTCCATCGCGAGCTTCACGGCGGCGCGGAGCACGCGCGCCAAGAGTGGGCTATCCTTTTGCGCGTCCGCTAGCTGCGCATCGTGCAGTGCACTCTCCGCCGCGCCGTACCGGCCTACGCCGGAGTACAGTTCCGCGAGCATGCATAGCGATGCCGTCTTGACTTGTGGATTCGCCTGCACGAACGCAAGCGATAGAGCCTGCCGCATAGCCGCAATCGCGGCCTCTTCTTTGCCGACGGACCGATCGTAGACGGCCCACGCCATCAGGCGGTCGGCATTGACGGCGTCATCAGGACAGTCCGAGCACCGCTCGTCGAGTTTGCGCAGAGCTGCAGCTTCTTGCGCGCGCTCTCCCAGGCAATGGTGAAGGGCGGCGCGGCGCAGCAATGTTATGGATTCTACGCCGGTCCCGTCTATCGTCGCGCGACCCTCCAAGTACGTTAGCTGCTCGGCCTGCGCCTTGCGATCTCCAACGCGGTCGTAAAGATTTTCCAACAGCAAAGCCAAGGCATCGCAGATAGCGGGGTCCGTGCAGGCGGCGATCCCGCGTTTTGCTAGATCCACGGCCTCCAAGTTAGCGAAGAGCGCCTGGGCGCTGCGCGCGGCGCGCAGATAGTATGGTGTTGCTTCCGAGGTTTCGCCGGAGCGTTCGAGGTGGAAGGCTATTCGCGCCGCAAGATCGCCAACCCGTTCGGGATACAGCTCGAGCAGCGCACGAGCAACACGCCGGTGCCGGCGCTTTTTGGAGTCGGCACCGCAACCCTCATAGATCCCCGCATGAATCAGATGATGGCTGAAAGTAAAATCTCCGTTCCCGGCGCTCGACTCTCGGATTAGCTGCCGGTCGAGTATTTCGTCGAGCGCATCGAGCATCACCGATTCATCCCACTCGCACACCTCCTTCAACAATTCCACATCGAAACTAGGTCCGACGACGGATGCCGCTTCTACGAGGGAGTGGGCCGGTGCGGAAAGCTTCGAGGTTCGCGTCGAGATCAGCGATTGTATTCCGTTCGATCTTACAACGGAAATGTCTGAGCCTTCGGAGTGCGACCGAAGCATCTCGGTGAGAAAGAATGGATTCCCTTCGCTGTCCGCGTAGAGCCGCTCGGCGAGTTCCGGAACGTTGCTTGAGGCAGCGATGAGCGTGACGGCATCGCGTGAGAGTGGCCCGAGCGGGATGTGTTTCGCGAGTTCATCTTTCTCGAGAACCCGGCGCAGCTCACGAATATGGTGAGTCCGCGACGCCTCTTCTGCTCGATATGTGACGAGAATCAGCAAATGCGCAAACGACGCGCGCCGCGCGAGATATCCGAGAAGCTTTGCCGTGCCTGCTCCGGCAAGATGAGCGTCTTCGATGATCAGCAGTACCGGACGGCTCTTCGCAAGCGCGAAGAGCAGCTGCGCCACGGCTTCAAAGAGGCGAAGCTGCTCGCGATCGGGCTCGAGTGCCGGCAGGCGAACCGCGGTGGGATGGGTGGCCCGTACTTCCGGTATCAGCGCCCCGAGCGCGTCTCTCCAAACCGCTTCCAACTTCAGTTCGGCGAACAGAGGGAGCGCGCCGCGCAATGCCTGCGTTACCGCGTCGTATGGCGAAGACTCGACAGCGGTGGCAGCACCGGCGAGAGGGCGTGCACCTTCTGATTCGGCGCGCAGCCCGAGTTCTGCGGTAACGCGAGACTTGCCAATGCCGGCTTCACCGCTGATGAGGACCGTATTTCCGTGGCCGTGCGCGGCTTGCGTCCATTTTGCTCCCAGCGTCGCCATGATCTCTCCGCGTCCGGTAAAGGGAAGCAGCGGCGTCTTCGCACGACGCTCCGTTGCCGTCTTGCCCGCGTGCGGCGAAAGCGCCGGATCGTTGTGTCGTATGCTTTCGTAAACCGCGACCGTCTCCGGCATCGGCTCTAGATCCATTTCTCGCCGCAACCGCCCCGCAAACTCCAGATACTCGGCAATGGCGCCCGACCGGTCGCCGATTTCGAAGCGAAGCTTCAGCGATTGCCGAATAGCGTCTTCACGCCACGGATCCGCCTCGAGCACGCGATGAACGTACGCGAGCGCTTGTTTGAAGTCTCGTCGGCTGCGGCTCTCCAGCGCGAGTGCATTGAGATCGGCAATGTAAAGCAACCGCAAGCGCTCGCGCTGGGGAAAAATCCATTCGTCATAAACGCCGTCGAGTAACTCGCCGGTATAGGTGCTGACGGCCTGCGTCAGCGTCGCGGCTGACGAACTCAGCTCCTCGAAATGCTCGACGTCGAACCAGGTCGCGGCCAGATCGTTCCATTGCACGGCCGCGCCGTCGGTGATGATTACCTGCGGCAGATCGTCGTTCGGGTTGAGGGCGTGCCGCAGGTGGTAGAGATGCCGCCGAAGGTTTGCACGTGCTTGCACATCAGCTTCGTCGGGCCACAGCAGTGCGGCCAGTTCTTCGCGCTTGATGGTACGTTTGCGATTGAGCAGCAAATAGGCCAAAAGCGGAAGCGCTTTAGGCGGGGCCGAGAACTGGAGCGGCACGCCGCTTAGCGAAAAACGGGCTCGCCCCAGTAAGGCTACTCGCAACACGGCGCCGGATGACCCTCGCGGTTTTCGTACGGCGGTGGCTGTGCCCATGGGGTCGGCCTTTCAGGCGAGACTGATCGCTTTGTAGGTTTCGCGATTTTCGGGCACCCGCCTTCGGGGCTGGACGCATATTGGACGGTTGCGTTGTAAAGTGCTGGAGCCACGAGAGAACTCTGCGCTGGCACACCCGACTTTTACGGAGAATAGGAAAACGATAATGAAATGGCTCATGGCGATCGGCTTGGCAGCGGGCGCGATCGCGTTCATTAATCCCGCGCTCGCTACAGCTACGGAGCCCGGGGGCGCCAATCAAGTGCGCGGCGTCGAGGGCAAGGTCAATCAAACGCTCTTCAACGGCACGATCCGCCTCAAGGTCATGACCGTTCGCAACGCGGAAAGCAGCGACAACCTCGGAGACCCGCATGATGGCAACCGCTGGGTTGTGATCGAAGCTCGCTGTTCCAATGGAGAGCCGAATGGTGTCTACATTGGGAATCTGGCGATCGTCCTTGTCAATTCGGCCGGCGATTCCGCCGCGGGCTCGGACCCGAATAACAAACCCGCACCCCAGGGTCCGATTCAACCCGGCGCCGGTTGGAACCAACGGTTCGCGGTCGAAGTGCCGGCCGATTTCACGACCGCGAGAATGCTGATAACGGATCCCAGCACTCCGGGGTTCAAAGCCTTTCGGATCGATCTCTAAGTTTTCTTCCGAACCGCCAGGGCGCCCGCCGTTCGTACGTGAACCCGCGCCGTCATGACAGACGAAGAGCTTCGACCATACCTCGGCCGGCGAGTTTCCGTTGGGTTTACCAACGGCGACGTGCTTTCCGGAAGGTTGGTCGTGGGCGAGGAGCATCTCGTTCACGGCCAGCCGTATGCGATTGAGATCCTTGGGCGGTCGCCGGGAGAAAGCTCGTCATGGCTCGGCTTGCCACACGCGTCCGCCATCGTCTCGATCCGGGCCTTGGACGACGATGAAGTGACGAACGAATAGCGACGACACTCTTCTATGGCCGGTACCCGAGTCCGGTCAGCACTTCCCGCTAGCGCTTTTTCCCGAGTAGATCTCGATGACGCCTGAGGCCGCCGCGGGAATGTTCTGACCTTTGAGCAGCGTTCCGACGCCACCGATCACGCCGCCGTATTTTCCTGTGGTGGCGACCGTATAACACGGCGTGAAGTTGACCGGAATCCCGAAGATCGTCGCCTGACCGTAGACGGTGTAGGTTGAGCCGGCCTTGATCGGCTTGCCGGTCAGGCCACCCCCGGCCTGGACGTTCGGCCCGAAGGTGGTGCCGCCGGTCGTGGCCAGCTGCAAATAGAAGATCGGATTGCCCGAGTGCAGTGACGGAAGCTTGTGATTGTAATTCGTCGTGCTGCTGATCAGCGTGATTCCGACCGACGGGTTCGCCGGCGGATACTTGACGCTTCCGCCCAGCCCTCCAAACGCGGGAATGCACAGCGAGCCGCCCTTCGCGAGCAGTTTCTCTTGGTCGCTTGCGTGGTCTTTGAGCGTTTGCTGCCCCTTGCAGTTCGGCGGGGTCACGTTGGGAAAAGCCGCCTGCGAACCGTATTGCGCGGGCGATGGAAAAAGCGGAGCATTGCTCGAGTGCATGCCGCACCCAGCCAGGGCGGCGGCCGAGAGGGCGATAGAGGCGATGCCGAGGCGCAAGTGGATCACGCTTTTAGAAAACATAGGATGCGAATTCGCATCGGCCGCCGCTCCACCTGCCGCGGCAACGGAAACGCTTCGGTGGCGTCGAAGTCTCTGGGATGGACTCGTTCGAGAAGCGGGCCGTTCCACCGGCGGAGCGAGTCGAAGCGATCTGGGAACTCGTCCTGCAAATGCCTTGGGGAACGGATGCAACCGTCGGCTACATCGGCAAGTCAGAGTTGATCGCCAACAAGAGAGCTGCCGCGAGGCCTCAGGACCTCGCCGACATCGCATACCTCGGTGCGCAGCGCTAGGATCTTCGGCCTCCTGCTGGGGCTCTTCACTGTGTGTGCGGCGAACGCACCGTCGCGACCGCGTGTCGCACTCGTTCGCGTACCTGCGTTCGTCGCAAGGCAACGCCGAAGCGGCGCAGTGCCGGGCCTTTTTACGCGCACACTTTTCGGAGAGCAGCTACGCGGTCGCCGCGCAGCGTGAGAGCGTCGGCAGCGCGCCGGCGCGCGTCAAGACGCCTGCGAAACGCACCGTTGCGCGGCCGGAACAGAAACGGAGCGTTGCAAAGCGGGGCACGAAGAGGCGACATCGCTTTCTCGGCATCTTGTTCGTCTGGCTGCCGCCACCGTAGATGGTGCCTCCTTCTCGATCGACATAAATAGGAGGAATGAACGACTCGTTACATTCCCTTAAACAACGCGACACGGCCTGCACCGTACAATCACGGGGTTTCCCTCTCCACACCGTTCTTATGAGCAGAGGTGACTTTCCCATATGAAAATTTCACGTTCGGTTGCTTACGCCTTGGGCGTCGGCGTGACGGTCGCAGCGCTAACCGCATGCAACGGCGGCGGTCTCACTCAATCGACTCCGAGCTCGGGCGCGCAGCCGAACGGCGTCGTCGCGGGGCAACGGCACGGCGCCTCGCCGGTTGCCGTCAAGGTTGGCATACCCCATCCGCTTCATGGCAAGTCGCGGGTAAAGGCCGGGAAGGGTGCGCCGCTGCTCTACGTTTCCGACTACGTTAACGCGGTTGTGAACGTGTACTCGTGGCCCGGCGCAAAGCTGGTTGGCACGCTGTACGGTACGGGGTTGCCACGCGGCATGTGCGCCGACAAAGCGCACAATATTTGGATCACCGACGCCACCGGATCGGTCGCACTCTACCCGCACGGCGCCACGAGCCCAACCACGGTGCTGACGACTCCCGGTTACGACCCGGTGGCTTGTGCGGTTAACCCCAAAACCGGCGACCTCGCCGTATCGAACATCCAGGACGCGAGCGGCGCGCAAGGAAGCCTGATGATCTTTGCGCACGGTTCGGGCAGCCCGACAACCTACTTCGACCCGGCGATTTACTACTACGATTTCCTCGGGTACGACAACAAGGGGAACCTGTTCATCGACGGCCAGGACGGCAGCTTGGGCTTCCAGCTGGCTGAGTTCTCGAACGGATCGTTCACCCCGATTACGGTGAGCGGTGCGACGATCAACTTCCCGGGCGGCGTGCAGTACGTTCGTGGAACGCTGACGGTCGGCGATCAAGCGGCCGCGGGCGGAAGCTCGATCGTCTATCAAATGAGCGCCAGCGGTCAGGTCAGCGGCTCGACGACGCTTAGCGGATCGCAGGACTGCGTGCAGTACTACGTTTCCGGCGGATCGATCGTCTGCCCGAACGCGGGCGGCCCAACGGGACCCAACGCCAGCGTGTATCACTACGCCGGCGGTGGCGTTCCCACCGCGTCGCTTGACGGAAGCTACATGCTGCCGCTGGGTGCGGTTATCAGCAAGTAACGCCACTCAGGCGCGGCCGCACCTCTGCCGTTACGTGCGGCCGCGTCCCCGAGTTGAAGGATTTACCTCACGCCGATGCCCAAAGTTCGGCCACATGGCTAATGGGCGGCTGACGCGGGCCGAATTCGAACGCGTCGTCGGCGACGCGTTGGAAACGTTGCCGAAGCGATTTTCGCGCCTCGTCGAGAACGTCGACATCGCAGCTGAAGACGAGCCGACCGTCGATGACCTCGAAAGCCTCGGGCACGATGACGATGACGATGGCGATAGCGATAGCGAGTCGGAGCTGCTGGGCATCTACCGTGGCGTCGCGCTCACCGAGCGGACTCACGACATGCCTTTGCTGCCCGACCAGATTGCCGTATTCCGCGGCCCGATTAACCGCGTCACCCACACCCGGGATGAGGCCGTGCAGGAAGTCCGCGCGACCGTCATACACGAGCTCGGTCACTACTTCGGACTCCACGACGACGAGATGGAATAGAACGCATGCGATCTCTCATTTTGGCCTGCGTGGCCGCGATCGCCGTGACCGCGGGATGCGCAACGTACCCCTCGCCCGAACAGCCGCCGTCCCGCGGTTTTGCACCGGCCGTGGGGGTTCGAGCGACGGCGAGCAAGGGGCCACGCGCGTCCAGCGTGGTGGTCGTGATCATGGAGAACCGCGACTACGATCTCATCATCGGCAACCCGCAGGCGCCGTACGTTAATGGGACGCTCGTGCCGCAAGCGGCACTCATGACCAGCAGCCACGCGATCACGCACCCGAGCCAACCGAACTACCTCGCGTTATTTTCCGGCTCGACGCAGGGAATCACCGACGACTCGTGCCCGCATACGTTCAAGACGAAAAATCTTGCCAGCGAGGTGCTCGCGGCGGGCGGAACCTTCGACGGCTACTCGGAGTCGATGCCGAAGGACGGCTATCGCGGCTGCACTACCAACCTGTATGCGCGCAAACACAATCCATGGGTCGATTTCAAGAACGTCCCGGCGTCGTCAAACCTCGTGTGGTACGATTTGCCGGGGACGCTGCCAACCGTGTCGTTCATCGTACCCAACCTCTGTAACGACATGCACGACTGCAGCACCAAGACCGGCGACAACTGGCTCAAAGCGAATCTGCCATCGATCCTGAACTACGACTCGGCGAATAACGGACTACTGATCCTAACCTGGGACGAGGCCGCTCCCGACAACAGCGGAAAGAACCAAATCGCAACGTTACTCCTCGGTCCCATGATCGCACCGAGTCACTACGCGCAGAACGTGAACCACTACGGGGTGCTGCATACGATCGAGAGTATCGAGGGCGTCAAGTGCACGGCGAACGCTTGCACCGCACCGGTCTTATCCGGGATGTGGAACTGACCGCCCTTCCGCACGGACCCTCGTTATACGCGGCGAAGTTTTATATTCGAGAGATCGATCTTGCGAACGAGCGTTGACCCCTGATAGCCGAGAAGGCGCATCGGCAAGTGCGTCGCCGCAGATAGCACCAAGACCTCGCGTGTCAACCCGGCATCCGCCGCCGGTGCCGCCGGAATCAAGGTCACGGCGTTGACGGCGACGCCGTCGATGGCTTCCCCGGGCGCTTCAACAACTTTACCGGGCTGCTGCGCAACGTGAGCGAGGATCGCCGCGAAGCTGAGCTGATCGATCGACGATCCGCCGAGCGTCGTCACCTGCGGATCGTGCAGCGAGAGCGTTTTCTTAAACAATGCCGCAATCCCCGAGCCGCGATGCGCTACCACCGTTGAGCCGCCGCTCCAGTCGAGCGTCACTCCGGCGTTGGGGCCGGCGGTGACGTGCAGCGTCACGTTCGACGGCTTGCTGAACGAATAGTCGAAGACGACGTTTTGGATCTGTGCGTCCTTTCGATCGAAGATCGCGACCGTCGCGCCGTATCCGGTGATCCCGGCTAATGCGCCCGAGAACGCGTCCAGTTCCCGCGCGGCGGCGGCGGACGAGGCGGTCGGCTTCGCCGGTTGTTGCGCGGGGGCCGGAACGCAAATCGCTGCGAGGGCCACGAAAGCCGCGGCGCATGCGGAGACTGTTAAAGAGAACGGAGGCCAGCCTGGCAGTTTCATACCTGACAATCCTACCCGGAAAGTCTGAAGATAGGTCCGGTTTTACGGTTCCGCATTCTTACGTTTTCATGAAAGTGCGCTAACTTCTTCGAGGGGATCGCTTGCTTAAATGGAGAACGCGATCGCTATGAAACGTGCTTGGTTAGGTTTTCTCGCGTTGACCGTAGCGCTGGCGAGCGCGGCGGCCGGCGGCGGCGCCGCGACCCCGCAACTCGGTCCCGGCACTCAAAAAGCCATTACCGCGGCCGTCGATAAGGAACTCGCTGCATACGGCGGCTCGCAATCGATACCCGGAGCCGTCGTCGGCGTCTGGGTGCCCGGGCGGGGAGAGTTCACCCGCGGGTTTGGATACTCGAACCTTTCGTTGCGAAAAGCGATGGCGCTCGGCGACCGCTTCCGCATCGGAAGCAACACGAAGACGTTCGTCGCCACGGTGTTGCTTCAACTCGTCGACGAGAAGAAACTGAGTCTCGACGACACGATCGGCCATTTCGATCTCGGGCTTGCGGTGCCGAACGAAAATCGCATTACGCTACGCCAGCTCGCCGAGATGCGCAGCGGCATCATCGATATGTATGCCATTCCGGCCGTCCAAAAGAAGGGCACGGCGTGGTGGGCGCGCCAGTCACCGCGGCAATGGGTGGCGATCGCCGCAAAACAACCACCGCTGTTCGCACCGGGAGCGAAGTACGACTACAGCAATACCAACTGGTTCTTACTCGGTCTCATCATCGAGAAGGTAACGCATAATACGATCGAGAGCGAAATCCATAATCGCATTCTGGCCCCAATGAGCTTGAGCCAAACCTCGTTCCCGACGACAAATTGGGGCATGCCGAATCCCTACGCGCACGGTTACTCACTTGACGCCAAGAAGCGATGGAACGACGAATCGTCCGTTCTCGCGCCTTCGGTTTCGTGGGCAGCCGGCGCAATGATCTCCGACATGGCCGACATGAAGAAATGGGTAAGAGCCTATGTGACCGGGACGACGAACAGCGCGGCGACGCAACGGGACCGGCTCGCGTGCTTGCCGACCGGTGTGGGAAACTTGTCGTTCGGCCTCGGCATCGGCTGCTCGGCGGGTTGGTACGGTTATACGGGCGGCATCACCGGCTACAACACCGGCGCTTACTACATGCCGACCACGGGCGCTACGATCGTCGTCCTGGTCAATAGCCAGCAGGAGAAGCCTTTCCCGGGGGCAGCCAACGCCATCTTTCGCGATATCGCCAGGATCGTCGACCCGAACCACGTTCCGTTCGTGAAGTAAGTCGGTAACGCCCGAGCCGTTCGTACGCCGGCGGTACGCCGGTCGCGTACGCTGTAGGTACGAACACGCCGATGAGCCGGGCACGAGGAGCACCTGCATCATGTTATTCCGAACGATTGCGTTGAGCGCCGCTACGGCCTGGCTGGTTGCGTGCGGCGGCCAGGCAAAGGATGCGCCGGCGGAAACCTCGAGCACCCCTGTTGCGCAGACGACCTCGGCTCCGGCCAACGCGACGCCGGCGGACGGGAAATGCTCGCTGATTTCTAATGCGCAGGTCGAGGACGTCGTGCATCTTTCGGTTGCTCGGGTAGAAGCCGACGACGAAAAGTGTACGTTCGACTTCGCCGGCAGTTCGGGCGCTAACCTCACGATCTATTACGGCGCGACAGGTGGAGCGGATCAGCTCGACACGATGCGCAAAACGCAGGGAGCAGCGCACGCGATTCTCGGCGGCATTGCCGGCGCCGCCACCGGCGGATCCAACGACAGCGCCTCACAAACGGCGCGAAGCATTGCCGGAGCGATTACCTCCACCTCCGATGTAACCAAGGTCGGCGACGACCAGATGTTCATCGGCGGAGGCCAACTGGGCGGCGGTTTCATCGCGCGCAAGGGTGACGCTTGGGTTCAAGTAGGGGTCGTGATGCTGCCCAAAGGCGTCTCCGCCGAACAAGCGCTCCCGGAGCTAGCGCAGCGCGTGTTCGCAAGCCACTCCTAGAACTGCGCCTCACGATCCCGGTCGACGTCGTCGGGGAGGCTATTGGATCGTTACGCTGACGGGGCTGGAGGCGATGCCGTTGGCGATAACGACCAAGGTCGCGGCGCCCGTGACGGCGCTAGAGGGCACGTCGAACTTCGTCGACACGGTAGACGGCGACGCTACGGCCATCGAACTAAAGCCGTGGGTCCGCGCGTAGATCACGCGTCCGGTCGAGGTCGTGATCCGCACGAGGGGATAGTTCGTCGCCATTTGGGCATCGTCACCGTAGGCGTTTCCTTGCGAGTATCCGCTCAAGTGGACTCCCTTGAGCGTGTACGTGTTTCCGCGGGCGATCGTGGTGGGAACGCTTGCGATCGTTGGAGCCAATCCACCGAGCGGCGGTGTCCGCGGCGAGTAGATCTCGACGTCGTTGCTCCCGTCGGTCTCGAGAACCTGGCCCGTCGGCAAAAGCAGCAAGCGCACGTTATACGATGAGTCGTTCGGCGCGTTGGGCGGCCCGCCGATGGTTTTGAACTTGGCTCCGTTGAGCTTGAGGAAGTAGGCGGGCGTGTTGTACACGCCCGGGCTGGCTGCCATCAGCACGCTCCCATTTGGAATGAGCGTCGCAGGGCCGTCGGCTATGTCGAGCTGACCGCTTGCAACCGATGGGAACTGCGGGCCTGCGCTCCACGCGCCCGTCGCGACGTTGTAGAACGCGGTGTTGCTGTTTGCGCCCGCGACGAAAACCGAACCGTCCGACCGCAGAACCTGCGGGCCCATTTCGTCACCTTGCGTCAAGTTCGCCGGCAGCGATCCGGCCGAAGACCACGCGCCCGAGCTCGGATGGTAGCGTTCAGAATTCGGCGCATTAAAAACGTCGGCCGTGAGCAGATCACCGCTCGGCAGGAGCGTCCAACCTTCCTCCGAGTTAGCATCGGCTTTGCCGGTGCCGGTTGCCGTCCAGGTCATCGTTGATTCGTTGAACAGTGCCTCCGAGGCGCTACAGCAGTCGGCGAGCATGTACGTTCCGTTTGCCAACACCGCGCTGGTTGCGTCGCCGATGGTGCTCCATCCGCTCGGCGGCGAAACGTTCGTCCACGCGTTCTTCGGCGGGTCGTAAATCGCGCCGAGCGTGGTTTCCACCTGACTCCCGAAATTGTACTCGCCTCCGTTGACGATCAATTTGCCATCCGGCAGAACGGCCGACGAGAAATAGAGGGGCCCGTAACTCGAGGACATGGATGCGGCTTGCGTCCACTTTCCCCTGACGTAGTTTCCCTGGCTATCGGGAGCCAGGCTGAACCAACCGGGGCTGCTCGCCACGTGGATCATGACGGTACCGTCGGTCATCAGCAGCGGCGTGTCGGCGCCGGCCGAACCGAACGGCGCGGGTGCGGCAATCTGCCGCCACCCGGCCGCGATCGCTCGCCCGCGGTCGCCGGCGGTTACGGTATGCGTTTTGCGCGGCGGATGCGGCGGCTCGTGGCGCCGAACCTTCGCCACGCCGGCTGTCGCTTGGCCCGGGACGCCCAGCGCCGGAGTCGCGCCGTGACCGGCGCATGCGGGCAATGCCGCCGTGGCTACGAGCGCCAGGGCGCTCGAAAAAACTCGATAGTTTGGCATCGTTTGCTTTCCGGCCGCCGCAACGACCTATGAAGTCTCCCCTTGATTTTGCCCGATCGAGCACATCCCTTCAAATCGAGGATGACCCAATGCTGTTAGGCGGTTGGGACGTCGATTTGGCGTTCTCGGTGCAGCAGTAGCCAGTCGCAGGTTTCGGCTAGCGCTTCGCGTCCCAACTGCACGAACACGGCTTTGGCGCCGGATGGGTCGTCCTCGCGGAGCAGCGATGCGACGCGTTCGCCGGCGATGCGGTAGAGAGCGCACATGCGCTGATAGCGGCGCGCGTGTTCGTCGTGTGCGCGCTTCTGGGCGTATCCGGCAAACAGGCCGGCAGCGGCTAGCGCGAGGGTGAGGAGCATGACGAGCATTTCATGGTAGCCGTGGGCGCGCTCGGCGAGTGTGGCGGCTAACGTTATCGCTACCGCGCCGGTCACCACAAGACACGCGTTCGCCGCCCATCTGATGCGGGTCGCCATATCCCGCTCCACTTGAGCCGCCCTGGAAAAATACGCTTCCTGATCGTTCACCCAACGATTGAGAACGATCTCAAGCAACCCCGGCGTTTCGACGCTAGCCGTCGGCGCATCCGGTTCGGTCTGCCGGCGAAGCTGCGCCGCGCGCATGGCGTTTCGGATCCAATCCAGTTCGCCTTCCTGTCGCGCAAGATAGTGATCGTAGACGGATTCGCGGATTCCCGCGAGGCGCCAGAAATACTGGACGCGCAGCCCTTCAGCCAACGCGCGGTAGTCCTGAAACCGGTCCTGCAGCCGTTGGCGCTTGACGGCGATATCCACACCAAAAGCCACCGCGACGACGCCGAGAAACCCAACGTAGAGCGCGGGCTCGTTGGAGAGTACGTTGGTGTAGAAGCTAAACAACACCGTGGCGATGCCGATCGCGGTGAAAATCGCGATCATGGCTGCGTGAGTCCAGTTTCTGCACGAGAGCGCGAGGGCGTCGGCTTGACCAAACATTGCGCGGGTATATTCCAGCACGACCGGGTTGTGGTGCAGCGATGCCTCTTGCTCCGATGACAGCAGACGCTCGGCGCTCCTGGATGCTTGGAGGCGCACCTTCGCCGCCGCTGCGTCACCATTAAACTGCTCGAGACAGCGGAGGTTTTGCTCGAACGCCGCCCGCGCGTGCCTCGCCACCGCCGCCTCGCCGCGCTCCGCACCGGGGTACATCCATCCAGTCAGCGGGAACGAAACGTCGGCGGCCTTAGCGGACTGTCGGCCGACGAGCACGTGATAGACGGCGCCGGTTTCGTTGGTTCTTAGTTGATCGGCCGATCCGCTGAGATATTTCGACGGAACGCCCTGCAGCGCGAACCTGACCATCTGCGACGTTCCACCGAGCATTTCGGCCGGCTCGCCGTCCCAGAGGGCAATGAGAATCTGACTGTAGCTGACCAGAAAAGCACCGGCCGCCGCGTATCGGCGATCTCGGGCCGGCCCGGAAACTCGGGCGGCTTGCGCGTCACGGTCGTCGGCCATCGCGACTACCGTGGCTGCGTAGCTGCGCTGCATGAGTTGTCGGAACTCTTGAAGCGAAGGTTCGGACGAAAAATCTTGCTCGTATACGTGCAGCGGCAACGGTAGGACGACGTACAGCTCCGCTCCGAAATCCAGCGCCGCGCGAGCCACCAGACGATCCGCGCCCTCAGCCAGCGAGGACATGAGGATAAGCGGCGTGTGGGGATACGTGTTTCGCAATCGAATGAACAGATCGCGGACGCGTCTGACGATGTCGGGAACTTCGTCGGCAACCAAGTCGCGGTGGCCCATGACTCCAACCACGAGCGGAAGCGGTCCGGCTTTCACGTTTTCCCTTTTTGCATCGTTGTTGGACAGCATGATACCAGGCTTTCGCACCGGCGTCCACGCAGTAAACCTGCCGCATCTAGGAGAGCTCCGGCTTTGGCGGAAAGGGCAGGGCGTGGTGTTCCCAGCCGCTTCTCGGGGCGCGTAGCCGTGCCGCGATGGGCCGTCAGCATCGGGCTGCTTGCGGGCGTTTATGCGGCCGTTATGACCGCGGCGGCCTTGTGGATGCCTCACGAATGGGATTGGCAGGTTTTGCGATGGCTCGGCTCGCGCGTTGCGCCGTCGTTTTCCCAGGAGGTTGCCATCGTTGACGTCGCTTGGACCTCCGACGTTGCGAGTAACCGTCGCCGGATCGCGAGCTTCCTCGATGGGCTCGTCAGGAGCAATCAACGGCCCAACGCGGTCATCCTCGACGTCGAGTTCGATCCGTGTCAGTCCAAGCCGTGCGGAGCGCCGATGGCGTCCGCGCGCAAAGCGCTTATCACGAGCATCCGGGCGGCGACCAAGCACTTCCCCGTGTACGCGACCGAGGAGCCCGGCATCGGCCGTGACGACGTCGTAAGCGGACCGCTCGATCCTAAAGACGCGCAGATCTACGGCGCAGTGAGCGGTGCGGCGCAAACGCGCTTCACGAGCATTCCAAACGCGCGGGGTCTCTTTTATAGGGTCTGTTACGCCGACGTTCCATTCGCGGACGAGTCTGGGAAGGTGCAAGGCGTCGAGAATGTTTGGGCGATGGCGGTTCGCGTTTTGATGACGCCGCGAGTTTTCGCCGACGCGCCTCCCTGCGATGCGAGCCACATCCCGGTACGTTTCGGGCCGAAGGTTTCGGTGGTTTCCGAGGCGGTTTATAAGTTTACCGATGCTCGGAGGTTCTCGCACTACGCGCAGTTTGATGATAAGATGTTCGTGATCGTCGGGACGGTCGAGCAGGACCACCCGCCGTTCACGGATCGCAGCGGCCCCGAGCTGCTCGGCTGGGCGTTGAGCAACGCGCTCGATCAGGGCTCGCTGGTGGGAAAGGCGCCGTACTATGACGTGCAGCCGCACAACGCGATGCTCCTGATGCTCGTACCGGCGTTTTCGGGGCTCGCGATCCTGGCATACGTGGCGCTGTCGTTTCAGCTCAAGCGCACGCGTTTGGGTACGCTGCGACATCTTGCGCCGTGGTTTTCAGCCGGACTGGCCGCAGTCGTCGGCCTTACGGCCATCGCGGCTTTCGAGATATGGTTGCTTCTCACGCACCATATTGCGCCGCAGGTATCGCTGATCGCGCTTGGGGTCGTGTTGGCGTCGGGGCTGAGCGGTTTGCGCGGCCACCAGCAGCTTCTCGAGGAGGGGAGCGCCATCGATCCCGCGCCGGTGGAGACCTACGACTACGACGTCTTCATCAGCTACGCGCATGAGGAAGGGGCGTGGGTTTTCGAGCACGTGTTCGTGCCGTTTCGCGATGCGCGGCTTGTAAACGGAAACAAGCTATCGCTCTTTTTCGACACGTCTTCGATTCGCGCGGGTACGGCTTGGCAGACCGCGTTGTCGTCGGCCATTAACGCGAGCCGCTTCATCGTGCCCGTGTATTCGGAAGTCTACTTCAAACAGCCGTACTGCCGCTTCGAAGTGCTGCGCGCGCACCGCAAATGGGTTCTCGCCGGCGACGAATCCCGTTGCGTCCTGCCGGTCATGCGCGGCCATCCGCAAATCTTCTCAACGGTCGACGACATTCAAGCCCTAAGCATCGACGATTACCCCGACTTGGTGCGACAGCACGTGGCCGAGATCGTCGACCGTTTATCGCGCGAATCCGCTTCTACGGTGACGCAGCAGAAAGGTTCCGCATTATGAGCGTTCGGCGTAGCTTCGCGTTGGCAGCCGTGATTGCTACGCTTTTAGCATTTCCCGCCCTGCCGGCGGCCGCGGACGCAACGCGCGTGCACGTGGTTCAACGGATCCTCTTCGACGGTAAACCGGTGGAGTCGGCCGCAGGCGTGACGGTGACGCACGGGGGCGCGGTCGATCATAGGCTAACCCGCGGTGAGACGATCCGCGACGGGACTCGCGTCGACGTTCCGGCGCGCGTGACCGCGATCGTCGTGAGTACGGGCGGCAAGAGCACGGCGACCCTCGAACCGGGCGCCAGCGTCACGTTTGTGAGCACGGGCGCCGGCGAGCTGATCGCCAGCAACGGCGGGACGTCGCTCTTCAGCGTCGTCCCGAACACGTTAGACTTTTTCCGCGTGCAGTCGGGTGAGGCGTTAACGGCCTCGGTGCACGGCACCGCCTTCTCGATCGAGGCCACCAACGGCAGCGTGAGGTTCACCTGCACCCGCGGGGAAGTGAATATCACGAAAACCGGATACTTGCTGATCGGTTCGAGGCGATTGAAAACGTCGTTGATCGAAGTGATTTCGGCAGCCAACCGCGCGCAAGTCACCTATCGTCCCAGTGCGACCTGGGCGCTGGCGCGATTTGCAAACTTTGCGCAAGCCGAGACGTTTTACAAGCAGCAACTTACCCTGGCGCAGCACAGCGGCGACGCCAACGCCGTGAATGCCGCCCGCATGAACCTTGGAAACGTGCAGAGGCTCCAGGGGCGCTACGCCGACGCGTTGGAGTCATACCGCCAAGCGCTCGCGTTTTACCGTCAAAAGCGCGACCGCGATCGTGAGGCGAGCGCCCTCGAGGGCATCGGCCTCGTCCAATACTATCAGCTTCGATACGACGACTCGCTAAACTGGTTCGGTCAGGCGCTCGCGCTTTTCCGGGGGCTTGGCGACGGCAATGGCGAGGCGGATACACTCAAGAACATCGGCAACGTCGAAATGAACCGCAGCCGATACGCTGCCGCGCTGCGGTCGCACCAGCAGGCGCTCGCGCTCTACCGGGAGTCGGGCAACCGCGACGGCGCGGCGCACGCTCTTTTGAGCATCGGCATCGTCCAATACGACCAGAGCCGTTACGACGACGCGTTGCAGTCGCTGCAGCAGGCGCTCGCGCTCGTGCGAGAATCGGGCGACCGTGACGGCGAAGCGGCCGCACAGGAAAACATCGGCCTCGTTGAGTACCGTCAAGGCCGATACGCGCAAGCGCTGCAGTCGCTGCAGCAGGCGCTCGCGCTCTTCAAGCAGTGGGGCGACCGCGACCGCGAGGCGTACACCACCATGGACATCGGTCTGGTGCAAGAAAAGCAAGGCCGGGAGGCCGATGCCATGCAGTCGCTCCGGCAGGCGCTCGCGATGTTCCAAGCACTGGGCGAGCGCAACGACGTGTCGAGCCCGCTCTTGGAGATCGGCATCCTGCAAGCGAAGCAAGGCCTTTACGCCGATGCGCTGCAGTCGCTTCAACGATCGCTTGCGATATTCAAACAGCTGGGCGACCGCGATGACGAGGCCGACGCGCTTGCGAACATCGGGATCGTCCACATAGATCGTCGGCATTACGCCGAGGGGCTGCAGCTGTTGCAGCGGGCGCTCGCGCTCTTTCGCGAGCTTGGCGACCGCGACGGCGAGGCGAGAGCCGTCGGCGGCGTCGGTCTCGCCGAAATGCATCAAAACCAGTACGCCGACGCGCTGCAATCGGAACGGCAGGCGGCCGCGTTATTCGGGGAATTGGGCGATCGCGATAACGAAGCCGGCGCGCTCGCGCACGCGGCCGACGTCGAAATGGAGCAAGGGCGGTATGCCGACGCGTTAGCCTCGTATCGGCAAGCGCTCGCGATCTACCAGCAGCTTGGCGAGCAATCCAACGCAGCCCGAGTTTCGCAAAGCATCGCGAAGGCGCAAACGCTCATCCCCGGATCAGCCAGCCCATCACCATAGGAGCTGCCGTGTCTTCCCGATCGAAGCGCCAAAGGCGCGCACGTGTCATCCCGAGCGGAGCGCCGAAGGCGCGCAGTGTCAACCCGAGCGGAGCGCCGAAGGCGCGCAGTCGAGGGTCGCGCCCTCCCTAGATCTCGCGTTCGAACATGGGCATGCGCGCTTGCTCGGGGCGGTCGAGATCGGCGGCGAGTACGGCCAGGCCGGCGGCGCCTTTGTACAGGCTCGCTAGGCGCCCCTCGGGTGCGTCGGCGCTCGCGGGGCGTTGCTGCGCGGAGGCGGCAGCGGCTGAATCGGCCAGGTCGCGGGCTCGCCGCAGCCAGATTGCGCGGCCCGAGTGGCGGTAGTAGTTCAGCAGCGCATAGGCTTGGCCGGCCACTCCGCAACAGAGGGTGGGATTCGGGTTGGCCGTCTCCCAAACGTTCCAGGCGGCGCCTTCGGCCAACTCCAAGTACGCCGCTTCGCCGGTTGCGTGATAGGCTTGCGTCCAGAGAAACACGTACCCGGCGCTGCCGTTACACCACCCCGACAGATACGCGCTTGCGTGGTACCCGCGTGCGCGGTCACGCTTCCAGTGCAAGCCGCGGCCGATCGGCTCGGAACACTCGGCCAGTTCGCGCAGCCGCGCATCAAAAGAATCGGGGAGTGGATCGCCGGCGGCGGCGCACCAACAACACGCCGCATATAACAGTCCGGCCCATCCGTGCGCGATGCCGAGGTTGATCGACTCGGTTGACTCGCCGATCGCCGCAAAGCGCGCGGTGGCATGCCGAATCTGCTCGAGGATTTTATTCCCGACCGAACGCAGTCCGCCTTGCGTCGCCGCATCGCCGGAGCTTGCGGCACCGCCGAAAGCGTCGAGCAGAAAGGCGGAACCCAGCAGTGCCCCGGCACGACCCATGGTCAAATCGAGAATGCCGCACGGCTGCCCAACGGTCTCCACGAAGGCGAGCGTCGCCGCACGTTGCGACGGCCCGTCGCCTCTCGCTTGCGCGATGAGCGCCTGCACGGCGTACACGCCGGCCGGGCCGTGGTAGAGCGACCCGGCACCGACGGTTTTCGCCGTAATCTCAAGATCTTCGTTGTGGAACGCGCCGGAGTCGCCAACCTCGCGAACGGCTCGCGCCGACCAGACGTCGGCTAGCGCCAGAAGTTCGGCATCGTCGGATGCACAGGCAATTCGGTAGAGCGCATAAGCCACGCCGGCGCTTCCGTAGTTGATCGAAGCGGCCGGCGACGCCATTGGGCCGCCTTGCAGCAGCGCACCCCCGATCGCACATTCTCGCCGTACTTCCGCGCGGATGCCCGGCAGTTTCGAATCGCCGGCCGCCCGGGTGCGCGCCGCCGGGTGCGGCACCTTGGCGGCTAGCCACGCGCGCGCGAACTCAGCGACCGATGGAAACCGGTCCGCCGGCCGTTTGCTCAGCGCTTTGCCTAACAGCCGTTCGACATCGGGCCACGAGTCAATGTCACGCTCGGCAAAAGGCACCATCGGATCCTCGGAAATCTGGCGGAGCATCGCCTGCTTTTCCAGCGAGAACTCCAGATAGTAAGAACCGGCGAGCAACAGATACAGCATGGCGGCTAACGAATACTGTTCGCCCGCGGCGCTTGGCGGAGGAAAGCTTACGCCTTTCAGAGCCGCGCGCGCGACTTCCGGCTCGAAGTAAAAACCGACGCCCGCTCGCGGCGCAGCAACGAACGCGGCGTTCTCGGCCAGCCGGCGCGCTAGGCCAAAATCAACGATCCTCACCGCTTGATGGCGATCGATCAAGAGATTGTGCGGGTGCACGTCGCCGTGAACCACGCCGCGCGCATGCAAACGTGCATAGGCCTCAAGCAGTGTGCCGGTGACGCGGAGCAAGTCGCGACGAGATTCTCCGTCACCGCAGGCCCGAAACTCGGCGCACACCGACTTGGCGTCGGACCCCGAAAGCCACTCCATCAGCAAGTACGGCCGGGAGTTCCACTCGCCCGACGCAAGCAATTCCGGCGAAACGCTCGCATCGAGCTGGGACAGAATGCGCGCTTCCCGCGCGATCGCGCGGCCGATCGGGTCGACGTTGGAGCGACCGATTTTGAACGCGCCGAACCGCCCGCCAGGGCCACGAGCCTGATAGAGTTCCGTGTCTTCCAACGTTTGGACGCAGCGGAGAATTTTCCAACCGTCCACGATGCTTTCAGCGACCAGTGACGGCTCGACCGGCAAAGCTTCCGGCGAATCGGAAGGCGTTAAGAGACCGCTTTCAATGAGCGACTCCAACATCGGCAGCGCCGCTTCAAGCAGCCGCTCGGCGCTGGTGGATTTGCTCCGGCTAAAGCGCGCCACGGCCTGCGCGATCGTGCTGGGGTTGCTAAACTCCCGCACGAGTTGCGCGGCCTCCGCATCGATCACTTTCGACCGAGTGCGCGAGTGCAACCGGCTTAAAGCGAAGTCGCCGTCCTGCGACCGCATCTCCTGGCGAAGCCGCGGCGGCAGCTCGCTCACGGGCTGAAGTACGGTACCAGCGGGCAGGACGAAAGAACCCGTCAGCGCCATCGTCTATCCGCGCTGCGGCGCCGCCCACGCGAGCTCGCGCGTAGGAGCCCAGGTGTCGGTGTCGATGCCCTCCAAGCGCAACCGCTCGATGGCAAACCGCGATGGCGAGATGCCGGTTCCGGTTGAAGTCTTAGCCAGCAGCAGTGCGGTCGCGAGCCGGTCGCATATTCGGCTTCGCCAGCTTTCCCGCGCGAGCCACGCGACGGTGTATTCTTCGGCGGGCGGATCGATGCCCCAAGAAAGCAATCCCCCCGGCACGAGCTCCGCGGTGAACGGCACGCCCTGCGCCGGGCAGTGCTGCAAATTTTCCAAGATTTGCGCTGCGGTTGCCTGCAAATCGGAAAATTCCCGAAAGTACAACACGAATTTGTCAGGCCGCAACAGCCCGTACGCATCGTTTCCCATCTTCCAGTCGAAGGCGGCGGACCGCGAACCCGTTTGGACGACCGCCGCAAACGTCGCGCGCAGCTCGGTGCACGCCGGACTGACATAGAGCTTATACGTCGCCGCCGCGCGGTTTTGCGTGACACGTCGCGATTGCCAAGCGATCCAACCTCCCTCGCCGGCGGCCGGCGGCAGGCGGATCCATTCACGGTCCAGCATCCGCGCCGCGGCGTCGTTGCGGATACCGAGATGCAGATCCACGGCGCCTTCGTCGGGCAACAGCGAGCGCCATCGCTGCGATGCCGGAACCCGGTTGTACGCGTATAGTCTTTGGGATAGCGCGGCGTGACCGGCAATAGCGATCGTCGCGGCGTACTCGATCGCTCGGGCGGAAAGCGCCGCCAGCGAATTCTGCGGTAAGCGCGCGCTCGGGTCGCCGCAGACCAGTGCGTGCGCGGCCGGTCCGGAGAGCATCCGGCCGCCGGCCTCGATCTCGAGAATGCCGTCGAGGATCATTTGCGCGATGACGGAATCGCACCCCTCGCCCAGGGCCCGAGCCGCATAGCGCGGCAGCGCGCCGGGCATCTGGAGCGTAAACAGCAGCAACGCCGTGTCGCGGGACACGGATTTCACGCTCAAGCGCGCGTCGTTGCGCGGGCGCAAGATGCCGTAAGCGTCGGGGTCGCGGGCTAACGCATCGAACGCCTGCTGCTCTGAGGGCGAAAGCCGGTCGAACGTGACCAGCTCGTACGCGGGATTAGCCCGAAGCCGAAACTCACGCAGGTTATTTTTTTCGCGAACTCTTCTTTTTGCGTCCTGACTTGCGTGGTGCCGACTTGCGAGGCCGCGCCTCGCTCGCCCTCTCCTGCTTCTCTATTTCCTCGAGCGCGTGTTGTAGCTGCGCCTTGAGCAGCGCGAGTTGCTCGCGCCTCGTCGCGGGGTCTTCGCCGGTCGGCAAGGGCACGATGAAGTTCCCCGTGCAAACCATCCGCGGGAAAGTGATCGTCGGCGGCCTGGGCGTTGACCCGCAGCGTAGCAAATAATATTCGGGGGGATACGCCTCCTCCGGGTCGCCAGGACCGTCCCGTTCACCGCGCGCGACGTTGACCATTTGATCTTTAACTCTGAACGGCACTACTGTTGCTCCTCCCCAAAGTTCGTTTGCGATCTACGGGAATTCGAGCGGGTCGGCATCGGTCGTTTGCACGAGGCCGGCCCGGCTGGCGTTCTATGCCAATAGGCGCCTGCCTGCCTAAAAGAAATCGAGCGAGCCGAGGGCTCGCCCGATTCAGGCGCGGTTGGACGCGGGAGCGCGCGATGGCGGTTAGCGGCCGAGGGAGCGCTGACCGACGACGCGCCCGGCCGCCGGGGTCGTGTCCGCTCCGTTGCCCCACTGGCCGTTGAAGCTGTTGTTGTCGTCGTTGAACCAGAACGAGAACCAGCCCGACCTGCCCCCGCCGGCCCAAGTCGCCCGCACTTTGTCCTTCGTCCGGAATTTGCCGTTGATAACGATGACGGCCCCGACGTGGCAGACCACCGACGGTCCGGATTGCGTGCACGACATTGGCCCGGCGAAACCGCCGGCGCCGCCCGCACCCTTCACGTTCCATTTTCCGGCAGCGGTCACCGGGGATGGCGGCAGAATCTTGTTGCCGACGAACGTCCCGTTCGAAGGACGCCCGTTGTAGCCCCATGTGCCGTTGAAGCTATGACCGTTGGGACTGGCATAGACGGTCAGCCAGCCGGCCCCACTGGGTCCGTGCCATTTTCCGTTGATCTGCGTGTCGTTGACAAAGGCGCCCGTGTAGCCGTTTCCGGTCTTCTTGTTGGTACCGACGAGACCGCTGCCCGACTGGGTCAGGGTCACGGTAGCCGTCGAGGTGCCGTTCAGGCCGGTCTGCTCGACGGTCCACGTCCCGGTAAGGTTCGGCGGACTCGCCACCGCCGCCGCGATCGACAGCGATGCCATTGCGAAGCCGCAAAGTAATGAAATAACGACGCGTTTCATGCTCGATCTCCTTCGAGATTAACTCGTAGTCCGAATCCGGTTCTTGGCGCCCCCCGCGGGAGCCTTGGTCCGAAACCGGAAAGCGATCGTCATAAACGATACCGAAGGGAGATTCGCGACGTTGCATAAGCGAAAAGGTTCGGGCGTCTAGAAAACCGGGTGACTCGGGCCTTTCGGCCCAAAAGGAGGGATCCCTTGACAAAAGTTCTAGGCCTATTCGCTTTGGCTATTGCCGTCGTTGCGCCGGCCGGCGCACAGTCGGCAACGGGGATGGCGGCCCTGCAATATTACGTCGGCACGTGGTCCTGCACGGCCGGACCGGTCGGCAGAACCGCGACGAAAGCAACGGCAACCTACACCATCGATTCCGGCGTCATGCGCGCTTGGGTCGACGTCCCGGCACAGGGCAAGATGACGAAGCCCTACGCGTTCAGCTCCGCAACCACGTACGACGCGAAGAACGGTCATTACGTCGAGACGACTCTTGACAACGATTCCGCCTGGTCCGTCTCGACCTCGAAGCCGTGGACGGGAAATACCGAGCAGTGGACGGATCGCTCAACGAGTACCGGCAAACTCGGCCACGGCCAAACCGTCCGGACCGACCAGAACAGCTTCGCCTTTCTGGGTTATCCGACACTGACGAGCACACAAGCGGACTTCAAAGGGTCGTGCACACGCTCTTCGTAGCGTTTCCGATCGCCATGCGAAACAACCATGCCCGAGCATCGCATTCAGAAGCCAAAAAAAGGCGTAGGTAAGCCAAGCCTAAGCACACCGAGGATCCGGAATACTTCGGTCAGAAGTACGCGCAGCCGTTGGCTGCGCATCCGGACCTTGAGTTCGTCATCGACATCATCGAGGCCGACGACCGGCGGATATTCGGAGCCCGGCAGTAGATTACAGGGCGCCGATACCGTCGGGCGTACCCCAGCCGCCGGATGTGGAATAACGCACGTACTTTCCGCCGCTCTGGATGCGATACAGATATGGATGGTGCGCCTTCTGCCAGAACGTCCGGCCGCCGTCTTGTTTGGTCGCGTTACCCGCAAGCCCAAAGATGCCGGCAATCAGCGGCGCCGACACGCTGGTTCCGCCGACGACGAACCAACCGCCGACCCCGTACGTGTCGTATTCCGCGACGCCGGTGTTCGGATCGCCGACCGCCGAGACGTCGTTGGCCAGCCGGAACGCGCAGGTGCGATCGTGCTGCCAAAGCGGCTTCGGCTGGCTCGTGCAGCCGCCGCTAGAACTACTCCACGCGCTCTCGGTCCAGCCGCGTTCTCCGCCGCCGCCTTGGACGAGCGTCGTGCCGCCGACGGCCACGACGCTATCGAAAGCCGCCGGTTCGCCGACGCCGAAGCCGCCGTCGCCGGAGCTGGCCACGTACGTCACGCCTTTGGTGTCGAAATACTTTTGCTTGGCTCCGGTGCCGCCGGCGCTGTTGCTGACGACGTGAGCGCCTAGCGTTACCGCCTCGGCTTCGGCTTTTTCGAGATCGCTCCAGCTATTGGAGTTCGCCTCGACGAGGTCGATCGTGCAGTTCGGGCACACGGCGGAAACCATCTCGGCATCGAGATCGATCTCAATGCCCCAGCCGGTGTCGCCGGCTGGATAGTGGCCTTTCTGCCCATCCTGATTGTATTTGTAAAAGCTGGCTGGCGGCAACCCGAAGGCCGCGCGGTATTGCGCGAGATCGGATGCAACGTTGGGATTGTCATACGCGTCGACGATGGCGACGATTTGACCCGCACCCCTGCTCGCCGACGGAAGATTGTATGCCTTCTGCAAGTCCGCCGGCGCGAAACCGCCCGCCGGTCCCGCGGGAGCAGCGTTCGGTCGGACGTCGGTTCGTACTAACGCGTCGCACTGCGCCACGCCGTAGCGATTGCCGACGCACGCGAGGGCGGTCGTCGCGCGCGTGGACGCCCGCGGGTTCGCTCGTAACACAGCCGCGCCGGCTGGACCGGATGGACTAAGCGCTGCCTGCGATCCGTTGCAGTCTGCGAGCATCGCAACGACGGCGAAAGCGCCGAGTGCATTGCGGCCATGCTTCGAAATCTTCATTGGCCCGTGCTCCTCCTTCTCAACTGCCGAACACGTCTGCGCTTTAAGGCCGTTCGGCGCTAGCCCGTGAATGACTTGCAGTCACCGCCGTAGTATTCGGATTCTGTCACGGGAACCAGCACACTGGGAGATGCTATGCAACGTTCGGGGCTCACGGTTGGGCGCTCCAGGCTGGGTGCGCCGCTGCGCTGTTGTCCGGCTGCCAGGGCGCTGCGCTTCAATCGCGCGACGCGACACCGGCCGCCGACCGGATTGGCCTACGGTCCCGACGGTTCGCTGTTCGTCGGCAACGAATACGTTAACGCGCGCAGCGGAAACGTCGTGGTGTTTCCGCCCGGCGCAACGAACCCAGCCCGCACGATCGTCACCGGCATCAACGGCGGCGTCCTCGGCGTCGCGGTCGGTTCTGCACTGTAAGGAGATCTTTCGATGCCAAAGTATTTGATTCACGCTACCTACACCGCCGACGGCGCCAAGGGCCTCTTGAAGAGCGGAGGCACCGCCCGACGCAAGGCCGTTGAAGAACTGCTCGCGTCGCTAAACGGGAAGCTGGAAGCCTTCTATTTTACCTTTGGAGAGGCGGACGCGATTCTCATTATCGACCTGCCGGACCAAGTTGCCGCCTCAGCCGTCGGCCTCGCGGTGGCTGCCTCAGGGACCGTACGAAGCCGCTCGACCGTCCTAATACCACCCGAAGAAGTTGACGCGGCCGCCAAGAGAGAGGTCCACTTTCATCCGCCCGGAGAGTAACGCGCCTACCCGCTGACGCCGACGCTGCGGCGGGATAGGAAGCCGCTGCTTGGTTGCGAAGGGGCTCGCGATACGGAGGGCTCTTTACCGATGAAAATCTCTCATCGTTTCTGCATCGCGCTGGCTGTGCTGTTGATGGCAGCCGGCGGCAGCGTGTTTGGCGCTACCACGAAGGTCGAAGGAACGCCGATTCCCCTACTTCCCAAACCGGATATGTCCTCGATGAGGTTTCTGGTCGGCACGTGGACGTGCTCGGATCTGAGTTCCCGGCGTCCGGGACCCTTCACGACCACCGAGGTGTATTCGATGGATCCGACCGGCTACTGGATCGTACGCGACGACACCATCCACAAGGCGTCGTGGATCCCCGGAAACTTTCATAGTCAAACCAAATACACGTTCGACGCGGCGGCAAAACGCTGGGTTCGGATAACGATCGGCGCACGAGGCGCTTACGCCGTCGCGACCGCTGCGATGCCCGTTGCTAACAAGAAAACCTATACCTACGTGATTCAAACCAAGGCGCCGGACATCGCTTCGTACGCACCGGAAGTGTACACGAAAGAGAGCGACACGAAGAAAACGATGACGACGTCGTTCACCGAAACCAGCGGGCGCGTCGTCACCGTCCAGGAGACGTGCACGAAGTCGTAGCGCCGCGCTGCCGCGGGGTCACTCGCCTGGTTCTTCGAAGATGAACTCGATGATCTTGCCCACGCTGCCTAGATCTTGCCGGCCGTATGCAGGGTGCCGAAGACCTGTTCCAGCAGCGCACCGTTGCGGTTCTGTTTGTCGTCGGGCTGGCTGTTGAGACCGATGACGATAACCGCTCCGTTGGCGGGGAAAAACGCGTAGAGCACGCGATAGCCCAGCGTCATGCCTTGGTAGTACCAATACTTCCCGATTGCCGGGCGGAGGCCCGCGCCGACACCGAGTCCAAACGCGGTGGGGTTTTCTTCGGAAGGGCCGGCGATCGGCTTACCGGTCTTGTCGGAGACGAGCGTCATGAGTTCGCTTCGCTGCTCGGCGGCCAGCAGCGGCCCCTCGTAGAGCGCGCGCGCCCAGCGCGAGACGTCTTGCATCGACGCGACGATGCCGCCGGCACCCTGCATCCACGAGACGCTGTTGGTCTTAACGTCGCGCCCGAGCAGCGGCGCGAGCAGCGCGTTGTCGGCGTCGTGGCTAAAGAAGTAGCCCGAAACCATGCGATCGGTAACGGATGCCGGATACAGACTCGGTTCGTAGTACGTGTTCTTGAGTCCGACTTGTTCGCAAAGCGCGCGCACGACGTCGGCGTAGCGCTTGCCGGTAGCCTTTTCGACGACCATCTGTGCCAGGATGTAGTTGGTGTTCGAATACGTCCAGCCGCTGACGGGCTTGGGCTTGCCGTTGTGCGGGTATGACGCCGCGACTAACTCCTGCGGCGTGAATTGGTGCATGGGATTGTTGCCCATCATCTTCGCGATGGACGGTTCGTTGTCGTAACCGGGGATGGGGCTGGTCATGTCGAGCAGCCGGTGGATCGTGACGTTCTTCCACGCCGGATACTGCGGCAGCCACTTGCCGAGCTTGTCTTCAATCGACAATTTCCCGGCCGCCTCGAGGTGCAGGATGGCGACCGACGTAAACGACTTGGTGATGCTGCCGATCTCGAACAGGTCGGCCGGCGTGACCTTCGCGCCCGCCCCCGCATACTTGGTAGTACCGGCCGCGAGGT
>JBDTDR010000157.1:0-3333 GCA_039922955.1 Candidatus Tumulicola sp.
AACACGAACGAGATGGTAATCGCAAAGGAAAGGCTGCCACCGCCGGCCCGGCCCGCCGAATTCACGAGAAACGGCACCCCGGGTGCCATCGCCATCAGAACTATTCCGGTCGAAACCCCGGTTTCCACGTGAAAGAATCGCACCAGCAGCACCGCACACAGCGGCACCAGCAAGAAATTGGCCGCGAACGCCCGGGCCAGCAGTCCGTACTGGCGCAGGGTCTCCACCAGGTGCTGCCGGTCGATTAAGAGCCCGGCGCCGAGCATCGTCGAAACGACCATCACGAGAGCCACAATTTTTGGAAGCGGCATCTTGCAAAGCATACTGCGATCGGAACCATCATGCTATCCAAATATTACCGGCGGACGGCCCATCGGGTAATTTCCCGCGGGCGTGCACTTATCGGATAATGCCCGAAAGCCCCGCATGATAGGGTACGCCTACGATACATCGCTCCGGTCGCTTTCAAAGGTGGCGCAAATCGCAACGCTGGCCGCGCTAACGGCCGCGGCGGCCCTCGCCTCCGCACTAGCCCAAACTCCGGCGACGCCGCCAAGAGCCACGATTCCTCGGATCGATCCGGCGCCCAGTGCGACGTCGAACCCTTTTGCCGTAAGCGGTTCTTTCCGCTCCTATTACTTTACGCGGCAGAACGCATCGAACAATCCCGGAGCCCGATTCGACGCTTCGAGCGCAAAGTATAGCTCGACCGGCGTCAATCAAATAAGTTTGAACGACGCCATCGATCTGCACGCCGACTACCATTTCGCCCGAGGGCCGTGGTTCGTGGGCGGGTCCTATTTCTACGCCAACCCGATCGCCGGGCCTTGCACCCCGGCAGCTACGCATGCGAAGGACCAGCCGTGCGTTTCGCAGCGTCCGCCCAATACCAACCCCGACGACACGCTGCCCGGCTTCGCCCTCGGCTCGTTCCCCGAGGCCTATCTCGGATTTGAGGGGTACGGTGTGTCGGCCAAGATCGGCGATCAACTCTTCACCTCGCCGTGGGCGGCGTCGTACGACGGGTCTCGGCTGAAACCCGCTGCTTACCAAGGCGCCGACGTAAGCTACCGGATCGGCGGCTCTTGGACGCTCGAGCTAGCCGACATGATCCAGTTCGAAAACCGCACCAGCGCCGCGTTCGACCGCACCACGCTGCTTACGAGTTTCCCGGCCGGGGGCGGCGGCTTGGCCTCGAACATCTACGTGCCGGGCGGCGGTGGCATCGAGACGAACGGATTTCTCTTCGGAAAAGCGGGCTATGCACCCAAAGGCGCGGCGTACTCCGTTACAGGATATTTCTACGGCATCTCGTCGTTGCTCAACGTGTGGTGGCTCGACGGAAAGGAGACGTTCGACAAGGTTCCGTGGAAGCCGTTCGTAGCGATACAGGGTGGCGTAGAACGCAACGCCGGTGCGTCTTACATCGGCAAGATCCGCAGTTCCGCCATCGGCGTCCAAATCGGCGCGGAACCGTACCGCGGCCTCGCGCTCACGGCCAGCTTCGACGCTCTCCCATGGCAAGTCGACAACGTCGCGCTTCCTCGCGGCGTCACGTGCGATAACGGTACGTTTCAGATCTCGGCAAAGGGGGCGACACTGGGCTACTTCTTGCCCATCAACGCCGGACAATGCTTCACGCGAGCAAACGGCACGACCGCCGTGTATTACGGCGGATGGGCGAGCCCGTACACCGCCGGCTACTCTTCCGATCCGCTGTTCACGACGAATATATCGCAGGGGCTCGCCGATCGGCACGCTCCGGGAACAGCGTGGAAGGTCTCCGCAACGTATACGACGGCGAACCAGAAGTGGGTCTTCAACGCCGGCGACGCATGGTTCGACTACGGTAACGCTCTCGTGAGCGCGATTACCAACGAGTGGGATCTGGACGCGCAATACCACCTAAGCGCGGTAACGACGTCGCGATACAAGGGCCTGCTCCTGCGCTACCGGTACGCGCAGCGCAGCCAATCCAACACCTTCTGCGGGGCCGCGCGGTCGACGTGCGTCACCGGCGCAGCGATCGGCGCGTCCTTCCTGGGCGGTTTGCCGCTCTTCAAATACAACCGCGCTCAGCTCGAGTACGACTTCTAGGAGCTGGCCGCGCGGATGCGTGCCGGCCAAACGGGCGGAGGAACTCCCGCTTGCGGGTCCGCATTAAGCCGCCTTAGCCCGCGTGTGGAGGTCCGACCATTGGAAGACTTGATGCTGACCTGTAAGGACTGCGCCAATCAATTTGTCTTCGCGGCCCGCGAGCAGCAGTTCTTTGCCGAAAAGGGTTTTCAGAATCAGCCGCTGCGTTGCCGGGACTGCCGGCAGGCGAGACGCTCGAACGGCGGCGGCGAATCACACGCCGCCCGTTCCGGAAGAGCGAATTACGAGGCCGTTTGTGCCGCCTGCGGCGTTGAGACGACGCTGCCGTTCCGTCCGCGCGGCGACCGTCCCGTCTACTGCCGCACGTGCTTTTCGGCGCAGGTGCCGGCCGGGGTGTGAGCCGGCTCACGGCGGTCGCTCGGGACGGAGACGCCGTCGTGTACCTCGACCAACGGCTGCTCCCGCACGAGGTGCGGTACGTGCGCGCTCGTACGGTGGACGAGATCGAAGGTGCGATCGTGAGTCTCGCCGTGCGCGGCGCTCCGTGCATCGGGGTCTTCGGAGCCTTCGGGGTCGCGTTGCTGCGCGAATCGATCGGCGACGATGCGGCGTTCGAACGGGCGGCCCAGCGTGTGCGCGGTGCGCGGCCGACCGCGGTGAATCTCGCCTGGGCGGTCGATCGGGTTCTGGCCGCGCGGGACATGACCGCCGAGGCCCACGTCATTGCCGCCGAACAAACGGCGATCGACGCCGCAATCGGGGAAAACGGCCTCGAGTTGATTCCGAAGAACGCACGTATTCTCACGCACTGCAATACCGGCCCGCTCGCCACTGCCGGCGGGGGCGGCACGGCGCTTGGGGTCATTCTGCAGGCCCAGCGAAGCGGCAAGAAGCCACGCGTCTTCGTGGACGAAACGCGGCCGCTGCTGCAAGGCTCGCGCCTGAACTATCTCGAGCTGCAGAATGCCGGGGTAGACGCGGTGCTTCAAACCGATGCGGCTGCGGCGATCGCGATGGCGCGGCAGGGGATCGACCTCGTCATCGTCGGCGCCGACCGGGTCGCGCGCAACGGCGATACCGCCAACAAGGTCGGGACGTACGGCTTGGCGATTCTGGCAGCCCATCACGGCATTCCGTTCTACGTCGCCGCCCCGCGCTCGACGTTCGACCTTGCGATCGCCGGCGGCGATGAGATTCCGATCGAAGAACGTCCCGCCCAAGAAGTAACCGAGTTTC
>JBDTDR010000158.1:0-15735 GCA_039922955.1 Candidatus Tumulicola sp.
GATTTACTATCGAAACGACGTGCGCAAGAGCGGCGTCGATGGACGCGCGCTGGTCGCGACGGCAAAGCGCCTGCTCGCCGCCGCCGGCGAGGGCAGCTCGTCACTGTCGCTGACGCTGGTGGCCGACCGCGCGATTCGCGCCATCAACTTCGAACACCGCGGCAAAGATGCGGCCACCGACGTCCTGAGTTTCCCGATGACGACCTTGCGCGAACCGGCGACCGCAGCCCGGATCGGTCCGAAGCCGGAGCGAATGTTGGGGGACGTGGTGATTTCGATCGACACGGCGCGCCGGCAAGCGGCAGACTACGATGCGACCTTGCAGAACGAGCTCTATCGCCTTTTGATTCACGGCGTTGCGCACGTGCTCGGACACGACCACATGGAAGCTGCGGAGCGCCGCGCGATGGAAAGCGAAGAACGAAGGCTGGCCGACGCGATCGCGCTGCCGTGGCCGTACGAGGCCGTGCGCTGATGCGCCATCCCGACGACGAGCGCCCGAAGCAGCTGCCGCACTACGTTCCCATAGCGCAAAGCAAGTTTTGGCGGTCGTTCCATCACGCGTTCGAAGGGATCATGTACGCGGCGCGCACGCAACCCAACATACGCGTGCACTTCGCGATCGCGGCCGTCGTACTGCTCGCGACGCTGGTCCTGCGCTTGGAACGCGTCTATGTGGTTGCAACGGTCATCCTGATAGCGCTCGTCTTGAGCCTGGAGCTGGTCAATACGGCGGTCGAGGCGATCGTCGACCTGCTGACCGTCGCGCACCACCCCTTGGCCAAAACGGCCAAGGACGCCGCCGCGGGCGCCGTGCTGGTCGCCGCGGTGGGGGCGGCGATCGCGGGCTATTTGATCTTTTACCAGGGCATCCTCAGCGGCGGCGAGCGGGTGTTCGAAGTCGTGCAGCAGGTGCCCGCCAATCTCGCCCTGATCGTGCTGGCGGTGGTGGCCATCGTCACGATCTTCGCCAAAGCCTGGGCCGGCCGCGGATCGGCGCTCCAGGGTGGGGCCGTCTCCGGGCACGCGGCCATCGCTTTCGCGGCGGCGACGATGCTGGCGTTCTTCTATCAAAAGCCTCTCGGCGCGATTCTCGCGTACTTTATCGCCTTTTTGGTCGCCCAAAGCCGCGTCGAGGCGCGGATCCACAGCACGTTCGAAGTCCTCTGGGGAGCCGTTCTAGGCACGGTAGTCGCCTTAGCGATCTACGTGCTGGTCCGTCCCCACGTTGTGCTATAATGGCGCCGATTTGAATACCGACCCATATCGAAGTAGTCCCGACGTTTTCTGGTCCCACTTTGCGGCTTTGGCGGTGTTGGTGCTGGTGGCCGCGTTCTTCGCGGCCTCGGAGGCCGCGCTGATCTCGATCTCGCGGCTGCGCGCCCGGACCATCGCCGAACGGCTCGTTAAGGGCCACCTTGTCCTGGCGCTGGTCGACGATAAGAGCCGCTACCTTACGTCAATCCTGGTCGGGAACACGATCGTGCTGCTGGCCTCGCAGTCGCTGGCCACCTACATCGCGATCGAAATGGGGCTGCCGGCCGCCGCGCTGCTTTCCACGATTTTCATGACGGTCGTGATGCTGCTTTTCGGCGAGATCATTCCGAAGATGGTCGCCACCTCCGACAACGAGCGCTGGGCTCTTCGCCTGGCAGTACCGATGCGGGGCGCCGCGTACGTATTGATGCCGATCGCGCGCGCGTTCCTGTTCGTCACCGAGCTGCTCCTACGGCCTTTCGGCATCAAGCACGGAAAGCAAATTTACGTTACTGAGGAGGACATCCGCACGATCGTCAACGTCGGCGCGGAGCAGCGCGTGATCGAAGAGGAAGAGCGCGAGCTGATTCATTCGGTCATGGAGTTCGGCGACACCATCGTCCGGGAAGTCATGAAGCCGCGGCCCGGCATGGTTGCGGTGTCGATCGACGATTCGCCGCGCCGCGTGCTCGACGTCGTCATCGCGGAAGGCTATTCGAAGCTGCCGGTCTATCAGGAATCGAAAGACGACATCGTGGGCGTCATCCACGATCGGGAGCTGCTGGTCGCGCTCGCCAACGGCTCGCTGGCGCATACGGCGCTAGGGTCGCTCATGCGCCCGGCGGTGCACGTCCCCGAAACCAAGAAAATCGCCGAACTGCTGCGCGAGATGCAGCGCGGTAAGTTTTCGATGGCGATCGTGGTCGACGAGTACGGCGGAACCGCCGGCCTCGTGACGATGGAAGACTTGCTCGAGGAAATCGTGGGTGAAATTCGCGACGAACACGACGAGGACGAACAGGAGCCGATCCGCATCGTCTCCGAGTCGGAAGCGGTCATCGACGCGGGCACGAACATCGAAGACGTGAACGCCCGCCTCGAGACCCACATTCCGTCCGAGGATTTTGAGACAATCGGGGGCTACACGGTCGGCCTCTTCGGCCGGCTGCCCTCCGAGGGCGAGGAGATCGATGCGGACGCCCATACGCGCCTGCGGGTCGAGCGAACGCGCGGCCGGAGAATTCTTGCGGTGCGAATTTACACCAACGGCGCGCTCCCGCAGATGCAGGATCGGGAGGCCGCCCCTGGCGCAGCCAGCCCGCGCCTATAAGGCTCGCGGTGTCGTGTTGCGCGGGCGGCAGCTGGGTGAAGCCGATCGCATCTTCACGCTCTTTACGCGCGAGCGCGGCAAACTCGATGCCGTTGCCAAAGGGGTTCGACGGGCCAAAAGCCATTTTGCCGGCAGGCTGGAGTTCGGAAACGAGTGTGAGTTCGGCATGCATCGCGGGCGCTCGCTCGACGTCATCGTGTCAGCCGAGATCCTGCACGCACCCTGGTCGAAACTAGTCGAGCCGGAACGGTATGCGGTGGCATCGCTGGTCGCCGAGCTGATGGACGCGTTTTGCGAACCCGATCTAGCGCTGCCGGATGCCTACGAACTGCTGACGGGAATGATCGAAGCCGTCGAGCGATCGGCACAGCCGCGCGAGCTGCTGCCGCGCTTCTCGCTACGGCTGCTCGGCGTTTTGGGACTGGCGCCGCCGTCGGACACGTGCGTGCGCTGCGGGCTCCCTTTGGGATCGGGCGCTGCCTGGCTGGACGCGCCGGCCGGCGGCCTCATCGACCAAGCGTGCCGGGAACGTTGGCGCGACCTACCCGAGTTCGACCCGCGCGACCGCGAGAATTTCCGCGCACTCGGCGCCGCGAAACGCGGGGCTGCCCCCGCGCTCCGGGCGACGCCGCGCGTCGCGCTCGGGGTCGAAGATCTGCTCGCGCATCATTTGGGCCGACGCCCCAAAGCGGGAGCGCATCTCGCCGAGTTCGGAACGGGCTAGGAGTTTGTCCGTCATGGCGCTCGACGTCGGCGCGAAACGCATCGGCGTCGCCGTTGCCGATCCGAGCGGCACGTTTGCGATGCCGGTCGGAACGGTCGAGCGAACGAATCTCGACGCCGACCTCGCCCGCATCTTGGAGTTTGTCGAATCGTATCGGATCGCCGAGCTCGTCGTCGGCGACCCGGTGTCGCTTTCCGGCGAGCGTGGGCTTGCCGCGCAGCGGATGGACGCCTTCGTCGAGCGGCTGGGCCGCGTCTTCCATGGAACGATTCATCGCGTGGACGAGCGGATGACGACCGCGCAAGCCACCAAGACGTTGATCGCTGCGGACGTGTCGCGCAAGCGGCGCAAGCGCGTCGTGGACAAGATGGCAGCGGCGTTGATCCTCGAGTCGTTTCTCGGACGCCGGCGCAACCAAGGACGCTCGTCGTGAGGCTTGCGGGGCGAATCTTTGGAGGCGCCGCGGCGCTCGCAACCCTCGCGGCGATCCTTGCGGGAGGCTGGTTTTGGTATACCGCCTATCGCGACCGTTCGGCTCCGGCAGTGGAAACCCACGTCATCGTCGCGCAGGGCTCCACGTTCGGCGGGGTCGCGCGCCAGCTAGCGGCCGGCGGCGTTATCAACAACGTGCTCGCGTTTCGGCTGCTCGCGCGCATGCGCGGCCAGGAAACCGACGTGCGCGCCGGCGAGTACCGCTTTGCGCCGCACCAGACGCAGGACGACGTGCTCCGCGCGCTGGTTAGCGGGGGCGCACAGGTCGCCGTGTGGGTCGCTATTCCGGAGGGCTTTACCAGCCGGCAAATTGCCGAGCGTTTCCAGGAAAGCGGCGTCGGACCGTCAGCCGCGTTTGCCCGGGCTTTTCTGCGGGATACGATCGTCGTCGACGGTACGCGCACGCGTAACCTTGAAGGCTTCCTGTTTCCGAGCACCTATCTCATACCGCTGGGCGCGTCGCCGCAGCAGGTTGAAAGCGCGATGACTGCGGAGTTCTTTCGACAGCTCCCTCGGGATGCGGCGATGCTGGCCCGGGGTCTGCACGTCAGCGTGCCGCAGGCCGTTGCGGTGGCTTCGCTGGTGGAGCGCGAAGCGAAGATCGACGCGGACCGTCCGCGGATTGCCGGCGTCATTTATAACCGGCTGCGTTTGGGGATGCCGTTGGAAGTGGACGCAACCATCGAGTACGCGCTGCCCCAGCACAAAACCGCACTTTCGTTCGGCGATCTCAAGATCGACTCCCCATTTAACAGCTACACGCACGCTGGCTTGCCGCCCACGCCGATCGCCAACCCGGGGCGCCCTTCAATGGAAGCGGCCCTCCATCCGTCGAAGAGCGATTTCCTCTACTACGTCTACTGCGGGAACGGGCGTCACGTTTTTGCCAAGACGCTCGGCGGGCATCAGGCCAACGTGGCTCGGTGCTTGCAGTAGCCTTCTTGCAGCGTCAAAAAGGAGCGCCAGCGATGCCATCCTCGAACGGCGAATCCCCGAACGGCCCCCTGGAACTGAGCGAGGTTCTGCACATCGCGACGAAAGACGGGACGGAGCTGCCGTTCGAGGTCGTTGGAATCCTCGAAGACCCTGACGACGGGACGTCGTACGCCGTGCTCTTACACGAACCGCATGGCGAAGGCGAAGACGGCGGCGAGTTCATCGTCACGGATCTTGACGGGAACTTGGTCGACGACGAGGAGCTCGCGCAGGAGATTCTCGACGAGTTTCTCACGTTTGCCGACGAAGCCGGCGACCAGGGAAGCGGGAAGACCTAATTCGCGTTCTGTTTCTCTCGGCCAGCGTCGGCGTGGGCCACCTGTCGGCCGCCAACGCCGTGTGCGGCGGTCTGCGCCGTATCGACCCGGGCGTTCAAACGCAGGTCGTCGATTCGTACAAGTATGCGGCCTCGGTGGTTTCGCGGGTCGTTTCCGACGGCTACCTGCGGATGGTTAAGACCATCCCGCAGATGTACCGCTATATCTACAATCGCGCCGAGCGCGCGACCGAAGTCGGCCCGTTTCGGACGTGGGCGCATCAGTTCGCCGCCGGGAATTTGCGGCCGCTGATCGAACGCGAGCGCCCCGACGTGGTCGTGTGCACGCACGCCTTTCCGTGCGGCGCGATGGCCGAATACAAGCGACTTTTCTCCGATGCGCCGCCCGTCGTCGGCATCGTCACGGATTTCGCGGTGCATGCATTTTGGATTCACACCAATATCGATGCATATGCCGTGGCGACCGAAGCCGTGCGCGACGTCATGGTCGTGCGCGGAATCGCGCCGGAGCGGGTAGCGGCCAGCGGCATCCCGGTGAGGCCCGAGTTCGGACCTTCGGACGAGCCGCGCGAAGCGCTCCGCGAACGCCTGGATCTGCCGCGCGATCGTCGCGTGGTGCTGATGATGGGCGGCGGCCTTGGGATCGGCCCGCTCGAGCGGATGATGCGCGCGCTCGAGTCGGTATCGGTTCCGCTGGCGGTCGTCGTCGTTACGGGTCGAAACGCCCGCAGCGAACGACGGGTGCTCGCGGCGGCCGAAAGCATCCACTATCCGGTCAGGGCGCTGAGATTCGTCGACAACGTGTACGACTACATGCACGCCGCCGACGCGTTCGTCACCAAGCCCGGCGGTCTCAGTGCCGCCGAGGCGTTGGTCGCTGCGGTTCCGATGGTGTTGTGCAAGCCGCTGCCCGGTCAGGAGGAACGCAACGCGCGCATACTGAGCGACGCCGGAGCCGCGGTCCGCGCGCGGACCGTCGGCGACCTGGCCATTGCGCTCGAAGAGGTTCTGACCGATCCGGCGCGGCGGGCGCGCATGGCGGCCGCTGCGAGACGCTTAGCGCGACCCGACGCGGCAGGTGAAGCCGCGTCGATGATTGCACGTTTCGTAACGATACGAAGGGAAGTCGTCGCATGAAACCGTTGCCCTCCTCGTCACGGTACGCCGCCTGGCTGGCACTCGTTCGCATCCTGACCGGGCTGATGTGGCTCTCCCACGGCGTCCCGAAGTTCACGCAAAGTGCTGCGTTCATGCCGCCCAACGGCTTCATGGCGATGTACGTCGCTCACGGGCTGCAGACGTCGGCGGAGCCGTATCACACGTTCCTCGCCACGGTCGTTGCACCGAATCTTGCGCTCTTTGCCGAGCTGGTGCGTTTGGGCGAAGTGCTGGTCGGGCTCTTGCTGCTGCTTGGTGCGCTTACGCGCTTAGGCGGTTTAGGCGGCGTGCTGCTGACGCTGAACTACATTAGCGCTCGCGGCCACCTGCTTTCGACGACGTCGTTTCAAAGTTTGGATTTCGGGCTTTTGGTTCTCTCACTGATCAGCCTGGGGTTGCCGACCGGGCGATTCTTCGGAGTCGACGCGCTCTTGGCGCGCGCCAAGCGGGCGCCGCCGGTGCGCGCGCAGTTCGTGGAGGAGCCGCCGTTGAAGGGGCCCACCGCGCCGCCGAACGCCTAGCACTCCCTCGCGGCGCTGCAGCCGGCCAAAAATGGCGGCTGCAGCACAGAACGAGGCGCTGGGAGTTAAGGCATGCTACGGGTGCAGGGCTAAGTAGTTGGCCCCATTGAGCGTCGTCTTGGAGCCGTAAATGGTTCGAATCGGCGTCGCGTGACCGTTGGCATTGCCGGCAAACTCTTTGATTGAGTTGCCGCTAAAATCCGCAACGTAGATATGGTTCTGGGCGTCCGCCACCACTCCGGCTGCGTAGGAAAAGCCGATGATCTTTGCGACCGGCGTGACGTTGCCGTTGGCGCCTTTGGCGAAGACCAGCACGCCCACGGACTCGTCGGCCACGAGCAGCCGGCCGTTGGAATCAAACGCTATGGCAAACGGACTGATGAGACCGGTGTTGCTGCCGCCGATGGAAACAACCGGCGCGAAGTTGCCGTTGCCGCCTGCGAAGGCCAAGATCGACGAGGAGCCTTCGTTCGCGACGAAGAGCCGGCCGCTGGCATCCATGGCCATCCCCAACGGCGTGCTCAGTTGGGTCTTGTTTCCGCCGATCGTCGTTATCGGCATGACGTTGCCGCGGGCGCCGGCTGCATATTCGGCGATCGCGTTACCGGAGTAGTTGGTCGCCCAGAGATGGCCGGAGGGATCGATGAAGATGCCCTCGGTCGGCCCGAGATGTGATTTCGACCCGCCGATCATTCCCGTAGGTTTGACGTTGCCGTTTGCGGTTGAGGCAAAGACTGCAACCTGCTTTCCACCGTCGTTTGCGGCATAGATGTTTCCGGAAGCATCTAAGGCGAGCGCGTCGGGATCGCTCAGCCTCGTGTTCGAGCCGGCGATCGTATCGACGGGCGCGACGTTACCCGACGCGATTGCGTGAAACGCAAGAACGCTGCCGTTATCGCGATTGGCGCTGAAAATTCGGATTCCGCCGGCCGGCTGAGTGAGGCCGGCGTCGCTCGGGGCGGTTGGGACAAACGCGCTTGGGGTGACCTGCTGCCCGGAACAGCCGGCGAGGCCGGCGACCAAGGCGAGCGCCGGCGCGCAGCGCCGGTATAGCATCGAAACGGACATGCTCTCTCCTCGAAGGTTTTGGGGGTAAGGCGCTCATGATAGCGCCCCCGGCGTACGAAAACGCACCAGGATCGGCCGGGCCTAGCGAGGCGGGTCCGGCCAGGTGTCCGTTTCGGCTGCTCGCACCAAATCGACGTGCCAGGGCATGGCTAAGAAGCTCTCGCGATCTTCGGACTGGAGTTCCTCGGCAGCCGCCAGCATTAGACGCCTCGCGCGCTCCAGCGCGCGGGCGGCCTCCGCGGAATCCCCGGCGACGCGGAGGATCTGGGCTGCCGCCCAATAGCAGCGCGTGGGCCAGTCGGTGGCGCGCATAATCGCTTCATCGGCGGCGAGCAGCCGCCGCACCGCGTCGCGCGCCGCCGGAAGATTGCCGAGCGCAGCATGCCAAATCGCAAAGTTGGCCAAGGTCGTACTCGACCACGCTTGCGACTCAGAATGGGAACGCAGCTCGAATGACGCCTCCGTGAGTTCGATCGCTCGCGCGTAATCGCCGGCCACTGCCTCCGCGTACGCGAGGTTCTCCAGGACCGAGGCTTCGATCAATCCAAACCCGTGCCGGCGCGCACCTTCCAGCGCCGATTCGGCCGCTTGACGCGCACCGGCGACTTGACCCGTGCAGGCCCGCAAAAAGGTGAGGTTGGAGAGCCCCCCGACGCGTCCTCGCTCGTCGTTTGCTCGCTGAAAGAGCGCCACCGCCTTTTCGGTGCCGTCGCGGGCCCGTTCGAAAAATCCCAGTTTCATATCGAGTAACGCTTGATTGAGCAGCTGGGCTGCGCTCCCGACAAGGTACCCGCTTTCGCGGTAGATGCGGCTCGCGGCCGTGTAATGCTCGCGCGCCTTGGCGTACTCTGTCCCCGTGTCGGCGAGCGTGGCACCCAGACGGCCATGTGCCTGAGCCTCGGCCAGCCGGTCGCCCAGCTTGATCGCCAACTCCAAACATCGCGCGCTAAATGTGAAGCAACGCGGGACGTCGCGGCGTTGATACGCGACCGTGTATCCGCTGCTCACGGCGAGGTGTTCGAGCATCGGATCCGCCGCGCGCGCCGCGGCCTGCGCGGCTTCGTCGAACAACGCTTCGGCAGCGGAGAGATGGCCGCGATGCGCTTCCACTTGAGCCAAAAAGCAGAGTGCACGCGTCGCGCCCGCCGCGTCGTGTGCCGCTCGGCTACACGCGAGGGCCGATTCGCCCGAGGCACACGATTCGGCCAAGTGACCCAGTGTGAAGGCCATTTTTGCCTCGGCTAGGTGCAGCGCCGCGCTCCACAACGCGTCGCTATCGGGTACGCACGCTCGCAGCGCACGAGCGGCTTGCTCGTGCATGATGCGATCGCCCGTGGTTGAGGCAAACTCCATGCGATGCACCAGCGTCGAGCGGTGAAGAGCACTATCGCCAATTTCGGAATCGACGAGTTCCAACTCCAGTAGCGCGATATTTCGCGACTCGATGTCGCCGGATCGGGTTTCGATCGTGACGCGTTCCAGCAGGAAGTCCGCCCGCACGCGCTCCGGCACATCGAGTCCAAGCCCGCGATTGCATTGCGCTCGAGCTTCGTACAGCGCGCCGATCGAAATCGATCGGCGCACGGCTTCCAGATAGCAGCGCGCCGCGTTGTCGACGTCGCCGGCGAACTCGTAGTGCGCGGCAAGCGAAGCTGAAAGCTCCGGCACGCGCTCGGGATAGAGACGTTCGAGCACGCGCGCAACGCGGCGGCGCCGGACGGCGGCATGTTGCGGCAGCACGGCCTGCGCGATAGCGTCGTGCACGAGGTGGTGGGTAAAGGCATACTCGAGAAATCCTCGGCCGCCGGCTTCGCGGATGACGCGGCGGTCGAGCAGCTCATCCAGCGCGTCGGTGAGAGCGGTCTCGTCCCATGCGCTGACCTCACGGACGGCGTCCCGGGAAAAGCGATCCCCGATGCACGCGGCGATCTCGGCCGCGGTTCGCGCGTTTTCGGAAAGCCGCTCAACGCGACGCGCAACGACCGCCTGCAGCGACACCGTTTCCGCGCCGCGCTCGCCTTCGCGCCCTTCGACGACGAGCTGCGTAAGGAAGAACGGATTCCCTTGGGATGCGGCGATTAACGCTTGGGCGGAACGATCGCGCACGTCGGGCAGCGCTACGCGCAGTTCTTCAACGTCGCTGACCGAGAGCCGGCTTAGCCACATGCTCTGCGCGCCGGCCGCCACCCGTGCCTCGCGCCGGAGGCGGTGAAACGCATGCAGCCGCTGCGACTCCTCATCCCGATAGGTGACGAGAATCATGACGCGCACGCCGGAGATACGCCGCAGCAAAAACTGCAGCAATTCAATGGATGCGGGCTGCGCCCAATGCAGGTCTTCGAGTATCAGTAGAAGCGGTCGAGGTGCGGCAAGATCGGCCACGCTGCGAAACAGCGATTCGAATAGACGAATGCGCTCGCTCTCGGCATCCAGCCGCGGTACGTCGGGAAGCGCGACCCGCGCATGGAGTTCCGGTAAGAGCGTCGCCACGCAGGCCAGCGCCATGCTGGGCTTGAGCGATGCGACGAGCGCAAGGGCGGAGCGCAGCGCGTCGACGACGCTTTCGTAGGGAACGGCTTCCGGCGAGCTGGTTGCGCCAACCAGTACGCGTCCGCCGCGATCTTCCACGGCGTGAGCGAACTCGGAAGCGATCCGCGACTTGCCGATACCCGGCTCGCCGCCGACGAACGCACAAGCACCGCGACCCCGAGCCACGCGGCTCCACGTTTCCAGCAGGCGATCCATTTCGCCGCGCCGGCCAACAAATGGCAGGACTGCCGACCCTCCCGCCGTGACGGCCTGTTCCTCAACGCCGCCTTCATCCGGCACGGCCTCGCCGCGGGAAATGCGCTCCGCAACGGCTTGCGTTTCCGCCATCGGGTCGGCGTCCAATTCGGCATGCAGGCGCTTGACGAATCCGGCATACTCGCTGAGCGCGCCGGCACGGTCGCCGCTCTCGTAGCGCATCGCGATGATTCGCCGCACCATGTCTTCGCGCCAGGGATCGACGGCCAGCACCCGGCGAGCCGTTTCGATCGCGAGCGCAAGGTTCGCGTTTTTTCGGGCGTCGGAAACGCGTTCGGTAAGACAGCGTAGATACGCGTTGCGGTAACGCTCGCGAATGACGTCGAGCCACTCGTCGTAGACCTCCGGCAGCAGGTCGTCGCGATAGAGATCGATCGCTTCGCCTAAGCGCGCTTGATCGTTCGACGCCGCCTCGAAGGCATCCACGTCGAGCCACACGTCGGCGTCGGGATTCCATGCGATTTTGTCGGTATCGATCGAGATATACCGGTCGGCCGGCGGAGGCAGGATCTTGGGTAGCTGGCTCAGCGTCGCGCGCAGCTTCGCGCGCGCCGCGCCTTCCTCATCGTCGGGATAGAGCAGAAAGGCGAGATAGTCGCGTGAGACCGGCGCCGCACGGTGGAGTAAGAGATAGGCAAGTACCTGCAGCGACTTCCTCGGGGTGGCAAGACTAAATCGGCCGCCCTCGAGTGCGACTTCCAGATGACCGAACAGGCGGATATCGAGATGTCCGCGCTTCTTGGCACGCTCCGGACGTAGCTCGCTCACCTTGGCGACGGCTTTGCCCTCCAAGCGTCGGCTTCTCGGAGCCGGCCGCGGCCTCCCGGTCGCCGTACGTTTTGGTACGTTCCTTCGGGTACGATGGGTCCCTTCACCCATAACCTACAAGGAATCTGCCGATGCGTGCATCCCGACGCGGCATAAAGCTGTCCGAGCTACGGATGAAGTTCGTCGCAGTCGAGTATCACCCCCAGGCCTATCCCGCGGTCGAAGCCGCGGTCCTTGCGGCATTGAGCGATGGGGCGGAGCGGGTCGTGCTTGACCTCGACTCCGTCGCGGTCCTCGACTCGGGTGCACTGCGAGGTTTGATCTTGCTGTTGCGTCGAGTGCGTTCTGCCGGCGGTGAGTTGGCGCTTCGGTCAAACCGGGCAGATGTGCTCCGCACACTTTCCGTTACCGCGCTCGATCGCGTCTTTCCGATCCTGCAACCGGAGGCCGCATAACTTCGGAGGTGGCCGCAAGCCGTTAGCAAACGGTTAGCAAGTCGCCAAAGAATCGTGGTTCGTGGAGAGATGGCCGAGCGGCTGAAGGCGGCGGTTTGCTAAACCGTTATACGATGTAAAGTCGTATCGAGGGTTCGAATCCCTCTCTCTCCGAAGGGATTGCCCCGGAGCCACCGTATTCGGGGAGGTCGCGCGCCGATTTGAGCGCGCGGGCGCGCGGTCGTAGCTCAATTGGATAGAGCAACAGGCTACGAACTTGTAGGTTGGGGGTTCGAGTCCCTCCGACCGCGATTGTCAGGAGAAGCCCCGTCGCAGCGACGGGGTTTTTCTCGTGCGGACGCCCGCCGGGGAGGCGCTTGCGCGGCGGGCAGGGTTCTGATAGAGTACGGTGTCGAAATGGCCTTAGCGGCCGAGGCTCGGTAGCTCAGCGGTAGAGCAGGGGACTCATAAGCCCTTGGTCGGGTGTTCAAATCACCCCCGAGTCAAGTTTAAATGGTATCGGCCGCCGAAGAAGGCGGCCGGTACCGCTCTCGAGGTAACCAACCACATGTCGACCATTCCGTGCGATTTCTGCCCCCACCCGGTCGATCGAGTGCAAATGGAGGAGATCGAGATCTCGCACTACGTTCCGGACAGTTCCGGCGACGATTTGGCGTACGCGCGTACGTATTTCTTTGGGCACCCCGACTGCGTGCGCAAGTTTTACCGCACCCTCGTCGACCACAAGCTCGACCTTTTTAAGCACATTCCGAGCGCGGGCCCGACGCCGGAAGGACCTCGCGCGTAGCGCTCGTGCGCCCGTAGCGTAGCTGGATAACGCACAGCCCTCCGAAGGCTGGGATCGGGGGTTCGAATCCCTCCGGGCGCGCCACTTTTTTTTGTAGGCCGCAATGACTGACGACGAACGCTATATGCGCCGCGCACTCGAGCTGGCGCAAGAGGCCGCGCGCGCCGGCGAGGTGCCGATCGGCGCCGTGCTGGTCAGCGGGAGCCTCGTCTTGGAAGCGCGCAACGAAAAGGAAACGCGCGCGGACGCAACCGCGCACGCCGAAGTGCTGCTGCTCCGGGAGGCCGCGCGGCGGTTGGGTGGGTGGCGCCTTTCGGATGCGACGCTTTACGTGACCAAGGAGCCGTGCGTGATGTGCGCCGGTGCAATGATCGCCGCGCGCATCAGCCGGCTAGTCTACGGCGCGAACGATCCGAAGGGCGGAGCCGACGGCGGCACCTTCGACATCCTGCGCTCGCCCACTACGAACCACCGCATCGAGATCGCGGCGGGCGTCATGCAAATCGAAGCCGCCGCGCAGCTGCAGCAATTTTTCCGCGAGAAACGCGGGCCGCACGCGCGAGAAGGCATCGAACCCGCGACGCCGTAATAAGGCCGGTCGCCTACCCGGAGAGGTGGTCGAGTGGTTGAAGGCACCCGCCTCGAAAGCGGGCGAACGTGATGAGCGTTCCGAGAGTTCGAATCTCTCCCTCTCCGCCACGTGCGAAATGGCCCGGCCGCTCCCGGGCCTGGCTTTATCGCGACGGCGATGGCGACGGAGCGGGCGACGCTGCCGGCGGGGCCGGGCTCCCCGCAAGCCGCGCATCCGGAGCCTCGGCGGGAAACGCGATGTCGCTAAACGTCACGTCGGCGACCACCTTGAACGTGAGAACCACCGCGTGTTCGGTCGCGCTGAACGTGCCGTGCGTGATCACCCAATGCCCGTCGATCACCGCGTAATCGAGCGCGATCGACTCGTCCGCTCCGCCGATAACCCGCATTTCAATATGCGATGGCAAATGCGTTTGCGGGTCTTCGACGACCTCGCTGGGATAAAAGCCCTGCACGCGCGACGTCGGGTCGATCAACAAGTGAATTGCCGCCTCCGACGAGCTGGGTGCGTATCGCGCCGCCCAAAAGCTGTTGTACGGGACGACGACGTTGACGCTCGGATCGGGGTCGGGCGTTGCCAAAACCAGCGGCTGTCCGCGTTCAAGCGTGATGTCGACCCGTTTCAGGTTCGCGAAATAGCTGAATTGAAACGCCGAAAGCGGATCGAAATAGGCCACGATCGGGAAAGCCTGGCCCGTCCGGTTGCCGCCGTTGGGTAAGTCGTGCATGACCGCGAAATTGTCGGATACGCGCACGGCAATCGCCCGGTTGATATCCTGAGCGCGGCCCAGCGACGGCGCCGTCACGTGGGTGCGCTCGGTATAGGTCATGTACGCGGGCGGGTGGGCCCGATAGTAGTCACTCGTGCGGTTGATCAGGATTGCAAAGGCAAGATCGGGAGGTATCATCGTCGGTTGAGGCTATTCGCGGGCGGGAACGCCGGTACCGCCGACTGAACCTCCGACTTACATGGCCGTCGAACCGAAGGACTCCGTGGTTGCGCGCGTGCTCGAGCTGCGCCGGGCGATCCATCGGCGGCCCGAGTTGGGGTTCGAAGAGCTGGAAACCGCCGCGCTGGTCGAACGCGAACTCGACGCGCTCGGCATCGAACATCGGCGGCTTGCAACGACCGGCGTGGTCGGCATCGTGCGCGGCGGCAAACCTGGCCGGGTCGCGGGGCTGCGCGCCGACATGGATGCGCTCCCGATCACCGAACGCACCGGTCTCGACTTCGCCTCGGAAATCGACGGCAAGATGCACGCCTGCGGGCACGACGCGCACACGGCGATGCTGTTGGGCGCCGCACGCGTGCTCGCCGGTGAGCGCGCGACGCTCGAAGGCACGACGGTGCTGATTTTTCAACCGGCGGAAGAAGGCCCGGGCGGCGCCGAACCGATGATCGCACAAGGTGCGTTAGACGACCCGAAAGTCGAAGCGATCGCCATGTTGCACGTGGACGTGCGACTCGAACCGGGGGCGATCGGGATCACGCCGGGACCGGTCAACGCGTCGGCGGACGAGTTGTATCTGACCGTGCGCGGGAAGGGCGGACACGGCGCCTATCCGCACACCGCGATCGACGCCGTGCCGGCGGCAGCCGCAACGGTTCTCGCGCTGCAAAATATTGCGGCGCGCGAAACCGATCCGCTCAAGAGCGTGGTGGTGACGATCGGAACGATCCGCGGCGGTTATCGCAATAACGTGATCGCCGACGCCGTTGAAATGTCGGGGACGCTGCGCGCCTTCGACCCCGAAATTCGCGACGGACTCGAAGCGCGCGTACGCCGCATCGTGGACGGGGTTGCCGAAGCCTACGGCGCCCGGGCCGAGCTGCGGATCGTGCGCGGCTACCCTCCGGTCGTTAACAGTGTTGCGCTCGCCGAAAGCTTCGCGCAGTACGTGCGCGCGCACACGTCGATACGGGTCGAACGGATGATGCCGACGATGGGCGGTGAGGATTTCGCGTACTTCGCGCAACGGATACCCGGGCTGCAAATCCGGCTGGGCGTGCGCAGCGAGCGATCCGGCGCCGTCCATCCCGGCCACAGCCCCGAGTTTCGGATTGACGAGGCGGCGCTGCCGATCGGCGTCGAAACGCTCGCGGCCTTCGCGCGAGCGATTGGGGGCGGTGGAATCGGTGTATAGCCATCCACAACTGCTTGTGGATGAGTTCGTGGAAGGTACTACCTATTGCGTATCGAACCGCCCCGCATGGCCGTAGTGAACGATCTTGCCGCCCATCCGGGGCGGCGATGGTTGAGCGCGAGCCTGGATGTCGACAGCACTGCCGAGGAGGCGTTCGCGCTTCTCTGTGCCGTTGAAAAGTGGCCCGTTTGGCTCTCATTTTTGCGCAGCGTGCGCTTGACGGAATCGGGTGCGGCGATCGGCCTCGGTCGCGAGGTTATCGTCCGTTCCTCGATCCCGGGCGAAGAAGAGCAGCTTTACGAGATCGACGCCTTTATATCCAACTATCATTTATCGCTGGTAGGCGCCTACTCGGTCCGGC
>JBDTDR010000159.1:0-4643 GCA_039922955.1 Candidatus Tumulicola sp.
GATGGCTCCGGCGACCAGCGCCGCGGCGATCTCCCAGCCGGGCGCCGGATTCAACGTTTCGGTTGTGTAGATCGCCCAGCCCGTCAGCAGCACCAGGACGATCGGCTGGATCCACATGCGCGTCACGCTGATTCGCTGCGGGCGGATGAAGCGAAATATGAGGATGGCGGCGACGACGACCAGCGGCAAAAGCTGGAGCCACCAGGGCACGTTTGGACTCGGTTGCATGCTCGAACTCCACGGAGAAGAAAAACGGGAGCTTTACGCTCCCGTTTTTCGGTGATTGACGCGAGCGAAAGCTACTTGATTTCGACTTTCGCGCCGGCTTCCTCGAGTTTCTTCTTCACCTGATCGGCTTCGTCTTTGGTGACGCCTTCCTTGACGGCCTTCGGAGCGCTTTCCACGAAGGATTTCGCTTCGGTAAGGCCGAGGCTCGTGAGCTCGCGAACGGCCTTGATGACCTTGATCTTCTCGGGGCCCGCTTCGGAAAGAATGACGTCGAACTCCGTCTGTTCGGCGGCCGGCGCGGCGGCCGCGGCCGGAGCAGCCATCATCGCAGCCGGAGCGGCAGCGGAGACGCCATACTTTTCCTCAAGCTGCTTTACGATATCCGCGAGTTCGAGCACGGTGAGTTTGTCGATTTGATCGATGATGTCGGCGATTGCCATGATAGGTTAATCTCCCTTTAGACGGTAGAGCCCGCGGCTTCTTTTTGCTCGCGGATAGCAGATAGCACGCGGACGAGGCCGCTCTGATTTCCCGAAAGTACGGTGACGAGGCCGCGCAACGGGCTGGCGAGCGATCCGACGAGCCTCGCGATGAGTTCCAGTTTGGGCGGCAGTTTGGCAAGGACGTTCACTTGCGCGGCGTTGACGATCTTGCCGTCGATGAACGCCGCCTTGATGCTGAGTTTCTTGGTGGCGTCGCTGAACGTTTTGAGGGCTTTCGCCGGCGCGACCGGGTCGTCGCCCGCGAACACGACGCCGGTGGGTCCGGTCAGGAACTCCTCCAACTGGGCGGCGACGGCGTCGCCTGCAGCGATGCGGAAGAGCGTGTTCTTCACGACCGAATAGGTGTTGCCGTCTTTGCGAAGTTCGCCGCGAAGTTTGGTGATCTCGTCAACGGTCAAGCCCTGGTAATCCGTCAAAAACAGGTTCGGCGACGCGGCCAGCCGGTCGCGCAGTTCCTTGACCGCGGTTTCTTTTCGTGCGGTTGGCATACGTTCTCTTTCTGGAGTGCCGGTAAGAACGAAAAAAGCGCTCCATCCATTCGAAGGGCGCTTCACGGGACTGCGAGGAGGTTTGCACGCGCGCGGTCGTGGTCGTGCAAAACGTCGTCGTTGGGTCGCGATTACGTCCTACGCAGGTCTTCGCGCTCTCCTCTTAGCCTAGGATGAGGAGGTCGCGACGATTGAGGCCGAAACAAGCCGCCTACGGTCTTTGGAGCCTCGGGTAGGTTACCACAGGTTTCCCACTGCCGCAAGACCAATCGACGGAGGATTGTGACATGTCAGATCGTTCGCACGAGATCGGCCGCGCCCGCTTCTTGGGGGCCGCCGGCCTCGGCCTGGCAGCGGTAGCCGTGACTGCCGGCGGGTCGACGGGTGAGGCGCTCGCCGCGGGCGGAGCGGCGCCGACTCCGGCTGCCAATACGCCCGGCCAGGCTCTCGAACTGTTGAAGGCGGGCAATGTCCGGTTCATCGAGGGCAAGGGGTTTTGCGGCTCGCTGAACGCTCGGCGCCTGGAGTTAACGTCCGGACAGAGCCCGTTCGCCGTCGTCCTTGGCTGTTCGGATTCCCGGGCTCCCGCCGAGACGATCTTCGATCAAATCCCGGGTCACCTGTTTATCGTGCGCGTCGCCGGCAACTTCGTCACGCGCGACGGGCTCGGATCGATCGAATACGGGGTCGCGGCGCTGCATACGCCGCTGATCGTGGTCCTCGGCCACAGCTCGTGCGGCGCCGTGGATGCCACGATCAAATACGTCAAAAACGGTACGACTCAGCCGGGGCACATCATGGACCTCGTCCGCGCGATCGAACCGGCCGTCAAGAGCACCCAAGGCGAGCCCGGGAACTGGCTCGACAACGCGATCGCGCGAAACGTTCGCGACAACGTCGCCGCCCTGACGGCGCGCTCCACCATCGTCGCCGATGCGGTGAAATCGAAATCCGCCGGCATCGTCGGGGGCGTTTACGACCTGCGCTCCGGAAAAGTTACGTTCCTTTAGGAAGCCCGTCCTATAGGAAGCCTGTCCTAGGCCGTCGCTTTAATCCGGTTCGGGTCGACTTTCACTCCCGGCCCCATCGTGCTCGTCAGCGTCACGCTGCGCAGATAGGTGCCTTTTGCGGCGGCCGGCTTGGCGCGGACGATGGCATCGAGCAGCGTCGCGACGTTCTCGATCAAGTGCCGCTCGTCAAAGTTCGCTTTGCCGACGATCGTGTGAATGATGCCGCTCTTGTCGAGGCGGAACTCCACTTTACCGGCTTTGATGTCGCGGATCGCGGCGCCGATGTTCGGCGTTACGGTGCCGGCCTTCGGATTGGGCATCTTCTGTGCGAGAATGCGGCCGAGTTCTTTGCCGACTTGCGCCATCATGTCGGGCGTCGCAACCGCGACGTCGAACTCGGTAAAACCGGCCTTGACGCGAGCGATCAAATCCTGATCGCCGACGATGTCGGCACCGGCTTCCGCGGCGGCCTTAGCACTATCGCCTTTTGCAAAGGCGATGACCCGAACGACGCGTCCCGTACCGTGCGGTAGGAGTACCGTCCCGCGGACGTTTTGATCGCTCTTCTTGGGGTCTACGCCGAGGCGAACGTGCGCCTCGACGGTTTCGTTGAATTTCGCGGTCGCGTTCTTCTTGACGATCGCGATCGCTTCGGGGGGCGTGAACGCCTGCTTGAGATCGTACTCGGCAATCAGCTTCTTGAAGCGTTTTCCGTGATGCTGCGGCATTATGCGTCCACCTCCACGCCCATCGAACGCGCCGTGCCGGCGATGATGTTTTTCGCGGCCTCGATATCGTTAGCGTTGATGTCGGGCATCTTCACCTTGGCGATCGCTTCGATTTGGGCTTGCGTCAGCTTCCCGACCTTGTTCCGATTGGGTTCCTTGCTGCCCGATTCGATCTTGAGCGCCTGTTTGATGAGGAACGACGCCGGCGGCGTCTTGGTGATGAACGTGAACGTTCGGTCTTCGAACACCGTGATTTCGACCGGAACGATCATGCCCGCCTGCGAGGCAGTCCGCTCGTTGTACTGCTTGCAGAAGTCCATGATATTGAGCGAGTAGGGCCCCAGCGCCGGTCCGATCGGCGGCGCGGGCGTCGCCTTTCCGGCGGGGATCTGTAGGCCGATTTTGCCTACGACCTTTTTAGCCACGAGTCATTTCTCCTTAACGATGCATCGTCGCGAACGCGATGCGTCTGCCCCTCAGCAATCTCACGGATCGGGGTCGCTCCCGCGAGAAAATCTGCCGCGGCGCCGATGCGCCGATCGAAGCCGCTATACCTTCTCCACCTGGAAAAACTCGAGTTCGACCGGCGTTTCGCGGCCGAAAATGGAGATCAGCGCGCGCAAGCGTTCCTTCTCCGGCGCGATCTCGTCGACGACGCCGGTAAAATCGAAGAACGGGCCCGACGTGACTTTGACGCGGTCGCCCTTTTTGAAGTCGATCTTAAGCTTGGGCGCTTCGATGCCCATCTGCTTGAGGATCGTCTTGACTTCTTTGTCTTGCAGCGGCACGGGCTTCTCGCCGGGACCCGGACTACCGACGAAGCCGGTTACGCCCTGCGTGTTGCGCACGACGTACCACGACTGGTCGTCCATGATCATCTCGACGAGGACGTACCCCGGAAACACCTTCTTGGGTGTGATCTTGCGCTTGCCGTCTTTAAACTCGACTTCGTCTTCCATCGGAACCAGCACGCGAAAGATCTTGTCCTGCATCCCCATCGAGTGGATGCGGCGTTCGAGATTCGCTTTGACTTTGTTTTCGTAGCCCGAGTAGGTGTGAACGACGAACCAGTTGCGGTTGTCCTTGGGCTTTCCAGCCGCGGGCGTAGGCCCGGGCGCGTCTTGCGAGGCGACGGCTTCGTCGCCGGTCGGCTCCGCTTCGGAGCCACCCACTTCTTGCAGAGGCGCCTCGACCGGTTGGTCGACGGCGGGTTCGCCGGCGGCCCCTGCGAGATCGCTCATTTGCGCGTCGTCGATGAGGCTTTCTTCGCGAAGCTCGTCGATCTCACCGAATGGTTCGCGACCGATTTCAAACATGGTGTCGTGCATTTACCCGGCGACTGGATGGATCAAGCTGAAGAGCCATCCAAAAAGTTGATCGAGAACGAATGTGAACAGACCGATCCCGACGACCAGCGCGATCGTCAGGATGGTCGCGGAGATCCACTCTTCCCGCGTCGGCCACGTAACCCGCCGAAGTTCGGTGATGATACCTCGGACAAAATCCTGGCCGGCGATTCTCTGGGCCGTTTTTTTTTGCTCGTTCACCAAAAGTTCTCTCCCGAAAAACTGGCAGGGCGGACAGGAGTCGAACCCGCAACCGTCGGCTTTGGAGGCCGCTGCGCTACCAATTGCGCCACCGCCCTATGCGATGCGAGACGTTTGTCGTTCGTAGGAGTTACTTCGT
>JBDTDR010000160.1:0-24260 GCA_039922955.1 Candidatus Tumulicola sp.
AACCCGGGCCGAGCCCCCGCTCGCAAAGAGCGTCCAGATCGGCGCGAACGATTGCCGAAACACGAGCGTGCAGCGTCCGCGAACGTTTGCCCTCACGGTGTACGCGAGCGGATTCTGCTCCGACCAGGTGATGCCCGACGCCGCGCACGTCGGCGGGGGCGCAAGCGGCGCCGCCGCTCCGCGACGAATCCATTGAACCTCTACGGCGCGCAGGGTCACGCGACTATACGAGGGGACTTGTAGGACGAGCTTCGCGGTTCGCGTCTTCGGCGGAACCTCTTGTGCGGCCATCGTCGGGTCGATCCAGTCGGCCGCGGCCAAGTTTCGATCGAAAATCAATTCCGGCGCAACCACGTCGGCTGGGTGGCCGTCAACCGTCACCCGCAGGGCCGCAATCTCGCCGATATCCCGCAGCGCCAACGTGAGACAGCGCGGCTCGAACGTCGTTTGGACCGCAACCTGCGCGGCGTTGCGCGGAAATCTCAAAGTCGGCGCCCGTGACGAGCACGCGTTGTAGGCGTCGAACCGGCCGATGGGTATCCGTCGGACCATCAGCGGAAGCCCCGCGATCGTACGGATCGATTCGCCGCCGAAACGCGTACCCGGCGCGGTATCGGCGGCGGTCGGCACGTAGCGGTTGCCGCGGCCGCTCGACAGCACGGCTCGCCACATGAAACTATCGAAGCCGCCGACTGCGACGGGCTCGTCGTAGATCCCGAGCTCCGGTAGCGGCGGTCTCGTCGTTCCGGTTACGAGGTGGACGCGATCGTCGCGATCGTCGCCGCGCAACGACAGGAAGCCGCGACGCCGCAGGGCGCCGAAGGTCCGGAGCGCGCCCGTGATTTCGGGGTTCGGCCACTCGTCGCGCGGGCTCAACGAATCGGCGGCGATCGCCACCGTTCCGATGCCGAGCAGCGGCGCAAGGGCTTCGACGGTTCGTACCTGCCCCGCCATGAAACCGTAGGCCAAACGCTGCTGCACGCGCGCGGTTCCGGGTGCGACCCATTCGGCCATCGTCGGGCCGATCGCATCGGAGGGAGAGTTCAACGACGTAAAGCCGTTGATCACGTACGGCGACCAGCGATATGCCACGCCGCGATCCGGCGGTATCCACAGCGTGCTTCCCCGAACCTTCGCGCGAGAGAACTCCGTGTATTGGCGCGGCTGGGGCGTCTGCGGCATTCCCGATCCGGTTCCACCGATCGGGAGAAAGGGCAAAATTCCGCTGAGCGCCATAACCCAAACCGAAAGTTTGAACGGGAGTCCGTACGCTCGCGCGCCCAGCCGCGACGCGGCGGCCAGCATGACGAATGCACCCAAGACGTACAGCGGCGAAAAATAGTCGGGCTCGACGAACGAGCGCAGCCCCGGGACGAAACCGCGAAACCACGTATAGAACGCGGGAGCCATCGCGATACCGTCGACCAGCCAGAGCCCTAAGATCGCCAGCGCCGCGCCGGAATAGAATCTCGAGCGGATCGCCGGCCGTCGGGCGACCGCCAGCAGCGCAAACAGCAACACCGGAATCAAAAATACGCCGAACTGCACGATGGGCAGCTGACGCAGTATCGTCGTGTAGTAAAAGCTCTGGAGTCGCAACGTATTCAACAATCCGGCATTCACGGCGTAATGCTGAAATACGTTGATATCGAAGCGCTGGTTCACCAGCGCGATGTTGCCGCCCGAATTCAGCCACATATCGGCAATCATCGAGAAAATGTAAAACGCGTTCGCCGCGACGACGGCTACGGCGAGTAGTCCGAGCTCCGGGACGACTCGCCAGCCGCGCAGGGCGATGTCGCGCAACGCGATGCCCAAGCAAACGACCGCCGCCAGATAGCTGACCTGAAGGGCCGGAATGACGAGCAGCAGCGAACACGCGAAATAGAGCGCGGCGGCAACCCCCGGGCGCGCGAGATATCGCAAGAACAAATAGACGACCAGCGGCAGCGCCTGATAGGAGAGATAGATCGGGCCCTGGGCGACGCGATCGTACGACCACAGGTTAAACGCGTAAAAGACCGCCAACGGCACCGCATAGATGCCCGCGCCGAGACGCCGCGCCAGCGCGTGCGCGCCGAGCAATCCCAACGCCGACATGCCCGAATACCATAGCCACTGCGCGACCTGCAAGTTGTGGAACGTCGCGATTAGAACGTCGATGCCCACGTGGTAGACCAGGCGGGGAACGCCGATAAACGTGTTGTCGGCGCCCGCCGACGCCGCGCCGCTCCACGGAAGAATGTAGTCGATCCAGAACGGATTGAGCGGGAAATTCGCATCGCCGTATTCGTAGAGGCCGCGCGAGTCGAGCAACGGGAAGAACAGCGCGAGCGGTATGAATAGGAGCAGCGCCGGATGCTTGGACGCAATTCGCGCGACGACGCCGAACACCGCGTACAGGCGGCGAGGCGCGCGTTTCACGTAGACTCCGACGTATGGCGCACGTCCTGTATCATTTGCGCGATGACCCGTACGTCCCGCATCCGCGCGATTTCTTCCACCCGCTCGATAAGCAGCCGTTCGTGCGTGGCGAAGAAATCGCCGATCGCGCGCGCGCACGCCTCCAGCTCGGGCGCGAACGTCTGGCACTCCAGCGCGCCGTCGAAGCTCGCGAAGGTCGAAACCAAGACGGGTTTGCGTGCCGCGAAGACCGCGTTGAGCGCGGCGCTCGCCCCGTACGTCGCCGTATACGGCAGAACCACGACATCGGCGGCGGCCAGAAGATCGGCGAGTTGGCCTTCGGGAACGAACTCATACATGTGCGCGCCCGCAGCACTCGCCTTTGCCTGCAGGCCCTCGTAAAAGGTTTCGTAGCGCGGGTTGCCGCGAAGTCGCGGGTGACGCCCGGCCACGAGGTGCAACGCCAGCCCGGGGACTCTGCGGCGCGCCACCGGCAGCGCGTCGAGCAGCACGTCGAGCCCCTTATAGTAAGAGGCGTAACCAAAAAAGAGGACGACCTTCCCTTCGCCGATGCCGCACCGCCGGCGAGCTTGGCGCATGCCGGGGCGCGGGCCCTCGTGCATGAGCGGGATCGGACAAACGTGCAGCTTCGCGCGCGGAACGCCGTATTCCGATTCCAATATTTCCGCCAGCTTGACTTCGAGCACGATGATCCGGTCGCTCGCCCAGTTGAACAAGGCGTAGATCGTGTAGAACCCCAAACGACCGATCCGCGAATAGGGAAGCACGAAACCGTTTTCGCGCAGCATTTCGCGCGTCACCACGCGTTGCGAAACTACCCCGTGAAGGGTCGAAACGATCTGCGTGCCGCGCAAGCGAAGCAGGCGGAGCACGAACGGTAGCAGCAACGCGGCCACGACGCCACCGTATAGGTAAACGTCGTATTCGAGATGGAGCACGTCCACCCGAGTGCGCCACGCCGCTTTGAGGATTTGGAGCGGCGCGAAATGCCCGTACCTCCAGCATCGCCTGACCGTGACGTTCGGGGCGTACTCCTCGCAGCTTCCCAGCGAGCGGTCCCGGCCCGCATCGGCCAGGATGACGAACTCGTCGCCGTCTCCGCGAAGCGGATCGAGAATCGTCTGCGAATAATACGCGATCGCACTTTTCGCGACGTTAGGCTCCGGAAACGACGTGACGATTCCGATCTTCATCGCAATACCTTGGTGCTGGCCGCAACCGCCCAAGCACCGGTTTGCGAACCTGCCGAGCGGCGGGGCAGCACCTTGGCCGCAACCATCGTCGCGAAAACGACCGCGCCGGGCGGGTCGCAGAGCGCCTCGGCAAAAAACGTCCCCAGCAGGTCGGCCGGCTTGAGGTCGTAGTAGCGTTCGAGAACGCCGGAGGTCCACCGCTCGCGCAGCAAGGCGCGTCCTTCGCTGAAACGATCGGATTGTCGCAGGTAATCTTCGAGGGTATCGGGCGCGCGATATTGCAAGACGGCGTCCGCTCGATACGAATAGGCATAGCCTTGCGTGAGACAAACGAGCATGAAGTGCGCGTCTTCCGTATGACGCGGAACGTCGCTGCGAACGATCGCGTCGCTCAGGCGCCGAGTCATGCCTAGCAGCCTCCCATTGCTGCAGAGCGCCGGGTACCGGTGCAGCGATCGCCGGCGCAAACGATCGTGGCGGTTGGCGCTAAAAATTGCGCCCCGCTCCCAGATCGTCCGCGGTGCTTGCATCGCAACGGCGTCCGCGAGCACGAGGTCGGCCCGATCGAGCTCGTCGAGAACGGCCACGAACGTGGATGCCGGCGCGACGACGTCGCAATCGACCAACAGAATCCGTTGGATGGCGGGATCCAGCGCGCGCAGAACGCCGAGCAGCGAAGCAACCTTCCCCACCCGCGCGGCGTTCCGTACGACGCGAACGCGCGACCCATGCTGCGAGAGCGAATCCAGCGCGGCGCGACTTTCTGCGTCGCTCCCGTCGTCGACGAATACCACGTCCAGATCCGGCACCGCCAGCAGTGTGGCCGAAAGGTCGATCGGGTTGCGACCTTCGTTAAAGCACGGAACAACCGCGACGCCGGCCGCCCTCGGAAAAGCGTCAGGCATGGTACCGGCTCTGTATCGACGCGGAGCGACTCGTTTCCTGGCATCGCGATCCGGCGTTCCGCAACGAAACCATCAATCGCCCCCTTGCGCGAAGACGTTCAGCCGTTCGAGCAACGGCATTTTGGCCGCCGCCGCTTGCGCGGCAGCGAAATCGAAACGGTAGATCAGCAACGGGTTGTCGGCAATCAGACTGCACGGCCGTTCTACGAACCGTTCGACGTACCGAAATGGCCGCAGCGCATCGGTGACGTCGAGCTCGCGCGTGATTCGGACCGACCGTTCGCCGATCGTACGGAAATCGATATTTTCAAACGTCGAGGGGAGCGAATCCACGGGTAGAAGCCGCCCTCCGACGATAATCTTTTGGGGCGAAAACAGCGTGTACCCGAGTGACGCGGTCGCGAAGCGCGCGGCAAACGGGTTGCCGGCATACACGATGACGTCGTTTGCCGCGAACGTCAGCAAGCAGCGGCCGCCGGGCAGCTGCCGGACGATCGGGTCCACCGCGAACGTATTGACCAAGCGTTCCTCTTCGCGGAATGCAGCCGCTGGGACGGCGCGACTGGAGGCCGCCGAAACGGCTTCGGCGGCGATCGCTGCGGCGAAGGCGGCAAAAAAGAGCAGCGTCGCCGCCTGTCCTCCCCAACGGCAAACCGCGGCCGTACGAGCGTCGAACCACTCGCGCCGATAGCTGGCGACGACGACCATCGCCGCGCTGACGAGCACGACGCCTTGGACGATCGCGGACGGCGCGATGCAGCGGAGCAGTCCCAAATTCGGACCGGCGCCGAAGTTCATCAGGAAGTATTCGTCGCTACCCTCCTGACAGAACTGGGTGAAGATGCTCGCGCAAGACAGCACGAAACCGGCCAGGCTGACCATCCCGTCGTCGGCAACCGCGGCGTAGAGCACCAGCGGCCCCGCAATCCAAAGATAGAACGGCGGATGCGCGCCGGGGTTGAGCAGCACGATCGACATGGCGGTGAGCATGGCGACGCGTGCGATGTCGCGGCGGTCCGGAAGGTGGCGCAGTTCCGCGAGCGCCAGCAGCACCGGAATGACGATCCCGATGAACTGCTCGGCTTGCGGTGCGAGCGAAACCGGCCCTCCCCGCGGCAACAACGCCCACAAGGAAGCGGTCGAAACGCGGACGCCGTCATGCCCGAAGCTGTTATTTGCATAGGCGGCGAACTCCGAGCCGGCCCGCCCCCACAAAACCGGCACCAGCGTCAGCGCCGAAGCCCCGCCAAACGCGGCCAAGGCAAACAGCGCTCGCTGCCAGGATGCGCGGCGATATGCAGCCACGGCGAGCAGCGGCACGAACGCGGCCGGATAGAACTTCGTGCCGGCACCCAGGCCGAACGCCAATCCCGCAAGTTCGTACTTTTCGGCTATGACGAGCGCGATGCCGAACACCGTACAGAAATTCGGGAGCGCGTCCACCTGCCCGTGGAAGACGGTTGCGAACACGACCGCGGGATCCAGCAGATATCGCAGCGCCCACGCGTTCGCGAATTGTCGGTCGCGGCTGCACGCGCGAATGACCGCCGCGCTAGCGAGATCCGCGCACCACGCCGGGAGCTTCAAGAGAAAGATCCGAAACGGCACGGCGCTCCACAACTGCGGAAAGAACAGCACCGGCAGTTGCGACAGCAGCAGAGCCGCCAGCGAGATCGAGCCGTACGCCCACAGCGCCGTTAACCCAACGTGCCCGAAATAGATCCGATCGGTGTGAGAAAGGAAAGCCGTCGCGTCAAACGCGTGGGCGGTCCACGGAAGGATCGCGAGCTCGACGAGAAGGGCCAGCCCGATCGACCACGCGCTCGCGCGAACTAGGAGTTTGTCGGGGTTGGGCACATTTCCGTCTTTCGGCCGCCTTTTGTCCGAATACTTCGTGGCTCACGGCGTTACCGAGGTACCCACTTACCGTCCGTCAGCGTAACCGTCCCTGGATATTGCATGGTCCCGAACGTGCAGTTCGTGCAACGCAGCGCGCCGGCGACGACGGTACCGCCGAAGATCGCGTTCGTGAGGTTCGAATTATGCCACGTCGTGCCGGCGAGCTCGCTCCCCGAAAAATCGACGTTCGCGAGATTCATCGCTTGCCCCACGGACGGAGCGCCCGTCTTGAGGTCGGCATGCGACAGGTCGACGAGATCGACGGCGTAGTTCGCTCGCAGCGTGAGCATCAGCCACGCCAACCGCGAAGTGTTTCGAACCATCCGCGCGCCTTGCGGGGACGAATCGCTCCGCGCGACAACGTTTAATTTCTGCGCCCACTCCATCGTGCCGCCCCAGTCGAGCGTTGCGAGGTCGACCGCAATCGCGTCGAGGACGTTGCGCGGAACGTCTTTGCTCGCAAGCACGGCGACGATTCGCGAGTCGGTTTCAGATGAGATCGGGCCCATGAGAAGGTCCGCGTGGAGCGACTCGAAGTTCGCGGCGTTCGGGTTTCTCTCAAACGCCGCGACGTGCGGCGGTACGAATGCAGACTCGTGCCCCCGATCCGGACGTTTCGATACGCCGCCGCATGCCGCCAGCGTCGCCAGCGTGACGGCAAGGATCCCCGCTGCGAAGGCGGATCCGGTTTTTGAGAGTCCTTGCGTCATCGGGAGAAGGTCCGAAATCCTCGTTAATTCCGCATCGAATGCGTGTCCAGCAGACTGGATGCATCGTTGGACGCGACGGCGCCGAAAAAGGTCCAGCGGCCATCCAGGTCGACCGCGCGGAAATCCAGTCCGACTATCGCACGCATGATTTCTAATAGCATCTCGCGAGCGGCTTCGTCCCACGAAAATTTCGCCGCCCGGCTCAGAGCGCCACGCTCCAAACGCCGGCGCAACGGCTCGTCCTTCAGGACCATCAGGATCGCGTCGCCCGCGTCGCCGCCGACCGGGACGATGAGACCGCTTTCCTGGTGAACGATCGCTTCGCGCAAACCCGGGACGTCGAACGCGATCGCCGGGGTGCCGCAAGCATTCCCCTCGATCGCGCTAATGCCCCATCCCTCCATTTCCGAAAGGCTGACCGTAACCCAGGCGCGCTGCAACAGTTCGCGCTTCCGATTTTCGTCGACGAAGCCTTCGAAAATTACGGCCCCATCCAAGCCCAGCCGGCCGACAAGCTCGCGCAACGCCGGAAACGCGTCGCCGGTGCCGGCGATCCGCAACTCTGCCGAAGGTAGACGGGCGCGCACCCCGGCAAACGCTTCGATCAACCGATCGACGCGTTTGTACGCCTTCAGGCGCCCCAAATAGAGGACGGTCGGCACGTCGGCCTTCTTGCCCGGAACCAACGAATCGTCCACGCCGCAGCGCACCAGGCCGGTGCCCGAATTGCCGATCCCGACCCGGCGCATTTCGCGGCGCGTGTCTTCGGAAATCGTGACGAAATGCGCTTTCCTATAGACGAGCGGAACGAACGTCTCTTCGCACCACGAAAGCACGTACGCGAGCCAGCCCGGAAGATGTTTCTTGAAGACCTCGCGATGGACGTGGTAAACGATGCAAATTTTTGGGTTCATCGAAAACAACGGAGAGAAGAACGGGATGCCGTTGGACGAATCCAATATCACGTCGAAGCGATCGCGAAACTCGCGCAAATACGTCAGCGGAACGGCGGCATACACCGTAAGCGCGTTCCCGACCCGGCGAATCGGAATCGATTCGATCGCGTCGCGAGGCGATCCGCCGGGGAATCCGCCGCTGAGCCACTCGACCTGATGTCCCCACCGCACCCAGCGCTTGGCCAGCTCGAAAAGGTACGTCTCCGCCCCGCCTGCCTGCGGGTGTTTCGGATCGCGCCAGTTGATGACGAGCACGCGCAAGTGATGGTGCAGACGTACCGGGTTGGTTGGAAAGATCCGATCGTACATCGGTATTACGACCGCCAAAAACGAATGGCGCAAGCGGAGGCGCACGACCGCGGCAAACATGTGAAGCGAAGCCGATACCAAGCGTACGCGCGACCCTTCCATATCGATCCAGTAGGTCGGTTCTTCGCGGATCCGCATCGCGAGACGATTCATCGCAAACAGCAAGTCCACGTCGAAGGCGAGATTGGCCGTTTCGACGTCGCGCATGACGCGTTCGAGCGCTTTCCGCCGGAAAACCTTGGCGCCGCATTGCGTGTCGGAATATCTCAGGCCGAAGAGCGCGCGAACGATCAGGTTAAAGTTGCGGCTGGCGAGCCGGCGCGCCCACGGTTGCCGGATAGCGACCTTCGAAGCCGATAGCCACCGCGAGCCGATCACGCCGTCGCTGTCGCCGACGGCTTCGCAGAGGCGCCGCATCTCGTGCGCGGGCGTCGAGCCGTCGGCATCTACGTAGCCCACCACGTCGGCCCGCGCCATCAAAAATCCGGCGCGCACCGCGCCGCCCTTGCCGACCGCATCGGGTATCTCGATCGCGAGCAGATTGGGGTTCGTCTCGCGCAAACGATTGACGACGGCGCGCGTCCCATCGGTGCATCCGTTCAAAACCACGATAATTTCGGAGTCGCGAAAAATATCGACGTATCCCTCGATGGTTTTGCCGATTCGATCCTGCTCGTTATGCGCCGGAACGATCACCGAGAAGCGCGGCTCGCGCTCCAGCGTCGCGGTAAGCGTCATGCGATCGGCGCCTCGCGGTTGTCGGGCGGGCTCACCAGGTTGCGTTCGAACTTCGCGACGATCGTGCGACGGGCCAGCTCCAACTCTTCGACGTTGAGCATCCGCGCGACGGCGACGAAAACGGTGCCGCCGATCGCGATCTGTCCGAATAGAAACCACGCGCGCGACGCCAGCGTCGCCTCCGGCGTGACGCCGAGCGCTCCGATCCAAAGCAGCGCCGCAACCATCGCGAACGAACTGAGGGCGATTTTCGCAGTCGAACCCAGCAGCGCGCCCCAATCGATCCCCGCAACCAAACGGCTCGTGACCATCAGGAGCAATACCGCCTGCATCGCTTGGCTCAGCGAATTTGCCAGCAGCAGGCCGCGGGCGCCGAGGGTCGGCAGCCAAACCAGCGAGAGGAGCACGTTGACGACGACGGCGCCTACCGAAATCGTGACCGGCCAGGCCGTCTCCTTGCAAGCAAAGCAGCAGCGCGTCAAAACGACGTTCGCGGCCAGGGCCACTAACCCGACGGCGGCGTACGGCAGCAGCCCCGCGGTGAGATCGGTCGCGCCGGCTTGAAAGGTTCCGCGCTCGAAGAGCGTCTGCACCATCGGCCGCGCCAGTACGATCAACGCACAAACGGCCGGTATCGTAATAAAGTTTACCAGGCGGAGCCCGGTGACTAGGCTGCGCGCAACGCCGCGGCGGTTGTCGCGCGCAAACTGCGCCGCCAGCAGCGGGAAGATAACGGTCGCGATCGCCGCCGCAAAGATCTGTTGCGGGAAATTGACGAGCTTGACCGCGTAGTTCATTCCCGCGATGTATCCCGGCGAAAGCGTCGAGGCGAAGAAGCGGTCGAAGAACAACGCGATCTGCCCGGCAGCCGAACCGACGATGATCGGTCCCAGCAGCTCCCAGATCTTCTTGAGACCGGGATGGTGCAAGTCGATCGTAAAGCGGTATTTCCCAATCGAGAGAAACGACGGAAGCTGAACGAGCATCTGCATCGACAATCCAAGCGTCGTACCGATCACCAGGGCGTAGATGCCGAGGCGATGATTGAAGGCGAGGACCGTCGCAATCGTGATGAAGTTGACGGCAACGCCGACCATGGCCGTCGCCCGGAACCGGTGATACGCATTGAGCATGGCGGAAAGGACGCCGCTCAAGCTTACCGCCACGATGCTCGGCATGAGCCACCGAGTCATCCGAATCGCGACGCCCATCTGCGGAGCGGGAAACCCATGCGCGATCAGCGGGACGTACCAGCGTGCGGTGAAGAATCCGACGATCGCGCACGCCGTCAGGACGATGGCGAGGATGTTGAGCACGGTGCTCGCCAAGCGCCAGGCCTCTTCTTCGTTTCGATGCGCGAGATACTCCGAGAAGATCGGCACCAGCGCGCTCACGAGCGCGCCGTTGAACACTCCAAACAAAATCGTCGGAATCGTCGCCGCCGCGAGGAACGTGTCCATCTCCCAGCGCGTGCCGTAATACTTCGCGCTGACGACCTCGCGCATGAAGCCCAGCATGGTCGATGCGAACGTCGCCCCGATAATGAAAAGAGTCGACCCGGCTACCGAAAAACGTCGGGAATGCGGGTGCCTGGGCTCCGGGACGATCCGCAGGTGCTGCTTAATGCGCGCCGTCCTTCCGCAGGACCGCCGGGATGGTCTGCGCGATGACGATCAGGTCGCCCAACGGCGTCCAGGTATCGACATACAGGCCGTCGAGGACCATCCACTCCTCAAACGAGACGTCGCTGCGGCCGTTGATCTGCCACAGGCAGGTGAGCCCCTGAGGAACGCTCAGCCGGCGCATCGAGAACCCGTCGTAGTGCTCGACCTCGCACGGCAGCGCGGGACGCGGTCCCACCAGCGACATGTCGCCGAGCACGACGTTGACGAGATTGGGCAACTCGTCGATGCTCGTGCGGCGTAAGAAGCGGCCGAGCCGATGCAGGCGCGGATCGTTTCGAATCTTGAAAACGGGACCGTCCACCTCGTTGAGGTGCATCAGATCTTCGCGCATTTTGTGCGCGCCGTTGACCATCGTTCTCAGCTTGAACATTTTGAAACGACGTCCGTTCATCCCGACGCGCTCCTGCGCGAAAAAGGGCAATCCGCCGGTCGTACAGACGATTCCGACGACGGCCAGCGCAACGATCGGGGCGGCGACCGCCAGCAGGGTCAGCCCGAGCCCGATGTCGATGGCGCGCTTGATGACATGCCACGACTCCGGCACTTCGCGTTCGATCGAGGGCGCGACGACCGCTTGCACTAGGCGCCGAGCCCGCCGGCGCGGTCCTTCGCATCGGAAGCACTCACGTTTACAATCTCTTCCATCGAACGGCACTCGTCCGCCACGCGAACGCTCGACGCAATCGCACGTCCGGAGTAAATCTCGCAGATCTTTCCAACCGCATCCACCTCGACACCCCGCGCTTTGAAATCACCGAGGGCCCTGGGGCTGCTCGATTGCATTGTCGCACCGATTCGGCGTTGCTCAAAAAGCCCCCGGTGCGCCTCGGACCCATCTGGTCAAGCATCGTACACGCCGTTAAGAGGAGCCACCTTCTCCAGCCCGGATTTTTCGGGCGCGGCCTCACGCGCGGCGGCGGTAACGGAGGCCTGGTTGCCCTCTGCGCGGTTACGCTCTCGCGATAGGATACGTCGGTCGTCGGTCAAAACCGTTCGCATCTTCACCCAGCTCCCGAGGATCGGCGTGCGACGCATCTCGCTTTCAGCGGCCTTCGCGCTGCTAACCTTCGCGATGGCTTGCGCCACGGCGCAGGCCAATACGATCGTGCGCCTGACCGCGGATCACATCGCTTTCTATTACGACCGCTTCCTAATCGAAGCCGACGGGAACGTGCGCGTGCAGACGAGCGATGGCTTCTCTGCCAACGGCGACGCGTTTTCGATGGACCTCAAACTCAATCGTTTCCTGGTCGCCGGGCACGTATCGCTACGAGCCGGAAACGAGCAAGCGAATGGTGCGGCACTCTCCGATTTTCTCGATTTCAATCGAATCTATTTCGTTCCCGTGACGAGCGAGCCGGATCGCTGGACGTTTGTCAACGGCGATCTGACGCACCCGGTGAAAGGCCGGGCGATGCCGGGCGACACGTTTGCCTTTCCGGAGGTTGCCGAGAGTCCAAGCCTCACCGCCGCCGAAGCGGTCATCGGCACGAAGAGTTTTGCACGCTTTTCGGGCGCGACCGCGTATTTAGCCGGCGCGGGCGTTCCGCTCGGCTCCTACGTCGTGAATTTTTCCCCGAACCAATACTTCGCCCAAAACTCGTTGACCGGGGCAAACTTCGACGCTACCTGGAACTTTGCGGGAAACAATAATTCGCTCTCGGCGGTGCATCTGCGTTACGATACGCAGAATCACGCTTTTCTGGCTTTCGAACAGCACTTCGTCGGAGAACACGAGTACGCCATTTTCTCGGCCAATCCGTTGACGAAGTCGGCGCGATTCTTCAACCTGGTTGCGTACGAGAAACTGGGTCAACGTTTTCAGATTCAAACGTTCACCCAATTCTATGTCAACCAAGGCTTCCTCTTATCGGCGCCGCCGCTGGCGGAAACTCAGACGACGTTTGTCAACATGACGCAAGCGCTTCCCCACTCGTACCTGCAGCTCAACTCGAACTTCACAAACTACAACCTGCTGGGGCAAGGTTCCGTAGACCCAACCAAACATCACGCGGTCGGCGCGGGAAATTTGTCGCACCCATCGCAAATGCAGCTCATCGCCACCAGCTTTCAAAATCGAATCGGCAAACTTCCGCTGTACGAGCAGATCTACGGAGGATACGGATTCAACCACGACTCGGTTGGAACGAATCAATACGGAATACCGATACCGCCCTCGGAAAGCGGCCTGCAGTCGTTCGGCGGAACGTGCGTGTACGCCAAGGGTGCGCAGCCGGTCCCATGCCCGACAACCTACACGACGATTTGGAACACGGTCTTCGGTTTCAACCTTTTTATGCCGTCCGTGAAGATCGGCAACCGAGACAATCCGTACAAAGCGTATTACCTCAACGCCACTTTTAACAAGCAGCGGCAGTGGAACTCACTGCCGCATCGCGTGAACACCACGACCACCACGTTTAGCTTGAGCCGTCAGTTCTCGCGCCCGGTCAACTCGTACCTCAGCTATCAGATCATGAACACCGGCGACTACTACCTACAGGGCGGATACCCGCCGTGCACGATACAACTCGACCCCACCAAACCCGGCTTTTGCCCGCCTAGCTTGTCCTCGTTCCGCGGCGTATCCACGCTGCGTACGCTTTCGCTAGGGATCAACTACGATCCGAATCCGGAGTTCAACGCGTCGCTGATCGGTCGCCATCACGACGACTTTCCAATTCCGGTGCCCGGCCTCTTCCCGCTCCCGCTCACCAACGTGATCGGTCAGCCACTCTACAACAACTACCTGGGGCAGCCGCCCAACGACCTCACTGCGGACGTCCGTTTCAAGATTCTGCCGCACATGATGCTCGATGTCCAGCGAACGTACTTTTTCAACTTCGGAAGCGTCCGATGGAGTCCATACTTTATCGTGCAGGTGCTGCCGCAATGACGCACGCTCGCCGCGCGCTTTCGGTCGCCGCAGCGCTGCTCGCAATCGCGCTGATGGCGGCGAGCCCGTCGATCGTCGTAACCGGCCAGCTGCTCGCGTATCAGGGCGGCTTCGTCTTCTTCACGACCGGCGACGGCTTTCGCGTCGCGCCGGACGTGGCAATTCGCGACGCGGCAAGTGGCGGATCGACCCCGATCGTACCGGGCCCGCGCGTCTGGGCGCGCGTACATTTCGACGCGAGCGGCACGGTTACCGAACTCGATTTGTCGCGCACGCCGCTGCCAAAGGAGGGGAGTTTTGACGACGTCTCCCGTTTCGCCGTCGCGCTGTCGTCGCCGATTCCGAATCCCGATCTCATGCCGCCCTCGCCGGCACCGGGCCAAACGTTTCTCCCGAGGCAGCACTTCTCCGGGCGCCCCGTCCTGGTCACGTTCACGGTCCAGGTACCACCCAACACGGCGTTCGGCGCGAGCGTGTACATTACGACCGATGCCAGCGGCTGGAACGCGCAGGCCATTCCGCTGGACCGTACCGATACGCTGCACTACCAGATAACGCGGCGCCTCAACTCCGGGACGATTTTTCGCTATCTCTACGACCGCGGCTCTTTCCAGTCCCAAGAAATCGCCGAGAACGGCCTTGCGCGCACGCCGCGCGCGATCGTCGTCGCCGATGCCGACGTGCGCGTCGTCCGCGACACCGTGTACGCGTGGATCGACACGCTCCAGGGAAGCAACGGTCAGCAGCCCAACGGCTTGCCGACGCCGTACAATCCCGCCCCGTTCCCGAATCTTCCCGGCGGGCTCCCAAGCCCGGGAATCCCCACGCCGCACGCGCTTGGAACCGCTCGCCGCTAGCGCACCGTAATCGGCAGCGACTGCTGCGCCGTATCGCCTCGCGAGTTGCGGGCGATGATTTTCATCTCGTACGTACCCCGGACGAAAAACGGCAGGTTCCCAACCGGGTAGTCGAGCGTGAAGCGGCCAACGCCGACTTTGGCGAGCGACATGCCGTAGGCAGCGACGCGGACCTCGACGCTGGCAACGTTCGAACTCGTCAGCACGGTGCCCGAAACCGTGTCGCCCGAGCGAACCGTCGTCTCGCTAAGGTCGACCGACAGGATCCGAGGAGCGGCGTCGGGCGCAAGAAGCGGAATCGCAACCTCGGGCCGGCCCGAGGGGCTCGGCGACGGCGTGGTCTGCGGCTCGAGCGAAGGTAGGCTGTGCGCGGAGGCGGCCGGCGCGGCGGTCGCGGCCGCCTTCGGCTGCGCCGGCCGCGGCGTCGAGGCGGCCCGCGGCGCCGGCGCGGACTGCCGAGGTGCCGCCGTCGAGGCGGATTGCGCGGATTGCGAAGACGGCCTAAAGATGCTGCAGGCGGGGACGGACAGCACGCAGGCCGCGAGGAGCACGAGTCTGGAGAGATTCACAGGCGGCGTGGGTTCTCGCCCGCAACGCCGGTTCCGCTTGCTGCCATGAGGCCGGGGCCGAGGCCGTCGGTCAGTCCCGTCGAACGGCTGGCGCTCATGACCGCCACGCTTTCCGAACAGCCGGCCCTGAGCGTCGTCGTCCCGATGTATAACGAGCAAGGGAACGTCGCGACGCTGATCGAGCGGCTGGCGGCCATTCTCGAACGCCTGCCCGGCGGCCCGCGCTACGAAATCCTGCTGGTGAACGACGGCAGCACCGATGCGACAGCCGATGCGATCCGCGACGAGATGCGGCGGAGACCGCACGTCGTGCTCGTCAACCTCTCGCGTAACTTCGGCCATCAGCTCGCAGCCACGGCCGGCATCGAACTGGCCGGCGGCCGGGCGGTGATCTTGATGGACGGCGACCTGCAGGATCCGCCGGAGCTAATCGAGGCCTTCGTTGCCAAGTGGCGGGATGGATACGACGTCGTTTACGCGATCCGCCGCACGCGCAAAGGCGACAGCCCCTTTAAGATCCTTACCGCCGGCTTCTTCTACCGCATCATCAAACGTCTCACGAAGGTTTCCATTCCGGTCGACACCGGCGACTTTCGTTTGATGAGCCGGCGCGTGGTCGACGCGCTTCGGCGCTCGCCCGAGCGACATCGTTTTCTTCGCGGCATGGTAAGTTGGGTCGGCTTCAGGCAGGTTGGCGTCGAATACGACCGCAACGAGCGATTCTCGGGAACGACGAAGTATCCGCTTGCGAAGATGGTTAGGTTTGCAATCGACGGGATCACGTCGTTTTCCGACATCCCATTGCGTTTCGCTTCGTACTGCGGCTTTGCCGTCAGCGCGATCGCTTTCATCTACGCGCTCGTCATCGTCGTCGCCAAACTCTTTCGCGTGTATCCACCCGGTTACACGCCGGGCTGGGCCTCGACCATCGTGGCGGTGGTGTTCCTCGGGGGCGTGCAGCTGATCAGCTTGGGAATCATCGGTGAGTACTTGGGCCGAATCTACGACGAAGTCAAAGGACGTCCGCTGTATTTGATCGACGACATCGAACGCTCTTGACCTATCATCCCGTGGTCGATCGGTTCGCGATACCGATCCCGCTCGATCCCGGATCGGCCGCGATCTTCGTCGCGGTCTTCGTCGCAGCCGCGCTGCTGACCGCGCGCCGCCCATCGTATGGTCTCGGAGGACTGATTCTCGCGATGCCGTTTGCGTTGGCTCGCGAGTTCCTGGGCACGACCGTCACGCTTCCAAAAGTCGTGCTGGTCGGCGTGCTGATCGGCTTGACCACCTATCCGGGCTGTGCCGGCCGTCTACGCGACCGGCCGATGCCGCTGCTGCTGGGCATGCTCGGAATCTATCTCGCGATAACCGCACTTTCGGTCGTCGATGCGGCGCATCGCGGCGCGACGCTGCGCGAAACCCTCAAAGTCGGGGAATACGCGGCCCTCTTCATCGCGGCTTACCTGTGTTATCGGCTGGACGCCGACGACAAGGCGATCGCCGGCGCGATCGCGATCGCGGCGATCTTCGTCTCGCTATCGGCGCTCGCGCAAGAAATCATCGGCGCGCCGTCGGGGCTGTACGTCGGCAAAGCGATCGTTCCGCGCATCGCCGGCGTGCTCGAGGGTCCCAATCAGCTGGCTGGATACTTCCAAGTCGCGATTGCGGCCTTGGGTGCGTGGACGCTGACGCGGCGTTCGACCCTGCTCGACGCCGCGCTCGGGCTCGCGACCTTCGCCGACGTGCTCACGTTTTCGCGCGCCGGGCTGTTCGGTCTGGTCGTCGTCGGCTCGGTGTTGGCACTCGCGGGCGGCCGGACGGCGCTGCGGGCGCTGCGCCCCGCATATCTTGGGTTGGCGGCCGGTCTGGGGATGGTCGGTTGGTGGGCGTTCTACGCGCACACCGCCAACGTGCTGCGCGTCTCGCTCGAAGCGAGCGCGTACGCCGGCGGCGTCGGCAACCGCGGCGAGCTTTGGGGAGCGGCGTGGCGCATGTGGCTGCACCATCCGCTGCTCGGCGTCGGGGCGGGCAACTACGAGTTGGAACTTCCCCAATACGGCGTGTTCGGCGTACGCACGCACGCGAACAGCTGGTTCCTTCAATCGCTGGCCGAAGGCGGCATCGCGCTCTTCGCCGCAACGGTTGCGCTGATCGTGACGATCGTTGCGACGTTCGCACGCCGCTTGCGCGGCGGCGGACCGTCGCCGTGGGTTCTCGCCGCGTTTGCCGCCAGCACGGCTCTCGCGCTGCATCAGGTTGCCGACTACCTCGTATTCTATCCGAAGGTCGGCGGCCCGTGGTGGCTGCTGCTGGGGATCGGGGCGGCAGCGCTCGCGCGCGACGCCGGCGCGTGAAGGCGCTGCGGATCGCGCTCGCGATCCCGGGAGCGTTTCTGGCGGCCGCACTCGTCATGCGCACCCTCGGGATTCACGCGCCGGAAAGCGTGGCGACCGATCTGGCTCAACCCTTGGCGGTGGTGACGAACTGGAGCGCCTACGGCGCCGCACAGCTGGGCGCGCTGATGGCCGCCTTGGCGTTGGCTATGTGGGCGTACCTGCGCATCGTCGCGCTGGGCCGCGGCGCGGTGCCCGGGCGGCCGGGCTCGGTGTTGGTGGTCGCCGGAATCGCCGCGTTCGCGCTACTTTGCGCGGCGTGCGTGCCGGTGATCTTTTCGAGCGACGTCTACGCGTACGCGGCATACGGCGAACTCGCGCGGCTTGGAGCCGATCCATACGCCCACGGATTGCTGCCACATGGGAACGCGTTGTTCGATGCGGCGATCGTGCAGTGGGGGAACCCGCCGCCCGCCTGCGTGTATGGTCCGGCGTTCGTCGCGATCGCCGAAGCAATCGTTTCGCTGGCCGCGCCGTTCGGAGCCGTCGTGCAGCTCGACGGTTTGCGCACGCTGTCGTCGGGTGCCCTGGTGCTTTGTGTCGTCTTAGCGTACGCCGCGTACCCGGGTAGCCGCGCGGATCGTCTGACCGCGGCCGCGACGATCGGACTGAACCCGGTAGCCATTTGGGGTGCGGCCGAAGGCCACAACGACGCGCTGGCCTTGGCCATCGCGCTAGGCGGTTTCGCGCTGGCCCGCCGGGGACTGCTCGGAATCGGCGCGGCCGTCGTGGCGTTTTCGGGATCGGTCAAGCTGCCCGGAATCGCGGCGGCGATTCCGCTGGTCCTCGCCAACCGCCGCGCGGCGATCGGCGCGGTAGCCGGCGCCGCGGCCACGCTGACGATCTCGGCGCCGCTTTTCGCGAGCGTCGCCACGCGGCTCGCACCGCACGGCCGCTACGCGCCGCAAGCCTCCTTTCAGGCGATCGTCATACCGCTTGCGCGGCTGCTCGTTCCGGCCGACGGCCTCGCGTCGGTCGTGACGTGGGCGATCGCGGCCGCGGCGGCGGCGGCGTTCGCGGCGATGGCCGCTGCGATGCTGCGGCGCCGGCAACCCGAGGGCTGGACGTATTTCGCGCTCGCGGGCTGGCTGCTCGTTCCCAATCCGTATCCCTGGTACGCGCTGTGGCTGCTGGCGGTCGCCGCCGTCGCTCCCGGGTCCCGCGGCGCGGCCGCGTTGCTCGCGCTTTCGTTCGCCTCGCTGCTCCGCTACGTCCCGGATGCGGTCGGCGCCCCGGCTCCGGGCGTTGCGATCGCCCTCGGCATCGCCGCAACCCTCCCATTTGCGCTTCTTCGCCCGCGCGCATCGTCTGGTATAATCAACGGCTCATGATCGCTACCGATCCCGCTGCCGGCCGCACGCAGCCGCGTCACGGGCTGCACGATACCTTCGTGCGGCATTTGGCGACGGCGAGTCCGGTACTGGCCGCGACGATCGAACGGCTGCGCGGGCTGCGTTCGCTGCCCGGACCCAAGCCGGGCGCCTACGCGCTTCACGAGACCACGGTCGCCGCACGGCCGGCCCTGCTCGCGGCCCTGCACCGCGCGCTGGGCGGCGCGCTGCTGGTGGTCGTGCCAACCCCGGATGCCGCCGAGCGCGCCTTCGCCGACCTCCTGTATTACCTCGGCGAGGAAGATCCGCAGACGCCGGCCCTGTTGCGGTCGCGCGACGAAGCGATCGGCGCAATCGAAAGTCCGTCGGAACGCAGCGCGCGCATGACGCTGCTCGCCGACCTGGCCCGGGGAGCGTCGCGTATCGTGCTCGCGCCGATCGCCGCGGTGCGCCAATATCTGATGCCGCGGTCGCTTTTCGACGCGCTGCGCTTCGCGTTGCGCACCGGCGACGAGGCCGGCTGGGAGGAGACCCAAGAACGCCTGTACCGGCTCGGCTACACGCGCACCGACGTCGTCAGCGCGGTCGGCGAATACGCGGTGCGGGGGGGCATCATCGACGCCTTTCCGGCGAGCGCCGACGCGCCGATACGGGTGGAGTTTTTCGGCGACACCATCGAGAGCATCCGCCGCTTCACCTTGGAATCGCAGCGCAGCGACGCGACGGTCGCCGCCGCCGACGTCGTCGCGTGGGGCGAGATTCCGCGCGAGGAGCGATACCGCACGCGCATCTTAGAGCGCTTCGACGGCCCGGAGAGCGCGCGCCGCGAACTGGCCGCATTCTTGACCGCGCAAGGCGACGTTCCCGAGGCGTGGCTGCCGCTCGCGTTCGACGAGCGCGCGACGATCTTCGACTATCTGCCCGAAAACGCGCTCGTCGCACTCGACGAACCGGCGATGATCTCGACGGTGGCCGCGGCACTCGATGCGGAGCGCACGCGCGAACAGCACGTGCTCTTGGCCGGCGTCGAATCCGGCGAGCTGCCGATCGACGACTCGCACGTCGGCGAGGCACTGCTCGCCGAAATTGCCGTGCCTCACCCGACGTTGGAACAGTTGGGCGACCGAATGAACCGTTACGCGACGCTGGTGATTCCCGGAGCGATCGAAAATGCCGTCGCAACGCAATGGGTCGCACCGGTTCTCGACTCGTTCGTTCTCGAGTGCCGGCCGGCCGAGCATTTCAATCGCGCGATCGAACTCTTCTCGCGCAGCGTGCGCGAAGCGATTGCCGGCGGCGAGACGGCGTTCATCATCAGCTCGGCGGTCGCCCGCACGACGGACTTACTGCGCGCCGCCGGCGTCCCGGTCGGCGACGCGCTCGCGCGAGCGTCGGCAATCGTCGATCATGGCAGCATCGAGGCCGGATTCACGATTCCCAGCCTGCGCTTGCGCGTGTTGGGCGATCGCGAGATCTACGGCGCCCCGCCCAAACGCGTCAAGATGCGGGCCGTCAAGGAAGGCTTGCCGGTCACGCTGGCCGACCTCAAGGTCGGCGATCACGTCGTTCACGCCGTGCACGGCATCGGCCAGTATTTGGGATTGCGCGCCGAGACCGTTCTGGGTGCGACCCAAGACTATCTCGATCTTAAGTACGCGGGCAGCGACCGCATGCTCGTGCCGGTAACCCAAATGCACCAAGTCGCGAGGTACTCGGCTTCCGAAGGACAGAGTCCGCGTCTCTCCAAGATGGGCGGCGCCGACTGGACGCGGACGAAGTCGCGCGTTTCCGAGTCGCTCGCCAAAATCGCCGACGGCTTGGTGCGCCTGTATGCCGAGCGCGAACTCGCGCGCGGCTTCTCCTTCGGTTCCGATACGCCGTGGCAAGTCGAAATGGAAGAGGCGTTTGCGTACGAGCCGACGCCCGATCAGCAAAAAGCGATCGACGCGACCAAGAAAAACATGGAAGATCCGCGGCCGATGGACCGGCTGGTGTGCGGCGACGTCGGCTACGGCAAGACCGAGGTCGCGATGCGGGCGGCGTTCAAAGCGATCGCCGACAAAAAGCAGGTCGCCGTGCTGGTTCCGACCACGCTGCTGGCGGATCAGCATTACCGAACGTTCTCGGCGCGTTTCGGCGGATTTCCGATTCGAATCGAAGAGCTTTCCCGGTTCAAAACCAAGGCCGAACAGAAGGTTATTTTGCGCGCGCTCGCCGAGGGCAAGGTCGACATCGTCATCGGCACGCATCGGCTCTTACAGAAGGACGTCGCTTTTGCCGACCTGGGGCTGATCGTCATCGACGAAGAACAGCGCTTCGGCGTGATGCACAAGGAGCGCCTCAAAGAGTATCGCGCCAGCGTCGACGTCCTCACGCTGTCGGCGACGCCGATACCGCGCACGCTGCACATGTCGCTGCTGGGCGTTCGCGACCTTTCGCTCATCCAAACGCCGCCCAAGAATCGCATGTCGATCAAGACGCTGGTGGTGCCGGCTGGCGACGCCGTGGTGCAGCACGCGATCGCGGCCGAACTCGACCGGGGAGGCCAAGTCTACTACCTGCACAACCGCGTCGAGTCGATCCACGCCGTAAAAAATGCGCTCGAGAAACTCGTTCCGCGCGCGCGCATCGGCGTCGGCCACGGGCAAATGAGTGAGCGCCAACTCGAACCGGTCATGCAGGCGTTCATCGAGGGCACGCTAGACGTGCTCGTCGCGACGACCATTATCGAGAACGGGATCGACATTCCCAACGTCAACACGATGGTCGTCAACGACGCCGACAAGTTCGGCCTCGCGCAGCTCTACCAGCTGCGCGGCCGCGTCGGCCGCTCGAATCATCAGGCGTACTGTTACTTGCTGTATCAGGGGCATAAGGCCCTGACGGAGGATGCGAAAGCCCGCCTCGAGGCGATCCGCGAGTTCGCGCATCTGGGCTCCGGCCTTCAGATCGCGATGCGCGACTTGGAAATTCGCGGCGCCGGCAATCTGCTCGGCGCGGCGCAGTCGGGATTCATCGCATCGGTCGGGTTCGAGACGTACTGCGAAATGCTCGCCGAAGCGATCGCGCAGCGACGCGGCATGACCGCCGCGCTCGAGGACCGTCGCGAAGCGGTGATCGACGTAAAGATCAGCGCCTTCATTCCCAACGAGTACATTCCGCAGGTTTCGCAAAAAATCGCCGTCTACCAGCAACTCGCCAAAGCCCGCACCGAGGCGGAGGTCGAGGAGATCGGAGCCGGGGTGCGCGACCGCTTCGGCCCCTTCCCGCTGCCGCTCGAACACTTAATCGAACTGACCAAGCTGCGCGCGATCGCGCTCGCGAAGCACGTCACGCGCGTCGTCGTCGACGAAGAGCGGCTGACGCTGGGCGTGGGGTCGGGTTTCGCCCTCGATCCCTCGACGATCCCGAAGTTTCAATCGCTGACGAAGAACCGCTTCCGGCTAGCGGAAGGCCGGATTTTGGTCGACCTCCCGCGCGCCCGCAGCACGCAGCGTTCGGAAGGCATCTGGATGCCGCTCCTGCGGAATCTTCTCGAAGCCCTATAAGGCGGACGCCTGCCGGGGCGGGGCCCGTACGAGGCGGCCCGTTCAGTAAAAGCTCAGGCTCGGACGGCTAGGAGTTTGTCGGACTTGGGCCATTTACGGATTTGGTGCCGATTTTTGTTCGGAGACGAGGCGCGAAGAGGGAGCGAAGCCGTAGCTTCGTGACCGATGAACAACGACGTTTTCGGACAAAAGGCGGCCCAAAGACGGAAATGTGACCAAGTCCGACAAACTCCTAGAGGACCTCGGCCATCCCACGCGAAACAGGCGAACGGAACGTGGGGCGTCCGCCCCGCGCTTACTACGCACTGACTTTTTTCCTGTGGAGCCGACAATGTCGAAAGCCCAACGTATCATCGCGGGCGTCGCGAGCCTGTTTCTCGGTGCTTCCCTTGCGGCATGCGCGGGCGGCGGCGGCGATGCGGTCGCGACGGTAAATGGCGAGCCGATCAGCAAGTCCGCCTTCCAAGACAAGCTCGAAGCGAGCCCCGGCGCGCGCAATACCTTGCAGCAGATGGTGCAAGAGTCGCTGATCCTGCAGTACGCCAAGACCAACAACATCACCGTCACCGATGCCGAAGTCGCTAAGCGCGAAGACGATCTGAAGGGCAACTTCCCAAATGGGTCGTGGGACGAGATGCTCAAGGCCCGCGGCCTCAGCGAAGACGACGTCAAGCAGGCGTTGCGCGAACAGATCATCCTCGACAAAGCGCTGACCAAAGACGTAACGATTACCCCCGCCGCGGTCAAGCAGTACTTCGATAAGAATCACGCCGCGTTCGATAAACCCGAACAGGTGCAAGCCCGCCACATTCTGGTTGCGAATATCGCCACGGCCGACAAAGTCGAAGCCGCGCTGAAGTCCGGTCAAAACTTCGCCGACGTCGCCAAGCAGTATTCGACCGACCCCGGGAGCAAGGCCAAGGGCGGCGAACTTGGCCTATTCCGCCGCGGACAGATGACCCCGGCGTTCGACAAGGCGGCGTTCACGTTGCCGGTCAACGCGATCAGCCCGCCGGTGAAGTCGCCGTTCGGCTATCACGTCATCCAAGTCGAAGCCCGCCAGCCGGGTCAAATGGCCACGCTCGCCAACTCGACGGACAAGATTACGGCAACGCTGAGGCAGCAGCAGGAAGCCCCGCTGATCCAGCCGTTCCTGCAAGGGCTTCAACAGAAGGCGAAGATCCAGGTGCTCGATCCGCGCTTCGCCGATCTCTTCCCGTCGCCGCCGCCGGCCGCCGCACCGGCCGCTCCGGCCGCGGCATCGCCCGCACCGACCAAGTAACGGGTAAGCCGTTAAGAGAAACCACCGCTCATGAAAAGGCCCCGGCGTTCGCGCCGGGGCCTTTTTGCGGGCGTCGCGAAATCGCGCAGCCATGCTTATGCGCATCGCGGGACTCGGACCGGGCGATCCAGGCTTGCTGACGATCGGCGGCCTTGAGGCGCTCCGCGGGATCGGGCGCGCCGTCGCATTGCTGGCTCCGCCGGATTTAAGCGGGTACCTGAGCCGCAACGGCGTGGAAATCGTCGGCGGATTGGTCGACGATCCCGCATTGCTGGTGCGTGGCAGCACCGACGAAATCGAACGGTTCGTCGATCGCCTCGGAACGCCGGGCGACCGACGCGATCTCGCGCTTGGCGTGCTCGGCAATCCCCTATCCGATTTTCCGGGCCTGCCGCCGCTGCTGCGGCTGCTCGAACGCGCAGGCATCGCCGCGGAAATCGTTCCCGGGATGCCGCGTTCCACGCTTTCGGCGGCGATCGTCATGCCGCTGGTCCCGTTGCCTCCGCAGTCGTCGCATCATTCCTGGGACGACCTGGTGGAAATCATGGCCCGCTTGCGGATG
>JBDTDR010000161.1:0-2898 GCA_039922955.1 Candidatus Tumulicola sp.
AGCACCCTGACGATCGCCGACGGCTCGGGGTTATCGGCCTACGATCGCGTGACGCCGCGCGCTCTGATAACGATTCTGCAGGCGGATTGGCGCGGGCCGCAGCGCGCCACGGTGCTGGCGGCCTTGCCGGTCGCGGGCGTGAGCGGAACGCTCCGCTCGACGTTCGCGCACGCGCCGCTCGAGGGCAACGTTTATGCCAAGACCGGCACGACCAACCACGCACGTTTGCTGGCCGGCTACGCGCGCACTCGGAGCGGCGACACGGTGATTTTTGCGCTCATGGTCAACAACTGGATGGACGCGTCGGCCAACGGCGCGAACGCGTTGGATGCAGCCCGCGGCGCGATCCTGAGCGCGATCGTCGCGCCATAACGCATCCGCTCGGGGCCGGCCGGCGTTCCTGTTGAGTGTATGGACCACACCACGCAAACCGCCACCTTCGCGGCCGGCTGCTTTTGGGGAGTTGAAGCCGCGTTTCGGGGAATTCCCGGCGTGCTCGACGCCGCTTCGGGGTACATCGGCGGCACGACCGAGCACCCGACCTACCGCCAGGTCTGCGGCCACGATACCGGCCATGCCGAAGCCGTTGAAGTGACCTTCGATCCCGCGCGCGTCCGCTACGACCAGCTGCTCGGCGCTTTTTGGAGCATTCACGACCCGACGCAGTTTAATCGCCAAGGACCCGACGTCGGCGATCAGTACCGCTCCGCCATTTTCACGCATTCACCCGAACAGATGCAAGCGGCGATCGCCTCGCGCGAGGCCGAACGAGCCAACCACAAACGTCCGGTCGTCACCGAGATCGTCGCGGCGCCGACGTTTTGGCGCGCCGAAGAGTACCATCAGCGCTACGCCGAAAAAAGTTCCGGCGCGGCCTGTCACATCGCTCCGGTGGTGCCGCGATGAGGCGTACGGCATTTCTCGCCGGCCTCGCCACGCTGACACTGGCCGGCGGATCGGCGCTGCGAGCGTTTGCGGCCGCGACGCAATACCGCGTGACGCATACCGACGGGCAGTGGCGCGCGCTGCTCGGATCCGAGCGCTACGAGATTTTGCGTGAGGGCGGCACCGAGCCCGCGAACTCGAGTTCGCTGATCGGCGAGACGCGAGCGGGCTCGTATCGCTGCGCGGGCTGCAATCTCACGTTATTTTCGTCGAAAGCGAAATACGACAGCGGCGACGGGTGGCCGTCGTTTTGGAACGTGCTTCCGAACGCCGTCGCCAAACAATCGGACTACTCGCTGATCGAAGAGCGCACCGAAGTGCATTGCCGGCAGTGCGGCGGCCATCTCGGCCACATCTTTGACGACGGGCCCCCGCCGACGCATTTGCGCTACTGCATCGACGGCTTGGCCTTGCGGTTCGTTCCGAGCTAAACGCCGCATCGACCGTCGTAAAATCGGGCGAGGAGTATTCGGCTCATAGTCCAATCCGGGAACCCTAACGTCATCAGGGGGGCCAGGAACATGCGCTTCTTCAAGTTTTTTACCCTCGGGCTCGTCGCGGCGGTCGCCTTTGCGGCTTGCGCCAAGAACAACAGCTCGACCAACGAAACGACGGCGCAGACCACCGCTGCGGCAGCGCAGGGAACGGCTGCACCGATGCAGGCCGCGGCCGGCGGAACCGCGGCGGGCGCAAAGGTCTATCAAACGAACTGTTCGAGCTGTCATCAAGCCGATGGGAAGGGCCTCGCCGGTTCGTTTCCGCCGCTAGCCGGAAATCCGATGGTGATCGGCGACCCGAAGAACGTCATTCACGCCGTCAAGTACGGACTCACCGGAAAGATTGCGGTGCAAGGACACGTTTTCAACGGGATCATGCCGCCGTGGGGTTCGCAGCTCTCGAATACCGATATCGCAGCGGCGGTGACCTACGTCCGCTCGTCGTGGGGCAATAAGGCCACCGCCGTCACCGAAGCCGCCGTCAACGCCGTTTCAAAATAAACCAGCTTTGGCGCTGCCTCGACTTTAGACGAGTTTCTCGGTCCTGATTTCCCCGCCAAGGATGCGGTCCACGATGTCGGCTTCATGCGCGTCCAGCGGGTCTCGCTTGACTTTGCTCATGTCGGGCGCGGGTTGGCCGCGGTGTGTGGCGGAGCGAATGTAACTCCGAAAAACGGGGGCCGGGTCCGAGGCTATCTTTTCATGGAAATCCAGGACCGATTTGGCGGTGTCGTCATCGAGGAGGCCCGTCCCTATAGCCTGCTTAACGAGCGCCTGGTTCTCGGGGGCGTCGCGCCACCGCTGCGGCTGAGGAGTCACGAGGTCGCGCGCCCGGGAGATGTCGTCCTTCATTTTGGGTTTCCCTCCGGCGTTAGTATAGCAGCTGACGGTACGCGCGCGGCACACCCTCCAGCTACGCTCGAACCTCTAGGAGGATCGCGCACATGAAGATGAATCGCACCGCGGCTTTGGCCGCTATGCTGGCGCTCGCAGGAGTTGGGTGTTCCGGGTCGCACGGGGCCAACGCTCAAACGCGGGCGCCGGCACAGCAGCCGGCCAGCGATTCCGCGGCGGCTGGGTCAGCGGCAAGCGAGTCCGCAGCGCCGGCGGAGGCGAACCACGTTACGGACTCGCGTCTACCGATCTACCCCGGCGCCACGAAACAGCACGAGCAGTTTCAGGGAATTATGAAAATCTGCGGCGCGACGATGTCGATGACGGCGTACGCCATCAAAGATGCCGATGCGGCGACCGTTGCGAAGTGGTATAAGGATCGGATCCCCAGCGGCGTTCAAGTCAGCATCAGCCCGGACACGAACTCGACGAATTACGAGATCTTCGAACCCGACGGCAGCGGCGCCGCGGTCGTCACGCAGGTGCACTTTGCCGGCAATTTGGCGAAAGCCGCCAAGAGCATCGGCGCCGACGAGACGACGTTCGCAACCGAAACCTTCGA
>JBDTDR010000162.1:0-5737 GCA_039922955.1 Candidatus Tumulicola sp.
GTGTCGACGCCGCCGAGCTGCGCCGCGGAATCGGATATGCCATTCAAGCCGTCGGCCTGTTCGCGCACATGACCGTTGCCCAAAACATCGCCGTCGTTCCGTCGTTGCTGGGCTGGCCGCAAAAGGACATTGCCGCCCGGATCGACGAGCTGCTGGCGCTCGTGCGCCTGGATCCCGCGCAATATCGCAACCGGCGCCCCCGCGCGCTCTCCGGCGGCGAAGCCCAGCGCGTCGGCGTCGCCCGCGCGATCGCCGCCCGGCCGCGCGCGCTGTTGATGGACGAGCCGTTCGGCGCCGTCGACGCGCTAGTCCGCGGCGAACTGCAGCGCGAACTCGCCCGCATCGTTCGCGAACTCAAAACCACGACGTTGTTCGTCACCCACGATTTCGATGAAGCGCTGCGGTTGGCCGATCGCATCGTCGTCATGCGCGCCGGCCGGGTCGAGCAAGTCGCGACGCCGCTCGAGCTTCTCGAACAACCGGCGACCCCGTACGTGCGCGAACTCGTGCATGCCGGCGACGACGTCTACCGCCGGTACTATCTCCACGTTCGCGACGCCGACCGATGAACTATCTGATCGGCCACCCCGCGGCGGTCGCCGCGCTCACGGCAGCCCACGTCGAGGTCGTCGTCGCGGCGCTGGCCGTAGCCCTGGCGATCGCGCTTCCGCTGGGCATCTACGCGGCCCGGCGTCCGCACCTCGCAACCGCGCTGCTGGGAGCGCTGGGCGCGCTCTATACCATTCCGAGCCTGGCGTTGCTCGCCGTCTTGGTACAGGCATTCGGCCTGGGCTTCACGCCGATTTTCGTCGCGCTGGTAGTGTACGCGCAGTTCATGCTGGCGCGCAATATCGTGGCCGGCATCAACGGCGTGGATCGCGCCCAAGTCGACGCCGCCCGCGGTCTGGGCATGTCGGCCGGCCAGGTTCTTGCGCGCGTCGAGTTTCCGCAGGCGCTGCCCGTCATCATCGGCGGGGTTAGAATCGCGGCCATCGCCATGATTGCCATCGCGACGCTGGGCGGATACGTCGGCGGCAGCGGTCTCGGCGTCCTCATCTTCAACGGCCTGACGCTCCACCAGCCGGCGATGATCGTCGCGGGAAGCTTGGCCGCATCCGCACTCGCCGTGCTCGTCGACGCGCTCCTGCGACTGATCGAGAAGCGCGCCCGCCGCTCGATCGCATAACCGGACGGGCCCTTCCAAACTGCCGCGAGGTCACTCGGCCGGTTCGAGCAGCTGTTCGATCGTGCATTGACGCGGCGCTTTGTCGGGGCGCCAGCGCAGGAGGCGCGCTGCGTGGCGGAAGCGTCGCGCGGTCACGTGATCGAACGACACTTCGACGACGACGGTGGGCTTCACCGGGAACCACTCGCTCTCGGCCGCGCCCTTGCGCCAGCGGCTGGGGCCGCCGGGCGCGGTGCCGGTGAAGCCCGGCGGCTCGACGATCGGCCGCAGCAGCTCGCCCGCGCGCCGGCGTTCCGGCGCGCTCATGCTGCCGACGAAGCCGACGTGGTCGAGTTTCCCGGCCGCGTCGTAAAGTCCGAGCAGCAACGACCCAATCGCCCCGTCCTTCGAGTTGCGAAATCCGCCGATGACGCAGTCGGCGGTGTAACGCCGCTTCACCTTGACGACGGCGTTGCGTTGTCCGAAATCGTACGCCGCGTCAAGCCGTTTGGCAATTACGCCGTCGAGCCGTGCGGCATCCCCGGCCAGCCACGCCTGCGCGACGACGGCGTCGGGAGTCGCCGGCGAGACGACGATCGGCATATCGCCCGCAAAGTAGCGCCGCGCGAACGCTTCCAGCGCTGGCCGCCGCGCTGCCAGCGGCCGCTCGTACCAAGCCTTGTTCTTCTCGTCGATCAGCAGGTCGAAGACCGCGTACTTTGCGGGAGTCGCCGTAGAAAGCTGCAGCACGCGGCGCTGCGCCGGGTGGATCCGCTGCAGCAGCGCGTCGAAATCGAACCCCGCGCCGCCCTCGATAAACAGTTCGCCGTCGATGACGAACCGCTTGGCGCGCAGGGCGAGCAGCGCGGTGACGATCTCGGGAAAGTAGCGCGTCAGCGATTGGCCCGATTTCGACTCGAGTTCGACATCGTCGTCGCACCGAAAGGCCACGCAGCGGAACCCGTCCCACTTCGGTTCGTATATCCACGCTTCGCCAATCGGCAAGGATTGCGCCGGCCGCGTCTCCATCACGGCGATCGGCGGCTTCAGCGGAAGGTCGTCAAACCGCGACATGCAGGCGCCGCGCCAAAGCCGCAAGATCGAAGCGCCCGCGCTTCTTGAGCAGCGGCGCCCACAGATCGCCGATGCGTTCCACGCGCTCGGGAACGTCGAGCATCGTGAAATCGCTCGATTCGCAGCCGCCTTCGACTTCTTCCCAGGTGACCGGCGTCGAGACCATCGCCGCTTCGTTCGGACGAACCGAATAGATTGACGCCAGCGTTCGCCCGAACGCGTTTTGATTGTAGTCGAGCAAAACGCGGCCGCGCGGACGTTTCGCGACCCGATACTCGACGATCAGCAGGTCGGGATGCGCCTGCGCGATTGCGTGCGAAAGCGCCTTGGCGATTTCCCACACCTCGTGCTGGGTCGGCCCGGTGCGAATGCCGACGTAGACGTGCATGCCTTTGCTGCCGGTGGTCTTGACGTAGGGCCGCATGCCCAGCGACGTAAACACGTCGCGCACGACGAGCGCCGCCTCCCGCACGGCGGAAAACGGCGCATCGAACGGGTCGAGGTCGAGATGCAGGTAGTCGGGGTGGTTGAAATCGTCGCACGGCGCGTACCAAGGATTGAGGTCGATGCAACCGAGATTGATCAGCCACAGCAACGCGGCCGCATCGTCGATGACCGGAAAATCGATGACGTTTCCCGATCGATGCTCGATCGCGCACGTTCGAATCCATGCCGGGCGCGGCGACGGCGCGCGCTTCATAAAAAAGAAGTCGCCGGTCGCGCCGTGCGGATAGCGTTTCATCACCATCGCCTTGCCGGCGACGTGCGGCAGAACCGCGGGAGCGATGCGCAGATAGTAGCGAAGCAGATCGCCCTTAGTTAGGCCGAGTTTTGGAAAGAACGGCTTGTTAAGGTTCGTCAACCCGACGGCGCGGCCGCCGACCGTTACGGTCGCGGCATCCACGCCCGCCGGGATGACGCTTACGTGCGGACCAGCAGGTGAACGCTGAAGCGTCGGGTGCGATCGTGCCACGTCGACGACAGGCGGAAGCCGGCAGCCGTCCCGAGTTTCGCGACGTCCTCGTCGCTGAACTTATAGGACGACTCGGTGTGAAGGCGCTCGCCGGCGGCAAATGAAATGCGCAGCCCGCTCGAACTTAAGACGATGTCGGTCGCGCGGCGCGCCTCCAAAAACGAGTCGACGCTGCCGCGAGCTTCGTCGTAGTGCACGACATGCGTAAAGTTGCGAAGATCGAAATTCCCGCCCAACTGCGCATTGATGCGCTCGAGCAGATTCTTGTTGAAGGCGGCGGTAACGCCGACCGGATCGTCGTAGGCTTGTTCCAGCGTCGCGCGATCCTTCTTCAGATCGGTTCCCAGCAGGAGACCGTCGCCGGGACGCAGCGCGCCGGCCAGCAGCGTCAGAATGCGAAGCGCTTGCGCGGGTTCGTAGTTGCCGATGTTGGAGCCCATGAACATCGCGAGCACCCGGCGCTCGAATCGCAGCGCTTTGGAGGCGAGCACGTCGAAATAATCGCCGGCGTAGGCGCGAATCGACAATCCAGGGTAGGCTTCCACGAGCGCCAGCGACGACGTCCGCAAGGCTTCGGTCGAGATGTCGACCGGACTGTAGCACAGCCGGCCCTGCACTCGTAGCGCTTCCTCGATCAGCCGGCGCGTCTTGACCGCGCTGCCGCTCCCGAGTTCCAGAAAATCGATCGGCTCGTCGAGCACGCGAACGATCTCCCAACCCGACTCGCGCAGAATCTCGGTCTCGGCGTTGGTGAGATAGTATTGCGGCAGATGCGTGATCGCGTCGAAGAGCGCCGAGCCGACCCGATCGTACAAATACTTCGACGACAGTCGCTTGGGCGTGGCCCGCAGCCCGACGGCAACGTCCTCGGCAAAGGAGGCCGCACCCCGGGCGCGCGAGACTTCGATGAGTTCGAAGCGGTCCGAGACCGCCGTGCCTACGCTGTGCATACGCCCTCCGTTCGGCGGATTATACCACCCCAACGCCCGCGCGAACCCCCGGGTTTCAAGGTTTCGGCAAATTGACCCGAAGGCGGGAGTTTCTGAAGCCGTAGAGCGCGTACACCAGGATCCCGACCGCAAACCAGATGCCGTAGCGCACCCAGGTCGCGGTCTGCAGCCCGGTGATGAGATACAGGCATACCCCCGCCCCGGCAATCGAAAAGAGCGGCAGCAGGGGCGCGCGGAAGGGCCGCTTCGCCGACGGATTGACGATTCGCAGCACGAGTACGCCCGCGCAGACGATCGCAAAAGCGGCGAGCGTTCCGATATTGACCAGCGTCAGCAGGTCGGTGAGGGGAAAGACCGCGGCAAATATCGCCACGATGACGCCCGTGATTACCGTCATGCGTGCGGGCGTGCGGAAAACGTGGTGAACGCGGGCGACGCTCGGCGGCAGCATCCGATCGCGCGCCATCACGTAAAAAATCCGCACTTGGCCGAGCAGCGACGTCAGCATGACGGTCGTGTTGCCGGCGATGCCGCCGATCGCGACGATCCAGTAGAACGCGTGATTTTTCGTCACCGCGCCCAGCGCGTCGAGCATTGCGGCGCCTTCCGACAGCCGGTCGAAGCGCAACACGCCAACCGTGCAGAGCGTAAGCCCGACGTACAGAATGCCGCCGAGCACGAGCGCCAGGATGATGCCGATCGGCACGTCGCGCTCCGGCCGTTTGGCCTCTTCCGAAGCGACGGTCACCGTGTCGAACCCAATATACGCGAAGAACACCAGCGCCGTGCTCGCGAGCACGCCGTGATAACCGAACGGCGCGAACGGATGCAGATTCGCCGGCGAGATCGCGTGCGCGACGACCGCAATGAACACGATCATCGCCACAATTTGCACCAGGACCAGCGCCACGTTGACGTTCGCGGACTCGCGAATTCCGACCGCGACCAACGCCGTGATCAGGAGCGTTACGAGCGCCGCGACGACATCGATCTGCGGGTGCGCGCCGCCGACGTTGGCGGTCTGCGCCCAGGTTGGGAAAACGATTCCAACGTTGGCGAACATGTGCTGAAAGTAGTCCGACAGCGACGACGCCGTGGGCGCGACCGACAGGCCGTACTCGAGGATCAAGTCCCAGCCGATCACCCACGCCGTCAGTTCGCCCAAGGTCGCGTAGGCGTAGGTGTACGCACTGCCCGCCACCGGCACCATCGAGGCGAACTCCGCGTAGCAGAGCGCCACGCAAACGCTCACCAGCCCGGAAAGAACGTACGCCAGGATGACGGCCGGGCCGGCGGCGTGCGCGCCCGCCCCGATCGTCGGGAAGATGCCGCCCAGCATCGTCCCCAGCCCGAGGGCCGTGAGGGCCGGCCAGCCGAGCACGCGCCGGAGCGTCGGGCCCTCCTTGCCGGAGGTGGTCCACCCGAGCGGCTGACGCGCAAAAAGTTGTCGGAAAGGACCGAGCTTGAGCGGCAACGAGGTCGTGTCGGAGACGCTACGGTTTCGTGCAGAGTTCCCGAATGGCGGCTTCGGCGTCGGCGTTGGTCGACGCCCCGACGGGATACACGTACATCGCG
>JBDTDR010000163.1:0-14873 GCA_039922955.1 Candidatus Tumulicola sp.
GTGCGCGGCGGCCGCCACCTCGGCGATCCGTTTCAAGCCATCGACGACGTCATCCGCACGCATAACGCGCGATTGCTTTTCCTGGATGCCCATGACGGTGTCTTGGTGCGCCGTTTCAGCGCGACCCGGCGACGGCATCCACAGCACGCGGCGGGCTCGCTTCGCGAAGCGATCGACTCCGACCGGCGAACGCTCGCGCTGCTGCGCGAACGGGCGAGCCTGGTGATCGATACCAGCGCGCTTACGCACGCCGCCCTCAAAGAACGCATTGCGGCCGCTTTCGCCCCGGAGAGCCGGCTGCGGCTGCCCGTCACGGTGGTCGCTTTCGGATTCAAGTCCGGACTCCCGACCGATCTCGATCTACTCCTGGACGTGCGTTTCTTACGGAATCCCAACTACGTCGCCGAACTGGCCGGACTGACGGGTGACGACCCGGCCGTCGCCGCATTTATCGATGATGATCCGGCGCTCGAACCATTCCTCGACAAGGCCGGCGACCTGCTCGCGTTCCTTCTCCCGCGCTACGTCGCCGAAGGAAAGGCGCAGCTTACGCTGGGCATCGGTTGCACCGGCGGGCGGCATCGCTCCATTTATGTGGCCCGCCGGCTGATGCGGCGCTTTACGGGCGACGAGCACGTCGAACTGACGTTTGAAGCGCGCGATCTCGGGCGTCCGTGAGAAAGCGTCTGGTCGGCTCGCTCCAGTGGCTCTTGCCCGGCCTGGGATTCAAACGTTGGGTCGTGTTGACGCTGTTCGGGATCGCGCTTCTGGTCGACGCGATCGCGCGCTGGCTGATCGCCGAAGGCACCGGGATCCATGTCAACGAGGTGCTCGACGACATCGTCGCCGACTATTTCCAACCCGCGTATTTGACCGCGATCCTCGGCCTCGCGGGCATGGTGTTGACCGTGACCGGGATGCGCATGTGGCTGCGATCGGTCGTGCGCATCGCGCGCGAACGCGGCCCGCAAGGGCTGCGCGCCGCCATTACCGGCATGCGCCTCCAGCAAGGCTATAAGATCGTCGCTATCGGCGGCGGAACGGGACTGTCCACGTTATTGCGCGGCTTGAAGCGCCGCACCAGTAACCTTACGGCCGTGGTCACCGTCAGCGACGATGGCGGTTCGTCGGGGCGCCTGCAAAAGGAACTTGGCGTTTTGCCGCCCGGCGACGTCCGCAACTGCCTCGTCGCGCTGGCCGACGACGAAGCCCTCGTCACCGATCTGTTTCGATTCCGTTTTACCGAAGGTGAGGGCCTCAGCGGCCACTCGTTCGGCAACCTGTTTCTGGCCGCCATGAGCGGCATCACGGGGAACTTCGATCGGGCGATCAAAGAGTCGAGCCGCGTGCTCAACATCGTCGGCCGCGTACTGCCCGCGACGCTCGGCGTCGTTGCCTTGTGCGCCGAGCTCGACGACGGCACCATCGTGGAAGGCGAAACGAAGATATCGTCGGCAAAACGCCCGATCAAGCGGGTCTTCTTCGAACCGTCGGCCGCCGATCCGCTCGACGAGGTCCTCACCGCCATCCGCGAGGCCGATGCAATCGTGCTCGGTCCGGGATCGCTGTTCACGTCCATTCTCCCGAATTTCTTGGTTGCGCGCGTGGCCCACGAAGTCGCCAGCGCGCACGCCGTCAAGGTGTACGTGTGCAACGTGATGACCCAGCCGGGCGAAACCGACGGCATGAGCGCCGCCGATCACGTCAAAGCGCTTTTCGACGGCGCCGGCGAACGCGTCTGCGATTACGTCGTGGTCAACGACGAGGCACCGTCACGGCTCGTTGCCGCGTATGCGCAGGAGGGTCAGGTGCCGGTTCGGCCCGACCTGGAACGGATCTCCGCAATGGGCGTCGAACCGGTTCGCGCCGGCGTGATCAGCGAAACCGAAACGGTCCGCCACGATCCCGACCGTCTCGCAACGACCGTCATTGCTGTGATCGATCGCGCGGTCGCCGATCGCGCGACGTTAATGAAGCCCGCCAGCGCCTACCGGCTCAGTGACCGGTCGGCGCGACAAGCGTGAGATCGAGTTCGAAGGGCTTCCCCGGCTCGACGTTCGTGCTTGAAGAGACCACCGTAAAGCCGGTTGCCTGAACGGTGTAGTCCACGATGCCGCTGGGAACTTTGTCGATCGAGAATTTTCCGCTCGCATCGGTCGTCGCGGTCAATACCGTGTCGATCGTGACGATGGCACCGGCTACCGGTTTGTTGCTAACGGCGTCAACGACCGTTCCTTGAACCGTCGTGAACCCGGCGGCCGGCGGTAGCGCGTCGCTGTTGCACGCGGTTGCGCCAACGAGCAAGAGCGCGGCCAGCGCGATGCGGCCTAGCGATTTCATAGGTGATCTTCTTCGCCGCGCGGAAGCCGCCGCTCCTATGCCGACCACCGCCCGATCGGACCGCGCGATCGGTCCCGCGTACTGCGAAAATGCCCTCGAAGCCATCGGACACACACCCCTCGTTAAGCTCAACAAGGTCACCGATGGCGCCCAATGCCTCGTGCTTGCCAAAGTCGAGTACGTCAATCCGGGCGGTAGCGTTAAGGACCGGCCGGCCATCGCCATGCTCGATGCGGCGGAAAAGCAAGGCTTGCTCAAGCCGGGCGGCACGATCGTCGAGCCGACCAGCGGCAACACCGGAACCGGCCTCGCGATGGCGGCCGCGATTCGCGGCTACCGCTGCATCCTGGTGATGCCCGACAAAATGTCGACGGAAAAGATCGATCTTCTGCGCGCATACGGGGCCGACGTCGTGATCACCCCAACCAACGTGCCGTCCGATTCGCCCGAGTCGTATTACGGCGTCGCCAACCGTCTGGCTGCCGAGATCCCCGGCGCCTTTCAGCCCAACCAGTTCCACAATCAGTTCAATCCCGACGCTCACTACCGTACGACCGGGCCCGAAATCTGGGAGCAGACCCGCGGCACGGTTACGCATTTCGTCGCCGGCATCGGCACCGGTGGCACGATCTCGGGCACCGCGCGCTTTCTCAAGGAACAAAATCCGAGGATTCACGTCGTCGGCGCCGATCCCGAGGGCTCGATCTATTCGGGCGACATCCCGCGGTCGTATGCAGTCGAAGGTATCGGCATGAACTATCTGCCCGAAACCGTCGACCTTCGCGTGATCGATGAGGTCATGCGCGTTTCCGACCGCGACTCGTTCCTAGCCGCACGCCGCATCACGCGCGAAGAGGGTCTGCTGGTCGGCGGTTCGTCGGGCACCGCCGCCGTAGCCGCCGTAAAGCTGGCTAAAACGCTTCCCAAAGAGGCGATCGTCGTCGTGATCTTTCCGGATTCCGGACGCGGCTACATGTCGAAGATTTTCAGCGACGAGTGGATGATCGCCAACGGATTTCTCGCCGACGCCAAACGCCGGGCGACCGTCGGTGACGTGCTGCGTTCCAAGACGCCGCTGCCGTCGCTCATCACCGTGCAGTACCACGACACGGTGAAGATTGCCCTCGACCTCCTGCGCAAGTATGAGATCTCGCAAATCCCGGTCATGCGCGACCGCGAACACGTCGGCAGCGTCAACGACGTCGGGGTCATGCAGGCGGTCTTCGACCATGCCGACATCCTCCATCAGCCGGTCAGCGAGGTGATGGGACGCGCGTTCCCGATGCTCGAGCAGGGCGACGAAATCGAGCGGGCCTATAAACTGTTGACGCTGGCCAATCCCGCCATCGTCGTCACCGACGCCGGCGAGCCGATCGGCGTGCTCACGCGTCAAGACATCATCAGTTTTCTTTCCACCAGCTCCGAGGTCGTGCATTCGTGAAATTCTCAACCCGAGCGATTCATGTCGGCCAGGAGGCCGATCCGGCCACCGGCGCGACGATCGTGCCGATCTATCAAACTTCGACCTACACCCAGGAGCGCGTCGGCACGAACAAGGGTTACGACTACAGTCGCACGGTCAATCCCACGCGTATCGCGCTGGAAAAACAGCTCGCCTCGTTGGAAGGCGGCGCCTTCGGCAGCGCCTTTTCCAGCGGCATGGCGGCCACCGCCGCCGTGCTCAACCTGCTGTCGGCCGGAGATCACGCGGTCGTCACCGACGATTTGTACGGTGGGACGTACCGCCTCTTTTCGCAGGTTCTAACGCGGTACGGGCTGGAGTTCACCTACGTGGACATGAGCGACGTCGAAGCGGTTCGCGCGGCCGTCAAACCCAGCACCAAGCTCTTTTGGATCGAAACGCCCACCAATCCGATGCTTAAACTGGTGGACATCCGCGCGATCGCCAACCTGCGCACGTCGGCGGCCGATCGGCTCGGGATGGCGCGCAAGCCCCTGGTCGCCGTCGATAACACGTTTGCAACGCCATACTTTCAGCAGCCGCTTTCCTTGGGCGCCGACGTGGTCGTGCATTCGACGACTAAGTACATCGGCGGGCACAGCGATGTCGTCGGCGGCGTCGCGATTACCAACGATCGTGACATCCACGACGTCGTGAAGTTCCACCAGAACGCGGTCGGGGGCGTTCCCGGACCGAACGACGCCTGGCTCACGATGCGCGGCGCCAAGACGCTGGCCATTCGTATGCGCGAACACGCGCGCAACGCCCAGGCCGTCGCCGAGTTCCTCGAGTCGCACGACGGCGTTTCCCGCGTGTATTATCCGGGCCTGCCGTCGCATCCGCAGCACGATCTGGCCCGACGCCAAATGAGCGGCTTCGGCGGCATGGTGTCCTTCGTGCTGGAGGGACCGCAAGAACGTGCCCTCGAGTTCGCGCACCGCCTGAAGTATTTCAGCCTCGCCGAGAGCCTCGGCGGCGTCGAATCGCTCATCTGTCATCCGGCTCGCATGACCCACGGCTCGATTCCAAAGGCCGACCGCGAGCGGCGCGGCGTCACCGACGGTCTCCTTCGCCTGTCGGTCGGGATCGAAGACCCCGACGATTTAATTTCCGACCTGCGCCAAGCCCTTGCGGCGACGCCGCTGGTTGCAACGACTGCCGGTTAAGGTTGCTGCATCGGGTAACGGACGGCGGTAACGTTCTTCAGCACCGCCAGCGCTTCGTCGGCATTCGCATCGCCGAGACGACTGCTTTCCGAAAGGACGATGCCGCGCTGTCCGTCGGCCCAAACGACGGCAAACTGCTTTTGCGCGGTAAACCCGCTGCCCGAAGTCACCTCGACGAAATTCGCCGGCATGCCGTTGAGCAGCGCCATCGAAGTTTTGCGGCGAATCAGCAGGCCGTTCCCGCCCGAACTATGCATCTGGCTTTCAAACTGCCCTTCCCACTGATCCGGCGCGGCGGCAAACGCCTCCATCGACAGGGTGATCGAGCGCATATCTTCTTTGCCCGGGCGGAGAACCCACACGCCGACCGGTGTGAGATCGGTGGGGAGCTGGCCGACCGGAATATACCGGCGACCGACTAAAACGGCGTCTGCGGGCGCCGTGAAGTGCATTCCCGGATCGACGTAGTCGTGCGGATCCGGCGACGGCGTCGGAACGGGGACTTGTGCGCGCAGTCCGGCGGCCGGCGCCAGCACAAGCATAAGGGCCGCGGCGGCGAGGACGATTCGGTTCATTCGGTGTCCAAAACGGCGGCAAGCGCCGGGAGAGAGATTTCGTAGCGGTAGCCCACGTTGCGATGGTCGTCGTCGAATTCCTCGTGCCGCACCTCGAGACCCAGTTCCCGCATCCGCTGCACCGTGACGCGCGCTCCGATATCGAGCCCGTACTCGTCACGACGGCCACAATCCAGGTAACGCAATCGCAGCCGCTCCAGTTCGGCGCGGCGCGAAGCCACGCGCTCGGCCGGATCGAAGCTCAGCCAGCGGCCGAATACCTCGTCGTCGAGTTCTCCGGTGCGGGCGTCGAACGGCAGGTCGAGATCGAACGGGCGCCCGCTGCGCGGCGAGTAGGCGGACGCATATCCCAACATTTCCATCGTGACGTACTCTGCCGGCGTCCGCTTGTGCTTGCGTTCGAAGGCGTCGACAAAAGCCGCGATGTCGCCCCCGTGCTGCTCGAGCGTCCGCTGCACGTCGGGAAATGCCGGCGGATGCGCGTAGCGGAAATACGCGTCGCCGCTATGCGAGGCAAACGCGGAAAACACGCCCGGATGCTCCATGACGAGGTGCATCGCTCCGAAGCCGCCCGACGACTTTCCGAGCACCGCCCGGCCGCCCTCGGCCGCGATCGTGCGGTATTCGCGATCCACGTGGCCGATCGCGTCGCGCACGGTGTAGGTTGCGTAATCGCCGTTGTGAACCGAGTCGACGTACTGCGATCCGCCCAGGCGCGTGAAGCCGTCCACCACCGCCAAGATCGCCGGGGGCATACGCCCATCGGAAACCAGCCGATCGATCCACTGGAACACGTTGACTTCCCACGGCCGAGTCGCCAGCAGCGCCGCGGCGTCGCCGGTGTACCCATGCAGCACGTACAGGACGGGATACCGCCTGGAACCGAGGGTGTCGTACTGCGGGGGAAGGTACACGGCCACCGGACGTCGCGCCGGATCGCCTAACGCGTTCCCCGCCAGCGCCGCGCTCTCGATGAAGTCGACGCGCACGTCGCCGTGCAGGCCCATGATCTTGGCAAAAGACGATCGGTCGCGCATGACAGGCTGATTCGCCGCCCAGGTCCCGCTTTCACCTCACCGAAACCTCGGGCCTCATGCAGCGCGCCATCGACCTGCGCGGCGCCGTCGCCGTCAACGTCATTACGATGATCGGCATCGGCCCGCTGGTCACGATTCCGCTGGTCGTTGCCGCGCTGGGAGGCCCGCTCGCGCTCGTGGGCTGGATCGCGGGCGCGATCGTCGCGCTCTGCGACGGCTTGGTCTGGGCCGAACTCTCGTCGCGATTTCCTGGCTCGGGCGGCACCTACGTGTATCTGCGCGGCGCCTTCGGCGAGAAAACGCTCGGCCGCGCGCTGGCATTTCTTTTCAACTGGCAGTTCTTGCTGTACGCGCCGTGCCTGCTCGCGAGCGGCTACATCGGCTTTGCCAACTATGCCGCCTACCTCTTCCCGGTGGCCGGCTCCAACGCCCTCGTGCACGACGCGATCGCGATCGGCGTCGGCCTGCTGACGATTGCCACGCTGTATCGCCGAACGGCGAACGTGACCGCCGTCGGAACGCTGCTGGCCGGCGCCGCCGTGCTGACGCTGGTACTCATCGCGACGGCCGCGCTCACCCACGCCCATCTCAACCAGGCCTTTCACTTGGATGCGCCGGTCCGTTTCAACGCGGGTTTGCTTGCCGGCTTCGGTAGCGCGCTGTATATCACGCTGTACGACTACGTCGGGTACGCCGACGTCGCGCTGCTCGGCGATGAAGTCGTACGACCGCAACGCACGATTCCGCTCGCGATCCTGATCTCGGTGCTAGTCGTCGCGATTCTCTACGTGTCGCTGCAGGTCGGCATCCTGGGCGTCATTCCGTGGCGATCGCTGCTCGGCACCGACGGCCTTCCGACCGCCCAAGCGCAGTACGTCGGGTCGTGGGTGGTCGAACTCACCTGGGGCCGCGCGGCGGCGATCGGCGTGACGCTACTCGTCTTGGTCACCGCCTTCGCGTCGCTCTATGGAAACTTGCTCGGATTCTCGCGGATTCCATTCGCGGCCGCCCGCGACGGCGCGTTTCTCCCGGCCTTCGCAAAACTCCATCCTCGCAAGCAGATTCCCCATGTCGCACTCTTCGCCGTCGGCGCGCTATCGTTGCTCGCGAGCCTCTTTACGCTCGATCAAGTCATCGCATTTCTCACCGCCGGAATCGTGTTAGTGCAGGGTATCGCGCAAATCATCGCGCTCGGCCGGCTCCGCGCGTACGCCATGCCGGCGCCGTTTCGCATGCCGCTCTATCCGCTGCCGGCGCTGGTCGCGCTGGTGGGCTGGACGCTGGCGTTCATCTACACGGGATTCAACGCCATCGCGCTCGGGGTCGGATGGCTGCTGATCGGTGCGGTCGTCTTTCTGGTCGCCGCTCGCGCGCAGCGCTGGTGGCCCTTCGCGGCGGCAGTTGCACTCGCGGCGTTCCTCACGCCGGGTGGGGTTCGCGCGGCCCCCCCGCCGAGCGCGTGGGCAACCTGGAACGCTTCGCAAATCGTTCAAGACCGCGGCTATCCGGTGTACACGGTCGACGGCAAACCATTTTTCGTATACGGCGCGGCCTTCTTCTTCGAGCGTATTCCACGTGACCGGTGGCTCGAATCGTTGCGCGCGTACCGGCGGCTGGGCATCAACACGATCGATTTGTACGCGATTTGGAACTGGCAGCAGCCGTCCCCGCAGCAAGCACCCGACTTCGACGGCGCGACGGATCCGCGGCGCGATTTGCTCGGCGCGTTGCAGATGATCCACGCGCTCGGCTTCAAGGTCATTCTGCGCCCGGGGCCGGTCATCCGCAACGAATGGCGCAACGGCGGCTATCCGCCGTGGCTGCTCGAGCTGCCCGAGTACGACATGCCGTTGCACGACGTGCTCGAAGGGCGTTATCCGGCCACCGCGACGCTGCAGAACTCGCAGGCGGATGCCGCCGCCAACGAATGGCTGAACAATCCCACCCATCTCCGCGAATCCGAGGGGTGGCTACACGGCGTGCTGCGCGCCGTCGCACCCTACGCGCACGACATCATCGCGATCGCTCTGGACGACGACCAAGGCGCGTACATCGACAACGATACGTGGCCCGCCCCGCACTGGCACGCGTACATCGATTGGCTGCGTTTGACGGTACAATCCGTCGTGGGAGCGCGCGTGCCGCTCTTCATCAATACCTTCCAAATGAAGGTGCCGGCCGCATCCCCCGCGTGGGCGTGGGGCGATTGGTACCAAAGTAGCGCCTACGCAATCGGCGCGCACGACCTCGCCCAACTCGATTTTTCGACCGGACTGTTGCAGACGCAACCGCATCAGCCCGTGATGTACGCCGAGTTTCAGGCGGGCTGGCTGCAGGGTGCCGACGAGGCGTTGCCGCGTCCAAGCGACCCGCGTAACACGGCCTTGGCGCTGCACGAGCTGCTCCGCGACGGCGCCCACGGCATCGTCAATTTTCCGGTGCAGGACACGATCTATCCATCCGGCTGGGAAGCTCCGTGGGCCAACTGGTCGTATGCGTGGGACGCCGCGCTGACGGTCGATCTCGAACGGTCGCCACGGTATCCGCCTACCGCGCAGTTCGGCAACGACGTCCGAAGCTACGGCGCGCTGCTCGCGCGCACGCACCTCGCCGCCGACGCCGGCATTCTGTGGCCGCCGAGTCTGTTTTCGTCGCTGACGCTGACGAACCATGACTTCCGCGCCTTCGCCGACGCCACGATCGCGATGCAACGCGATTGCGCCGCTCGCGGGCTCACCTGCGAACTCGTCGATTTGGCTTACGCCGACGACGCGACCCTGGCCCGCTATCGAAAACTCGTCATGCCGATTGTGCTCACGCCGCGGCTCGTCGCGGCGATGGTGCACCCGGTTGCGCGCACGTACGCCCGCTTGGCGCGGAGCCGCCGAATTGCCGGCAGCCTCGCGTCGCTCTCGGCGGCGGCTGGCCTCGGCGACTCTCCGGGTGCGACGCTGCTGTTGGCCGACGACGGCTCCTACGGCTTCGTCGACGCCGTCAATCCCAGCGACGTACCGCGCGCGATCGGTCCGATCCACGTCGCGCTTCGTCGCGGCGCGGCTGAAGTCGCGCGGTTCCAGCTCGGGCCGCGCAGCGCGCGCCTCGTTCCGCTCGGGCTTTCCAAGCTACCCGGAGCCGGCAGCGCGCTTGTCTCGCAAACGTCGCCCGATACGCCGGCGCCGTTCGACGACGATGCCGCGGAGCGCCTCGACAACACGGGCCTGCTCGTCGTTTTTGCGCCGAACGCCGGGGCACGCATTTCGGAGCTACGCGCGCCCGGCGGTGACAACGCCGCCACCAGCATCGGGCTGCTCCGCGATGCCGTCGATCCGGAACCTGCCGTGTCGGCGCGCGATTACATCGCGGCATACACGCATCCGCTGCCCGCCGGCACGTTCAATCGCCCGTACGCATGCACGGCCACGGCGGACGATTCCGGAACGCTACGGAAAGCCTGCACCTACGACGCACCCGATCTCCCCGCCGGGGGCGCCCGCTTCGAACGCTCGCTCGCGCTCGCCGCCGGCGGCAACGAGGTCGTCGTCACCGAGCGCCTCACGCCGGTCGACCGCGCGTCGCCCGCAAAGCTGGAAAGCATCTCGGGTTTCGCATTTCACGAAGGCGACATTCTCGTCGCACCGTCGGGAGCAACGTTCATCGGCATCTTGCACGGCCGTCGTCTGGCCGCTCTGCGCTGGCGCGCCGGCGACGTCGATCGCGTAACGCTACGGCAGACGCGCGGCGCGCAACTTGTTACGCTAGTCTTCGCGCACGCTTCCGTGGAGCTGCGGCTTGGCGTTTACGAAGCACGCGACGCCGCGGAGGCCGAACGGCTTCTCCGGACGAATCGCCGATAGTGCTTGTAGCACGCGGCCGCTGGGGAAGTGGCGGAACGGCAGACGCAGCCGCCTCAAAAGCGGCCGGGGCAACTCGTGTGGGTTCGAATCCCACCTTCCCCACCACTTACACGGGACGAGCGGTACGTGGTAGCCCGGGGAGCGTGACCAAAGAATCGCCGCATCTCGTGAGCCCTAACAGGATCGGACAATGTCCGGGCGGGAGTTCGAAACGATGACTCGCGTGGTCTTGATCCCTGGATGGAACGAAGGCGCCGACGGTATGCAGGTTTTCGTTGACGGCCGCCAGGGGCGTCAGGGACTTGCCGCTCTAGGCTTCGATTGTGCGGTATTCAACGGCGGAAGCGGATCGCTCGCCGATCGAATCGAGCAGCTCGCGCAGTTTCTGGCCGGCTTACGGTCCGCCGATTCCAGCGAAGTGGCCGTCGCCCTCTTCGGCTATAGTGCGGGCGGTTTGATCGCAAGGGGCCTTCTTCGCGCCCATCCTGAGACTTCTATTGCTGCGCTTTTCCAGTTGGCAACGCCGAACGCCGGAATCGTCACCGACGACCTCGGCGGCCTTCTGCGCCGCATTCATTTCGGACGCAGCGTGATCGAAGATCTCGATATCGAGTCACCCTTCATTCAATGGCTCAATCAAACACCCGGTCATTGGCAACGCGACGCGGCAACACACGCGAAACGTTGGAAACTGGACAAGCAGCCCTGGGTGGGGCCGGCGAACGTGCCGGTCTTTAGCCTGGCCGGCCGCATGCCGCGTTACGGCAATCGAAGCGACGGAGTCGTGCTCGTCGAATCGGCCACACTCGACGGGCACGTGCCGCACGATTTCATCAACGGAAGCCGGGCCAATCATTTGAATCTCGGCGGCACGTGGAATCCGCTCACGCTTTTGCTGCGGGGGTGGCGCCGCGACGACGTAATCTGGCCAATGGGCATAGCCTGCGCGGATCGCCTGTTCCGCCCTTCATAGGTTTACCCGGTTGACCGGAGTGGCATAACACTTGTATGCAGTCCCGCCAAGCCGTGGTCATCGCTCGGGGTCATTCTCGCCGCGGCCGTGAGGCCTATGAAGCCATCCCGGGACTGCTTCGCGAACGCGGCGTTCAAGTAATTAACGCGGAACTAGCCGAGAAGCGCGAGGATGTCTGCAAAGCCGTCCGACGCGCGATCAAACAGAAGGTTCGCCTGATCGTCGTCTGCGGCGGAGACGGCACCCAAACGTCCGTCGTGCCATTCTTTGCCAGGCGCCGCTATACTCTGGGCGTCGTGCCGGCAGGCACCGGGAACAGTTTCGCATTGGGATTGGGTATTGAGTCGTTCGAATCGGCCGCCGACGCGATCGCGCATGGACGCGAGCGGAGGATCGATCTCGGCGTCGTCAACGGCACTTATTTTGCTAATTTCCTTACCATTGGCCTCGCGGCCCAGGTCGCCGACGAAACGTCTCGCTCGCTCAAGTCGGTGATTGGGCCGGCAGCCTATGCCGCGGCTGCAGTCGTACCCATTTTCTCCCACCGTGCATTCCGAACCGACATTCGCTGGAAGCGCCATCGCGTGCGCGTCGAGACGCATCAAATTATTGTCGCCAGCGGCCGGTTTTACGGGCACCAGCCGCTCGCCAAGGAGGCCACGCTCGTCGACGGGCGCATGACGGTATTCGTCCGAGATGGGACCAGCAAGCTGGACGTAATGCAGACGTATCTTGCGCTCCTTCGAGGCGAACAGCAAGCTCTCTCCGGCGTACATCTTTGGTCGACCTCGAAACCCCTGAAGATTCGCACGGAGCCCAAAGCGCCCGTCGCGGTAGATGGCTGCGAATTTGGCAAGACGCCGCTGCGGCTACGCGTCGCGCATCGCGTTTTGCGGGTGATGGCGCCTTTAGATGTCGCGGCCAAGACGGCATGACGCTCGAAATGCGCCTGTGGCTGATTGCCGCCGCTTCCCTATGCGCGTTTTTTCTCCTCGGGTTTTCCGTCGTTCACGCGCCTAGTCTGTGGAGCGTTGACGTTGGAGCTTCCGCGCTGCGCGGACGGGTAATTCCGCTCGCGCTCGTGTTTACCACCAGTGGTCGAGCGCTGCCGCTCCTCGCGGTGGCGATTGCCGGCATCGTGATAGTCGCAATCGCGCGCGCTAACGTCATCGTTTCGGTTGCCATATTCGCCTCCCAGCTGCTGTCGCAAGGCGCCGTGGAACTCTTGAAGCACGTCTTTCGGCGCTCCCGGCCGGACGCGTGGTTCATTAACCGAGACCTTGGCTTTTCGTATCCGAGTGGGCACGCGACCACCGCGATCGTCTTCTTCGGTTCGTGGCTCGTCTTCGTATTGATGTCGCCGCTCCCGAAGGTCCCGAAGATTATTATGGCAACCGCGCTAGCCGTGTGGATGGCCGGCGTTGATTGGTCGCGCGTAGCGTTGGGCGCTCACTATCCGACCGACGTTTTTGGCGGTACGCTTTTTGGCGTCGCATTTGCCTGCGCTCTCTGGGCACTCCTGCTGCATTTTCACTATCCGGCACTAAAATACTAGTTCCGTAAAGATCTTTCAGCAGAGCCAGGGACTGGTGGTTGACGGAATCGTCGGCCCCGTAACCTGGGCAGCGTTGCCCGCCTAGCGCGAAGCTTCGCCGGAGCTCGGAACCGCCATCGCCATTGGGTTTCACTCCATACGTCGGAGCTACGCGCGCCGGGCGGTGACAATGCCGCCCATCCGCTCCCGCTACAGCTGTGCTCGAATAGATGATCCGGCTCGAGACTCCGGGAAAGCGCAGTAGAGCCGGTATTCCTCCGGTGCGCGCGCGCGTTTCGATTGTATCGATCAGGATCTCGGCCCGAACGCTATCCGTGAGCGCCAGGAGCCCCTGCCACTTTCGCGTGCGTAGGTCGACGCGGAGGTAGCCACGATTGGAATCTGGCGGAAAGCCTGCGTCCGTGTAGAGCGACTCGGCGCGTTGCGCAAAGCTCGCGAGAGGGGGTACGGTTCCGCCCACCAGTACTGTGCCCTGCAACTCTCCGAACAGTCTGATCCGGAATTCATTGTCCCTTCGAATAGCTTCCGTTCCGAGAAGCCGACCGGCCGTCGTAGCGTAGTCTCCGAGTGTCCTTGACGCGGCCGCGTAGAGGGCGGCGTTCGACTGGCGAACCTCGATCGCAAGTATGGCGCAGACAATGACTGTACCAGCTAGGCAAGCCACAACGAGCGCGGCACGCCACGAGCGTGGCGAGGATGAAGGACCAGTTGTCATTACAAAGGGCGAGAGTGACTGCTGAATGACGACCGCCCGGGAGCATTGTCACTCCGACGGCCGCTCTGCGGCCGCCGCCGGCCATTCCCGCTACACCACCACGAAGCTCACGCGATGCCTACAAATGCCTACGGATGCCTATTGGTGAGAATCCGTCAGCCACACGTCGCGAATAGCGACCTGCCGCGAGTTGGCTTCTGGCATTTCCGATATCGTCCATCGTTTGGCGCTCCGGTCCAATTTGAGACCCGCAAGTGCCAGGACCTGGTCAAAATCGATATCCGCGGTACCGCCAACGTGCTGATCGAACCAGGAGTGCATGTCCTTGCCCATGGCTTGCGAGACTGCCCGCTCCACATCCGCCTCGGTGTAGCCTCGACCCTGCAGATAGTACGACGCGTTTGGGCGATCCCACGAGAGCTTCTTCAAATCACCCAGCGCGTTATCGAGGGAGCGTACGTTGTCGCTCTGGTCGCGGATCATCAAGTCAAGTGCGAGGGCGATCCCTGCGCCTTTGAAATAGTATGAGAAGAACGTTTGCGACGCGTTCGTCTTCTGCGCATGCGGTGCCCCATCAAAGAACGGTGCTTCGAAGGACGCCATACGTGCTGAGACTTCCTTCCGGCCTGGCGCCGTGAGGTTTGCTTGAACTATTCCAGCCATCATAGCATAGGTGTCGTCCTTTGAGCCGAGCTTCGCGCGCGATGTGGCCATCTCACCGTAGTACTGCGTCCAACCCTCCGCGACCCAGAGACTTGGCTCGTACTGCGGCGTGGTGTAATCGAACGGGCCGAGCGCCATCGGGCGAATTCGCTTTACGTTCCAAACGTGGAAGTACTCGTGCGCGGCAGTTTCGACACCAGCAAGGACAGATGCGGTATCGACCCATGGGTTTCTGTCGATTATCTGAGTTGAATAGAGATGCTCCATTCCGTCACCACCCGGGAACCCGATGTGGAACAGGAACGTGTACATGCGCAGCGGTGGCGGGCCAATCACCCGGTTGTGCGCTTCTACGATTCTGCGGACGGACGCAACAAATCGCGCGCGCTCCGCCGGAGTGGTCGGGCCGTTGTGATGGACCACAGTCCGATAGAGGCGGTCGTTCACTGTGAACGAATCAACCATGAAGCTTGGTGCAACTTCCGTCGGGGTATCGATCAAACGATCGTAATTCTCGAATGTGTAATCGGTCT
>JBDTDR010000164.1:0-3637 GCA_039922955.1 Candidatus Tumulicola sp.
GCGTTCACCTGAACTTGGACGATCACCGTGCCGTTGCCGGCGATATCGACCGTCGTCTTGCCTTGAGTCAGAAGTTTGGCCGGTGAAAACTCGTTTGCATATTGCGCGCCGGCCGGCAGCGCTCCTAACAGTAAACCTATGGCGGCGGTGAATGCGACGATTCCCCAAGTGCGTTTCATCGAGTACCTCTACCCTCAAATCAGCGTGTGTATGCGTTGTACCGCGAGGCCGGCCGCCGGTAGGCGGCGCCCTACTGCCGAAGCTATCCCGCCCAGCCTCACTGCCAGAGCGGCAAACTGCTCCAAGGTCAACGATTGCGGGCCGTCCGACGCGGCGTCCGCCGGGTCGGGGTGCACTTCAACCAAGAGCCCATCGGCGCCCGCTGCGATCGCCGCCATGCTCATCGGCTCGACTAAGCGCGCGAGCCCGGTGCCGTGTGACGGGTCCACGATGACCGGCAGATGGGTGAGCCTAGCCAGGAGAGGAACGACGGAAAGGTCGAGAAGATTGCGGGTCGCGGAGTCGAACGAACGTACGCCTCGTTCGCACAAGACCACTTGCGGATTTCCCTCGACGAGCACGTACTCGGCCGCCATCAGCCACTCGTCGACGGTCGCGGCGAACCCGCGCTTCAACAGGATCGGTTTGCCGGCGAGACCGGCCTCGCGCAGCAGCGCGAAGTTCTGCATGTTGCGCGCGCCGATCTGCAGCATGTCGGCATACTCGACGACCATCTCGACGTCGCGCGGATCGAGCACTTCGGTAACGACGGCCAGCTGGTGGCGGTCGGCGGCGGCGCGGAGCAGCGCTAAACCGCGTCGCCCTAGTCCCTGAAAAGCGTAGGGTGAGGTTCGTGGCTTGAATGCGCCGCCGCGCAGAACGTTGGCACCGGCGCCGGCCACTGCGGCGGCGGTTGCCTCGATCTGCGCCTCGGATTCGACCGAACACGGCCCCGCGCACAGCCCGAGCACCTCGCCGCCAAAGGATGCGCCGTTCGGCAACCGGACGACGGTCCGGTCGGGGCGCGCGTCTCGGCGCGCCAGGTGACGCTCTTTGGTGGGAGGCATGCCGTCCCGCTTCGCGCCGGGCGCCTCAGCCTCCGTCAGCACGGTGCTTTTCAAGGGCGTTGCGTTCCCGTTGCGTGAGCGGACGGGAATGTCCCGGAGCGAGTTGCCCGAGAGCGACCGGTCCGAAGCGTAGTCGCGACAAGCCTAAGACGGGATGCCCGAGCGTCTCGAACATCCGGCGAACCTGCCGGTTGCGGCCCTCGTGAATGGTAATGTCGACGACGCAATGGTCGCGGCGCACCGAAACGACCCGTATTTTCGCGCCCTCGGCGCGGAAATCGTCGAGAACCACCCCAGCGTTGATACGCTCGACTTCGTGCTGGGAAAGACGGCCACCGATAACGGCGCGATACGTCTTCTCCACGCCGAAGCGCGGGTGCAGCAACCGGTTTGCGAGGTCGCCGTCGTTGGTGAGCAGCAGCACGCCCGACGTCTCGTAGTCGAGGCGCCCGACCGGCACGATGCGCGGCCCGGGTGGAAGGATCTGCGCGATCGTGCGCCGGCCTTGCGGATCGCGCATGGTCGTCACGACCCCGACGGGTTTGTGCAGCACCAGATACGAGCGCTCGTGCGTCACGTGGATCGGCGTGCCGCTCACGTCGACGCGATCGCCGTCGTTCACCAGCGTTCCCAGCTCGCGCACGACGCGCCCGTTGATGCGCACCTTGCCGCGCGCGATCAGCTCGTCGGCCTGGCGCCGCGACGCTACCCCGGCCATCGCGATGTACTTGTTGAGCCGAACGGCGGTGCCGGACAAACCCTTAGTGTTTGCCGTTGCCGCCGTCTTCGTAGCCGCGCGACATCGAGAGGGCTTCCTTGGTGACCGACTGCAGGAACTCGTCGTTCGTGCGCGTTTGGGCCATCTTGTCGAGAATGATCTCGGTTATGTCGCCGGTGTTGAGCACGGCGGTGGCGCGGCGGAGCATCCAGATCTTGCGCATCTCGTCGGGCGAGAGCAGCAGCTCTTCGTGACGGGTGCCCGAGCGCTTGATGTCGATGGCCGGGAATACCCGCGATTCGGCGAGTTTGCGCGTCAGATTGAGTTCCATGTTGCCGGTGCCTTTGAACTCTTCGAAAATGACGTCGTCCATCTTCGATCCGGTTTCGATTAACGCCGTCGCGATGATCGTGAGCGACCCGCCTTCTTCGATCTTGCGCGCCGCACCGAAGAAACGTTTCGGCTTGTGCAGCGACGCCGTATCGAGGCCGCCCGAGAGCGTTCGTCCGGAGCTGGTCACGACTTGGTTGTACGCGCGGGCCAGACGGGTGATCGAATCGAGCAGGATCACGACGTCCTTACCGAGCTCGACCAGACGCTTGGCGCGTTCCATCGCGAGTTCGGCGACGGCGGTGTGGTTTTCGGGATGCTCGTCAAACGTCGAGGCGACGACTTCGCCGTCGATCGTGCGCTGCATGTCGGTGACTTCTTCGGGGCGCTCGTCGACCAGCAGCGCGATGATGTGCGCTTCGGGATGGTTAATCGAGATCGAGTTGGCGATGTTCTTGAGCAGCGTCGTCTTACCGGCCTTCGGCGGCGAAACGATCAGCGCGCGCTGACCCTTGCCGATCGGGCAGAAGAGATCGATGACGCGGGTGGAGAGCTGGGTCGAGCGCACCTCGAGTTTGAAGCGCTCCTGCGGATAGATCGGCGTGCCTTTTTCGTAAAGGCGGCGCCCCTTGACGGCTTCGGGATCCAACGCGTTGACCGTGTCGACGCGGATCAAGCCGTAATATTTTTCGCTCTCTTTGGGGCGGCGCACTTGGCCTTCGACCAAATCGCCGCGGCGTAGTTCGAAACGCCGAATCTGCGATTGACTGACGTAGATGTCGTCGTTGCCGATCACGTAACCGCTGCGGCGCAAGAAGCCGTAACCCTCGGGAAGGATGTCGAGGATGCCGCTCGCCATTTCGAGGCCCGACCGCACGGCTTGCGCCGAAACGATCGCAGCGACGATCTCGTCCTTCTTCAGTTTAGCCGGGCTCGGAATCTCGATCTCCATTTCCTTGGCGATCTCGACGAGCTCGGTTTTCGTTTTTTCCGTTAGCTGTACGGCGGTGAGGCCGGGCGGGCCAGCATCGGGCTGCGGAAACTGATCGTGAACCTGACCGGGCGGCTGCGGGAAGCGCCGATGGCGCGAACGGCGGCGGCGGCCGCCTGCTCCTTGCTGGGGAGGACGCATGTCGTTGTTGGGGCGATGTTCCGTTTGCAGAAGAGTATCTCTCTTGGGGGAGCCGCGTCAGCGCGAACAGCGTCGATTCGCGGGCGAGGCTGCCTCGCAATCGGATCGGTGGCGCGGACGTGGGGAATGTCAAAGGCGTCGCGGCTGAGACAAATCAAGAGCAACGCGACGCCCACACTATAGCACAGCCCTACCGCGCATTCAAGGAGGGCTCAGATGCGCCGGGCCGCTCACGTAGCGATTCCCGGCTTCGTAAAAGCGGAGCAACCGCTGCGCGGCGCGTCGTATCCCGATACGGCGGCTTCGCCGAACGCGGCTCCGCGGTTGGCTGGGCGCGGCCAGCCAAAGGCCGGCATGGGCCAACGGATCGGTACCGTCCAAGGACCGGTC
>JBDTDR010000165.1:0-3685 GCA_039922955.1 Candidatus Tumulicola sp.
TCTGCGGGTTGCAGCGGCGCCCGAGTTCCGAAAGGGATTCGTCGGGATGTTCGAGCCGCAGTTCCGCGATTTCGCGCAGCGCCGGCGAGAGCTGCGGCAGGCCGTACGCATTTTCGAGATACTCGATAACGCGGCGCTGTGCCGCCGCCGCCGCCGCGGTGCGCTCGAGGTTGGCGGCTTCGGTGTTAACCAGCCGGTGAATGCGATTCTTCGTCTCGCGCAGCGCGCGCACGTCTTCGAGTCGCAGCACCGCTCCAAACGCACCGATCAACGTCAGCAGCTTGACGATGGCGTCGAAGTCTTTGTAGTACGCGACGACGCGCCCTTTTCGCACGGTCAGCTTCGGCGGCACGCCGGCGCTGCGTAGCGTCCACTCCAAGCGCCGTGCGAGCGGCTCCTGGAGAACTACGAACTCCAGGTGATACCCGTGCGTCCCGGCCGCCAGCGACCCGCAGGCCAGAAACGCGGCGCGAATTTCAATCAGCCGGTCACATTTGCGCGCGGGCTTAGGCGAATGAGCGCAAAGGCGTTGCGGCAAGGCGATGGCAAACGTCGGTAGACGCGCCAGCCGCGTCGCGGTCCGCGTTTCGATCGGGTGTGATTTCCGCTCGTCGCCGAGCAGCGACCAGAAGAGGCGGGCGATCGCGTTGCGATGCGTGACGAACTCTGCGCTCTTGGCGGTGGCGCCGTAGAGCACCAAGCCGGCCAAAAGTGCCTGGCGGCAGTGATCGGTTTCGGGCAAGTCGCGCGCGAGCGCATCTTTGGTATCGGCGGAGATCATATCCAGTCGGCCGGCTCGTCCTTGCGCGTCGTCAGAATCTCGTATAGGTCGGCCGGCTTCACCGCCGGCGTGACCCGCAGCGGCACTTCGCGAACGACGACGGTGACGAATCGCGTCGCGTAATGGATCTCGAGCACGTCGCCCGGCTTCACCTGATACCCGGGTTTGAGGGCCTTTCCATCCTTGGTGATACGTCCATGCTCCAAGGCCTCGTGCGCCTCGCTCCGTCGTTTGGAGAGCCGGGAGACCTTCATAAACTTATCGAGCCGCACCGGGAACGCTACACCGAAGAGGACGACCGCACCCGCCGGCTCCAGGCTAATTTTCACGCCGTTCGGTATGCCGCCGGCAGGTTGAAGCAGGCCGTGGCGCAATTGGGACCACTTCGAAAGCCGATCGCATAGGGAGTAACGCATGGCGCAGGCGTCGGTCGCGCGTCGCCCGGGAATCAACGTCTTTGACGAGAGCAGACCGATGTGGCGGCTGCTCCTCGTCTTTCTCATCCCCTTGATGCTGAGCAACATACTGCAAGCGGCATCGCAAACGGTGGCGAGCGTGTGGATCGGACGCCTGCTTGGAACGCAGGCGCTCGGTGCGATATCGGCCGTCTTTCCGGTCGTGTTTCTCCTGGTCGCGTTCCTCATCGGAATCGCCAGCGGCAGTACGGTCTTGATCGGCCAAGCCTACGGCGCCGGCGACCACCACAAAGTCAAAAAAATTGCCGGAACGGTGCTCGGTGCGTCGCTGTATCTGGGCATTCTCGTCGCCGTCGTGGGAACGCTCGGGTCGCCGTCGATCCTCGCGATGCTGGGCACCCCGAGCGACATTCTCGCGCAATCCGACGCCTATGCGAAGGTCATTTTCCTGACGATGCCGCTGATCTTCGCCTACCTCGTCTACACGACGTTCTTGCGCGGCACCGGCGACTCGACGACACCGTTTTACGCGCTCATCGTTTCGACCGTCCTCGTGGTGGCGATCACGCCGCTCTTGATCCTGGGGTGGTTCGGGCTCCCGAAGCTGGGAGTCGTCAGCGCCGCCGTTTCCGGTGCGATCGCGAACGGTGCGGCCTTCGCGTGGCTGCTCGCGTATCTCCACCGGCGCAACCATCCGTTGAAATTCGATCGGGAGACGCTTTCCGATATGGGGATCGACCCAAAGATTCTCTGGGCCGTTATTCGGATCGGCGTTCCGACCGGGATCCAGGTCATAATGGTTTCGCTGGCGGAGATTGCGGTCATTACCTTCGTGAACCGATTCGGGTCCGACGCCACGGCGGCGTACGGAGCGGTAAATCAGGTCGTTAGCTACGTGCAGTTTCCCGCCATTTCGATCGGCATCGCCGCGTCGATTTTCGGCGCGCAGTGCATCGGCGCGCGCCGCGAGGACAAGCTTGGCAGCGTCATCCGGTCGGCGGTCGGTTTGAACTATGCGATCGGCGCGGTGCTGATCTCGATCTGTTACATTTTCGCGTGGGATATTCTGGGCTGGTTCATCATCAATCCCCACACCTTGACGATCGCGCACGGGCTGCTGATGATCACGCTATGGAGTTATGCGGTGTTCGGCAACAGCGCGGTGCTCAGCGGCATCATGCGCGGCAGCGGAACCGTGCTCCTGCCGACGTTGATCGGGATCTTCTCGATCTGGGGAGTCGAAGTTCCGGCGGCCTATCTGCTGATGCACCGATTCGGCCTGGACGGCGTCTGGATGGGTTATCCGATTGCGTTCTGCAGCGGACTCATTCTCCAGTTCTGTTACTATGAGTTCGTATGGAAACACAAGACGCACGAGCGGCTGGTATGAGCGCGCACGACGACGAGATCGCCCTTTCTTAGCGCCGCTTTTTCCCCTTGGGCGTTACGCAGGTGCCGCTGGCGCGGCAGACGACGACCGGCGGATCGAGCGCGTCGGCCGCGCTGCCGCCGGCGTCGGGTCGAGCCGCGATGACTTTGCGCGCCTCGAACTCCATGCGCCGCGACGTGTTGCCGACTTTGACGATGCGTCCCTCGGCTTCGATGTAGTCCCCGGCATGGACCGGCGCGAGGAACTCGACCGCATCGTAGGCGACGAACAGTCCTTCGTCACCGTCGAGCCGAATCAGAAGTTCGGTTGCAACGTCGCCGAAAAGCGCGAGCATCCGCGCGCCGTCGACCAAATTTCCGCCGTAATGCGCGTCGTGCGCGCTCATGCGCAGCCGAATCAGGCTGCTTGCGTTTTCGCTTGTTGCCACAATTCCTCGAGTTCGTCGAGCGATAGGTCGGAAAGGGTTCTGCCATCGGCGACGGCGCGCTCCTCCATGAAGCTAAAGCGCTTGTAAAACTTCTCGTCGGCTTCGCGCATTGCCGTTTCGGCGTCGATCCCGAGCGCGCGCGATAGGTTCGCGAGCGTAAAGAAAACGTCGCCAAGCTCTTCCCGGACGTGCGGATCGTTCTGCTTTTCGCGCCGCGCCTCGGCCAGCTCGCGCAGCTCCTCGGTCAGCTTTTCGAGAACGCCTTCGACGTTGGGCCAGTCGAAGCCGACGCGCGCAGCCTTTTCCTGCATCCGCTGGCCGCGCTGCAGCGCGCCGAGATGCTTGGGGATCCCGTCGAGCCGGCTTTTCCGTTTTAACCCGGTCTTTTCAAGTGCCTTGAGCCGCTCCCAGTTGCGCCATTGGGCATCGACGTCTTCGATGACGGCGTCGCCGAAGACGTGCGGGTGCCGGCGGACCATTTTGTTGGAAAGCGCGTCGACGACGTCGGCTATGCCGAACTTTCCCGTCTCGGTGGCTACCTGCGAGTGAAACACGATTTGGAGCAGCAGGTCGCCCAGTTCTTCGCAGAGCGCGTCGAGGTCGCCGCTCTCGATCGCTTCGACGACTTCGTACGTCTCTTCGATCAGGTACGGAACGAGCGTGCGATGCGT
>JBDTDR010000166.1:0-3537 GCA_039922955.1 Candidatus Tumulicola sp.
AAACTTCAGAATGCTGCCATGCTCGTATCGAACGTGCGAGACGTAGTTTTGTTTTGCATACGGCGAAATCACCAGCAGGGGGACCCGAAAACCCAGGCCGTCGTCGTCTAAGTGCGGTGGGGGAACGTGGTCGTAAAGGCCGCCCCAATCGTCCCACATCACGAAAATTGCGGTCGTATTCCAGAACGGGCTGTTGCCGACGGCATTGACGAGTGACGTCACCCACGACGGCCCGTATCCCCCGCCGCAGTTGACGTGATCGGACTCTTCGCAGGTCGGCGTGATCCACGTAACGCTGGCGAGCCTCCCGGCGGCAACGTCCTCGATGAACCGCTTTTGCGGCGTAACGATGTCGGTTTTCCAGTCCGGGCCGTAACGGATGTGACGGACCGCCTGATAGCCGGACCATACGCCATCCGCGGGATCGTTGATTTTAGACGTGTAAAATCGCCACGGCAGGTTGGCTCGATCGAGCTCGTCGCCCAGGGTCGTGTAGTCGAAGCAGGCTCGCTGCGGTTTTCCGAACGCGCGCCCCTTCAGGATCGTCTCGACGAGGTCTCTTCGCCCGCCGTCGCAACCCCAGGCCAGCAAGAACGGCAGGTTGACGCTCGATTGCGCTTGCGCGGCAATGATGTATTGATGCGAAACGAAACTTTCGTCGAGTTGCGACTGGAAGGTACGGTCGGCGAGCACCCACTCGTGCGCCATGTCGAAATAGGGTTTAGACTCGTCGTGCGGCACGTACGCGTATTGCGGGTGGGGAGGGCCGGCGACGGACTGTTCCAGGTCGAACCCATCCATTTTGCAATCCGTGCCCGGCAGCTTCGCGTCTCCGTCGCAAGCCGCGAACATCGCCGTGGCGGAATGGTCGATGACGTAGCGCTTGGCGAGGCTCACCGGCTTAAGCTCGATCGTTTGTCCCGACGAGTTCTTCCCGCTCGAGACGGTATCCGCGCCGGGATAGCCTTGAAATAAATTGTCGAAGCTTCGGTTTTCTTGAAAGACGATCACGACGTGCCGGATCTTTCCGGCGCCGTTCGGCTGGGGGAAGCGAGCCGAGTCGGCTCCGCGGACGAACGGGATCGCCGGTGCCGATCCCGGTGACGCCGAATGCGACGTAGCCGAACATCCGGCCAGCAACGCCGCCGCGAAGAGCGCCACGATTCGCATCAGAGGCCGAGCGCCTCCAGGAGCTTCGGGTAGACGCGATCGGTGCAGGCCAGCGGGTTCTGTGGATCGATGATGTCGTGATTCTCCGGAAGCCCGCGCAGTTCGACGTATTCGACCCCGCTGCGATTCCAACCGCTCCAGCTCGACGAAACGTGCCGCGCCACCTCGTTATTCACCGCCGGATCGCAACGGTTCACGACCGTGACGATGCGATCGGCCAGCGCGCGTCGCCGTTGCGCCGCGGCGTACACGTCGTCGCCGATGCGCAGCGTCTGCATCAGCGCGCGCGTCGAAAAGCGCGGATAGGCCGTGAGCGGCCGCTGATGCGCGCGCTGGCGCGGGTCCCACCACGTGAAAAAGTTCGGCAGAGCCAGGAAGATCCGGGCCAACGCGCGGCTGGCCGGGTAGGGAAGCTGCAACATCGCAAAATCCGGTGCGACCGGCACGGCGACCGCAATCCCGCGATTTTGGGCGAAATATGCCGCCAGCGTTCCCCCCATCGAAATGCCGAGCACGCCGACGCTCGCGCCCAGCCCGCAAGCGATATCCATCGCTTCGCCGGCACTCTCGAGCAGCATCTCGGCGGTGAGTCGCGCAATCCGGTCGGTCAGCCGGTCGCGGTCGCCATGCTCGGGCATCCGGGGCACGAAGACGGTGGCACCACGCTCGTGGAGCAACGGAGCAAGTTGCGCGTACTGCGCGGGATTGTTCGTGAACCCGTGCAAGAGCACGACCGCCAGCGCCGTACGCCTCCCGTGCTCGAGCAACGTCGTGTGCGCCGCGGGGAGAATGCCGGCATCGTCGAGCGCCATAAAAGCGCGCGCGCGTTCGAGCGCCTCGGCATAGTCGCGTGCCGGGCGGCTGGCCGAGGGTGCGATCACACCGGGGCGTTACGGCGCGTCCTGAAATCACCTCCTCGGCGAAGGGTTGTTCTTGGCCGCGTTGCCGAGCGCCGCAACGGCAGGATTCGTTCAAAGCCGGCGCTTACTGCGACCCGCATGACGAAAATCGCCGCGGTTCCCTCGCGCTGTACGTGGGCGACGACGGATGCGTCGCGACGATATCACGACGACGAGTGGGGCAAACCGGTTCACGACGATCGGCGGCTGTTTGAATTCCTCGTGCTCGAAGGCGCGCAGGCCGGCCTGAGCTGGGAGACGATCCTGCGCAAGCGCGAAAACTACCGGCGGCTATTTTTCGATTTCGATCCGCACCGGATCGCACGCATGGCAACGCCGACGCTAGAAAAGATTCTGCGCGATCCCGGCATCGTTCGCAATCGATCCAAGGTGGAATCGGTCGTCTCCAACGCCAAGGCCTTCTTGGCGATTCAACGCGAGTTCGGTTCGTTTGACGCGTTTATCTGGCAGTTTGCCGGAGGGAAACCCATCGTCAACCGCTGGCGCCGCCAGCCTGAGGTTCCCGCGACGAGCGCGCAATCCGAAGCGATGAGCAAGGAGCTGCGGAAGCGAGGTTTCCGGTTCGTCGGACCGACGATTTGCTACGCGTTCATGCAAGCCGTCGGTTTGGTGAACGACCACCTGGCGACGTGTGCGTGGCGGCGCACGCAGGCTTAACCGGTTGCTAGCAGGTTGCGGAAAAACTCCTAGGTCGGCATAACCGACGAGCCGGGAGGGGCGGCGGGCGGTGGAATCAGCGAACCGCCTTGCGGCTGGATCTCGTTGGGCCACTCACCGAACGCGAGTATGAGGAGGCAAATCAGCGGGCCGACATAGGGAACCAGGCACAACAGCCCCAGGGCGCCGTTCATTCCGGTCTTGGCAAAGATCCGCCAAAAGAGCCAGACGAAGAAGACGGCCAGCGCACACGTGACGATCACGACGATCAGCATGATGCCGCCAAAGATGCCGGCGGCGGCCGCGTTCGTGGCGGTATCGCTCGTGCTATCCATGCAAGGACCTCACATTCTCCGAGAGTTAAGCAAGTAAGGGCTCCTGCGGTACGCCGGTCTAGAGCTCCTTCATCAAGGGCGCTTCGGCCTCGCGTAAGTACCGGCGCGAACCGCGTCGAAAGCCGCCGCAATGCCGCTCGTATTCGTCCCGACTCCGCTGGGCAACTTGCGCGACGTGACGCTTCGCGCTCTGGACGCTTTGCGGGATGCGGATCTGATCGTCGCCGAGGACACCCGAGTCGCCCGCAAGCTGCTGCAAGCGCTCGGGATCGCCGGTCGCGAGCTGTGGAGCTACCGCGAACGCAACGCCGCCGGTGCGACGCCCGGCATCGTCGAGCGTGCGCGAACGGGGCTGGTCGCCGTGACCAGCGACGCCGGCATGCCGGGCATTTCCGACCCCGGCAGCGCGCTGGTGACGGCCGCCCGGGCCGCCGGCGTTGCCGTCGAGGTGCTGC
>JBDTDR010000167.1:0-19172 GCA_039922955.1 Candidatus Tumulicola sp.
ACAACCGCTTCCGCGCGACGCCCGGTGACCTCGAGCAGTAGCGCTTCGGCGTCGCCCTTCAAACGCAGGAAGCCGGTGTCGCGCCAGGCCGGCTCGTCGCTGGGCTCAGCGGAAAAGCCGAACGTCAGCATCGCCGTTTCGCCGACCGTGCCGTCGTGCCGCGCGAACACACGACCAATTTCAAAGATGCGAATCGGCGCGTCAACGCCGCCGAAGTAGGCAATCAAACCGCCGGCGAGCGATGACCGCAGGTAGCGCTGATCTTCCGACAGTGGATTGAGCACCTCGACCGGCACGGCGTCGGGCGCCCGGCCCGCGCGCGCCGCGCGGTCGAGCAACTCGCGTCCGTGCAACGAATGCGTGATGACTTCGCGATAGCCCAACGCAGCCAGCGCGTGCGCGATCGTGTTTTCGCGATCGAACGGTGCACTCGAAATGTCGTGCGGCGGCACCGAAGGCACCACCGCCCGGATCTTGTCGTAGCCTTCCATGCGCGCGACTTCTTCGACCAGATCGGCGGAAATCGTGAGGTCGCGTCGCCAGTCCGGCGGCGTAACGCTCAGGGTTGCGTCGCCTTCGAATGCGACCTGGCAACCCAACGCGGTCAGGTGTTCGGCGATCCGCCGTGCCGTTAGGACAAGCCCCAGCAGCCGTTCCACCTCGCCGACGCTTAACCGGATCGGCTCGGCTCCGACGAGATCCGCGCCGAACGCCCGCGGGCGGTAGGCGGTCGATCCAAACTCGGTCAGCAGCTGCGCGGCGCGCGCGGCAGCGACGTCGGTCAGCGCGGGCGCGAGCGTCTTCTCGTGTCGCGACGCCGCTTCGCTGCGCAGGCCCAGCGCTTTGCTCGTTCGGCGAATTCGCGTGCCGTTGAAGTTGGCCGCCTCGAGCAGCACGGCCGTCGTCGTGTCGCGCACTTCGCTCGACGCGCCGCCCATCAGGCCGGCCAGGCCGAGCGCTTCGCGTCGTCCGGCAATCACCAGCGCTTGCGGCGAAAGCGTCCGCTCGACGTCGTCGAGGGTGACGAGCTTCTCGCCGTCGCGGCCGTCGCGCACGACGATCCGAGCTTCGCTTACGCACGCCGCGTCGTAAAAATGAAGCGGCTGTCCCGTTTCGAGCATCACGTAGTTGGAAACGTCGACGACGTTGTTGATCGGACGTTGCCCGGCGAGCGCGAGGCGAACGCGCATCCAAGCCGGAGCCGGCCCGACGCGGATGCCGTCGAAGCGCTGGGCGACGAAACGTATGCAGTCGGGCGATTCGATCGTCACGATCGGAGTCTCGCCCGCCGGTTCGTCGCGCCGGCCGGGGTTGTGAAATGACGGCAGCCGCAGCGGCGTGCCGTACGACGCGGCGAGTTCGCGGGCGAGGCCGATCATCGACATGGCGTCGACGCGATTGCTGGTGATTTCGACGTCGAGCACCTCACCGTCCAAGCCGAACAGCTCGACGACGTCGGCACCCAGCGCGGCACCGGACTCGAGCTGCATGATACCGTCTTCGAACCATTCCGCCGGCAGCGCCAGCTCTTCGGCCGAGATCATCATGCCTTCCGAAGCGACGCCCCGCATCTTGCGCGGCGCGATGGTGAGCTGCGGCAGGCGTGCGCCGATGGTCGCCACCGCGATCGTCTGTCCGGCCGCAACGTTGGTTGCCGCCGTCGCGATCGTCAGCGGCGCGTCGCGGCCGACGTCGACTTGCGCCACCTGCAGCCGGTCGGCGTTCGGATGTTTTTCCAGCGTAGCGATCCTGCCGACGACGACTCCCGTAATCGGCGGGCGCTTGGCGATGTCGTCGACCGGAAAGCCGAGCATCGCCAAGCGATCGGCGATCGCTTGCGCTTCCGCGGGCAGATCGACGAAATCACGCAGCCAGCCGATGGGAACGCGCATGTCTTGTAGTTGCCGCCTTTATTGAAGCTGTTCGAGGAAGTCGGGATCGCTGTCAATGAAGCGGCGAATATCGTCGACTTCGTAGCGCGTGAGCCCGAGGCGTTCGACGCCGAAACCAAACGCCCAGCCGGAATAGACGCCGGGATCGTAGCCGACCTCGTGCAGGACGTTGGGATGAACCATTCCCGCGCCGCCCAACTCGATCCATCCCGACCCGCCGCACATCCCGCAGCCTTCGCCGCGGCCTTTACACTTCGGGCAGGTCGTGTCGACCTCGGCGCTCGGTTCGGTAAACGGAAAGAACGACGGCCGAAAGCGGACGCTTTGAGCGGCTCCAAAGAGTTCGCGGCACATGCCGGTCAGCATGCCTTTCAAGTGCCCGAAGTGGATGCCTTCGGCAATCAGCAGGCCCTCGATTTGGTGGAACTGGAACAGGTGGCGCGCGTCGACCGCATCGCGGCGAAAGCATTTCCCGGGAGCCACGATGGCAATCGGCGGGCGATGCTGCTGCATCGTGCGGACCTGGATCGGCGAGGTGTGCGGACGCAGCAGCAGCGTGTCGGTTAACCAAAATGAGTCGAAGCCTTCGCGGGCCGGATGGTCGCGCGGAATGTTGAGCGCGTCGAAGTTATAGTAGTCCGGTTCTACCTCCGACCCGATCGCGACCGCAAAACCGTGGCGGCGAAAATACGCGCACGTCTCTTCGACGATCCGGCGGACCGGGTTGATCGAGCCGCGCGGCGGCGGGATCGACGGAAACGTGACGTCGATCGATTGCGCGAGGTCGCTCTCGAAAGCGCTGGATTCGAAGCGCGCGCGTACGTCCGCAAGCGTCGCTTCCATGGCTTCGACGGCGTCGTTGATGACTTTGCCCGCGGTCGGGCGCTCGTCCGGCGGCAGCGTACCGATCGTTCGCCGCACCTGCGTCACTTCGCCGTTACGCCCGAGGTACGCGACGCGCGCCGCATCGAGGCCGCGCTCGTCGGCGCAGGCGTCGAGTTCAGCCTGGAACCGCCGGCGAAGGTCTTCGAGCGTCGAAGCCAGCTCGCTCATAGCGGTTGTGGATTCCGAATCGCCGTCACGTATCGATGCCCCGTCAAGAAATTGAAAACACCCGGTGTGGTCTCTTACCGGGCGTTTTCAAAACTGACTCGAACTTCTCCGGTCGCCGCGCCCACCGTTTTGCGCGCCTTGCGACCCTCGCGTGAGCGTATCGTTAGGTCGGGCTAGGCACCGGATGGAGGTGTCGATACGCCAAGTAGGCGTCGATCGAACCAGTTTGGGCAAAGAGCTTCCAGAAGAAAGTGGCGGTCATGGTGCGCTCGGTTCTCCTTCTAAGCCGTCGGCTCGGGGGCGGCCGGTCTCGAGGAATGCCGTGAGTATAACATGGGACTTTTAGCCCCGGTAGTCTTGACTTTTTTGGTCGCAAACACTCTCTTGACAAGACCGGCTCGGAGGGCTATAGAGCCCGTCCCTTCGCCGCCTCGTAGAGAGCAATCGAGCCTGCGATTGCTGCATTGAGGCTGTCTGCCGGCCTGGCCATGGGAATCCCGACGTGCCGGTCGCACGCGCCGTCCCACCGGCCCAAGCCGCCGCGCTCGTGCCCGATCACCACCGCGCTGCGCGCCGGCCAAACAAACCCATCCAGCGGTTCTCCGCCGGCGCGCAGCCCGAGAATCGTAAAGCCGTCGGCGGCCGCCGCCGCCAGGTCGGGCGGCTCGGCTACCCCCAGCCGCAGGCGAAAAAGCGCCCCCATCGCGCCGCGGACGACCTTGGGGTGGTACGGATCCACGCCCAGGCGTCCGAACACGACCCCGCGGGCGCCGAACGCGTCGGCCGAGCGCAGCAACGTCCCGGCGTTGCCGGGATCGTTGAGGTCCCCGAGCACCAGCAGTACGCCGTCTCCGGCGCCCAGCAGTTCCCCGATGGTGAGCAGACGCGTCGACGCGACCGCCAGGATGCCGCTCGGCGTTTCCACGTCGGAAAGTTTTGCGGCGCCGCGATCGTCCAGCACGAACGTCGGCGTACCGCCGGCATCGAGCGCGCGAACCCGCGGCGTAGCGTCGTATGCGGCTTGGGTTACGTACAGTTCTTCGATCGTGGTGCCGCTGCGATGGGCTTCCTCCAGCAAGGTCGCACCCTCGAAGGCAAAGCGATTCCGATCGCGCCGGCCCTTTACGGATTTGAGCGCCCGAACGCCGGTTAACCGTTCCGCGCGAGCCCCAATCTGCGTCGCCACCGCGCTCCTTAGCGCGATCGAGCGCGCGCGGTTATCCACGCACGCGTCGCGATCATGATCAGCCCCGCAAAGATTGCGGCGAGAGCGATCGCGATCTTGTCGTTGAAATGATGCGGCACGAGAAGGCGGACCAGGAAGTACACGGCGGCTACGAAGATGAGAATGAAATAGACGAGCCAACCGATTTCGACCAGAATCGGCGAACGTGGTCGTGACACCCGGGGGAGATACGAGGCTCGGCGCAAGGGTTCCGCCAAACCGGCACCCATGAGCGACCGTCCGCAGGTGGCTTCTTCGGTTACCGTCTTTGAAGGGCGCGTTTTCAACGTGCGAATCGACGAAGTCCGATGGGATGACGGCGCCGAGGAGCGCCTCGACGTCGTCGAACACCGCGGCTCCGTGACGATCCTGGCGACGCCCGGGCCGGCCGAACTCGTTCTGGTGCGACAATACCGCCATGCCGTGGGTTCGGCGCTGTGGGAGCTTCCGGCCGGAGCGGCCGAACCCGGCGAGGATCCGCTAGCCGCCGCCGCCCGCGAACTGCGCGAGGAGACCGGGTATCGGGCGGGCAGCATCCGGCCATTTGCGTCGCTGTATACGACGCCGGGTTTCTGCGACGAAATCATCCACTTCTTCCACGCCGAACGCCTCGAGCCGGGCGACCAAGCGCTCGATGGGGACGAGCGGATCGACGTCGCGACGTTTGCGTGGGAGGCGGCCTGGAGTTTGGTCGCCGGCGGCGAGATTGCCGATTGCAAGACCGTGCTGGCGTTGCTGTGGATGCAAACCAATCGAGGTGAACTCGGGCGCGGGTTCGGTCGCTAAATACCAACGCGGCTCGGCGCTATTTTTCGCTTAATCGGCGAGAACGATTTCGTCGATTTTGCCGTCCTTCGTCAGCGCAAATTTATAGTGGTACCGGACGTGCGCGTACCGTACGAGGAATTCGTAGAGCGTGCCGCCGTTCGGTTCGGTCGTGCTCGATATCGGCACGATCGTTTGCAGTTTCCCCAATGCCGCGAAGTCCGAACTCGAGACCAAGTTGTCGGTGAGGTAGGCGCTGAAGCTCGGGGTCAGCTGGGTCCGATCGACGTTTTTTTCGGCCAGGCGCTGCAGCCATTCCTTCGCGCGAGCGACGACCGCGTTGTCGAGACGAGCCGTTCCCGGCGGCGAAACGACGTCGAGGATGTGCGCGGCCACTGCCTCCGGTGAAACGACGCGTCCTCCGTGGAGCGAGTCGGCATTCGCAAGGACGATCACGGCGATATGATTGTCGGGAAGCAGCGCGTTCATCGCCTGATAGCCGGCGATTTGCCCGGCGTACCAAACGAAGCTCTTTCCACCCCGCTGGTCGATCACCCAACCCATTCCGTAGCGCGCCGGTCCGGCCGCTCCGCTCGGCGTAAGCATCGTGCGCACCGCGTCCACCCGCACGAGAATCGGCATCTCGATATCCCACTTGGCAAGGTCGTAAACCGTCGTAACGAGTCCCCGGTCGCCCTGCAGCCACGCCGGATCCCAGAGCCGCGCCGGAGCGAAACCGCTTCCGCTGTGGCCGCGCGAGTAGCCGACCGCGTACGACGGAGAAATCCCCGTGTCGCCGGCGAGGAACGTGCGACCCATGACCAACGGGAAGAAGATTCGCTGTTGCAGGTAGTCGGAAAGCGGCTCGCCGCTCGCGCGTTCGACGACGATCCCCGCAAGAATGTAGTTAAACGGGTTATCCGCGTACGCCGCTCCCGGAGGCGCGACGGGTTTCAACGCGTTGGCGGCCGCCAGCAGATCGCCGGACTTTATCGAGCGCGTGAGATCGGGCGCGGCGGCTGGCTTTTTCGTCGGATCCGCCAGGCCCGAGGTCTGCTGCAGAAGTTCGGCAATCGTTACGTCGGCGGCGACGGTCAGCTCGGGGACGTATTTCGTGACCTTGTCGTCGAGTTTGAGTTTTCCATCTTGCGAAAGCATCAACACGGCGGCGGCCGTGAATTGACTCGTAATCCCGCCGACGTAGAATTCCGTATCGGGTTGCACGCGAAGCTTCTTACCGACGTTGGCAAAACCGAACCCGCGAGCGTAGACGAGGAGCCCATCCACGACGACGCCGATGGCTAAACCCGGTGTCCGCCCGGAACTCACCTCCTTCTCGGCTATCCGGGTGATCGCCGCAGACATGCGCGGCGTAAAGGGGTGATCGGTCCTGGCCGCTCCCGCTTGAGCCGGGAGAGCGCCGGCTAGGAGCGCCAGAAATGCCAGGGCGGGCCGTCTCATAAACGCAAAGATTAGACTAGTAGGCAAGTTGGGCCTCGGCAACGACCCGCTCGCCGTCGAGCAGAGCGAGCCGATCCATCCGATGGCTCTTGGGGAGATAGAGCATGGCCACGTCGCCGTGAAGCTGGGCCGCGCCGAGCATCGTGCGCCGCCCGTCGTGCATCCAGACAACCGCAAGCGCCTTGGATGCCCCGCTTACGAGCACGACGTACCACGAGCCGTCCGGCGCGTACATGACGCGGGCGGTCGAGCCGCCGGCCATGCCACGAAAGGCCGCGCTGCGAACGGAGGTCCCGGCCAAGCGGCTCAGGGCGCCGGCATCGGCCAGCGTGGCGACATGCATCGCGTGGTTCTGGCGCCAGAGGTAGGCTGTCGGGAGGATGGCGACGATCAGCGCGGCTGCTAGGGCGGCCCACACCGGCCAGCCTGCCGCCCGAACCGTGGGCGTCCGCGGCATCCGGAATTCCGGGGCAAGGGCAGGTGGCGCGTGGGCCGGCTCCGCCTCGGCCATCAAGGCAACGTCGTGCTCGGCGGCGCCGAGCAGCCGGCTGCAGGCTTCGCAGCCGGCAGCATGCCGGTCGATTCCAGCACGCGTGGGGTCGTCGAGTGCGCCGAGCGCGAAGAGCGCGGCGTCGGGCTCCTCGATGTGATCGCGCTCGCCGGTCATCCCGGAGCCTCCAGGGCCGCGGCGAGCCGTCGCAATCCCGTCGCGATCCGGCTCTTGATCGTCCCGAGCGGTTCGTGCAGCTCGTCGGCGATCTCGGCGTGCGTTTTACCCTCATAGTAGGCCAGCTCGAGCGGAAGACGCTGCTGCGGCGAAAGTTTGGCCAGCGCGGTGCGCAGGCGGTCCCGCTCGACCGGATCGCCGGCGCGCAACTGCTCGTGTTCTTGCGGTTCGGCGGCCAAGCGTTGCGCGAGGCGTTGCCGCCGCGTTTGCGAGCGCCGCCGAGAAATCGCCTCGTTGCGAACGCAGACCACGAGGAAACTCCGCACCATGCCGCGCGCCCGCGAATACGCGCTAGGCGAGCGCCACACGCGTACGAGCGCGTCCTGGACGCAATCCCAAGCATCCTCGGGGTTGCCGAGCACGTTGTACGCCGCGCGATAGAGGAGCGGCGCATACCGGCGGTAGGCTTCGTCGAACGCCCATCGCTCGCGAGCGGCAAAGCCCGTCGCTAGTGCGTCGTCGCCGCGCGAATCGAACATGAGCGCAACGGTTCGACGCCCCGGGCGCCGGGCGCCTTGAAGCCCCAAGGCCGGAAGGCCCCACCCCAACGCGCTCATCGTAAGAGAACGACGCGAGCGGCCCTAACGGATGGGTTTATTTGCCGACGGCCTGCTTCGCCAAATTCATCAGCGTGCCGAAAGCCGCTCGATCCGAAATCGCGAGTTCGGCGAGCGCCTTGCGGTTGAGGCTGACGCCCGATTTCTTGAGGCCGTTCATGAACACCGAGTACGAAAGGCCCTCGCGGCGGACGGCCGCGTTGATGCGGCTAATCCACAGCGAGCGAAAGTCGCGCTTACGGACGCGGCGATCGCGGAAAGCGTACGCCAGCGACTTCAAGAGCGCTTCGTTTGCGACGCGATAGTTGCGGCGGCGGGCTGCGCGAAAGCCTTTGACGAGCTTCATGACCTTGCGGCGATGCTTGAGGCCGTGAACACCGCGTTTGATGCGTGCCATACTTCGAAGCCCTCCTTAAACCAAATACGGAATCGTCGGCGCTAGGCGCTTGAAATCGCCCTTGAACGTCGGCTGATCCTTACGGAATTTGCGTTTGCGCTTACGCGTCTTCTTACTGAGAATGTGGCCGCAACCGCTGAATTGGTGGCGGTGAAGCAGCTTGCCGGTCCCGGTCACTTTGACGCGTTTGGCGGTTCCTCGGTGGGTTCGAATTTTAGGCACTGGTCTGTTCCTCCATTTCGGCCTCGTCGTGCGCGACCGCTTGTTCGGCCTCGTCGTGCGCGACCGCTTGTTCGTCCTTGTCGGCGTCTTTCTCGCGGTGCTGCGAGAACTTGGGCGGACCCGTCGGCGTCGCGCGCGGCGCCAAGATCATAAACATGTTTCGTCCCTCGAGCCGCGGCTCGCGTTCGATCGTGGCCAGCGGAACCATATCTTCGGCCATTCGATCGAGCAGCTTCCGCCCGAAGGACGTGTACGTAATTTCTCGACCGCGAAACATGATCGTCACTTTGATCTTGCTTCCGTCGAGCAATAAGCGCTCGGCCATGCGCGCCTTCGTCTCGTAATCGTGCGTTTCGATCTTGGGACGCAGCTTGACTTCTTTGAGTTCGAAGTGGCGCTGCTTCTTCCGAGCGTCTTTGTCTTTTTTCGACTGCTCGTATTTCAAACGACCGTAGTCGGCGATTTTGCATACCGGCGGCTGCGCCGTCGGCGAGACTTCGATCAGGTCGAGACCGGCCGTTCGAGCTCGCGCGAGCGCGTCTTCGGTCGGCAGAATCCCGAGTTGTTCCCCGTTTTCGTCGATCACCCGGACCGAACGAATGCGGATCTGATCGTTGATGCGCAGCGGTCGTGCTATGGCATTTCCTCCCCGATAAACAAAAAAGGCGTTGCCGAAGCAACCCCACTGCGCGGGAACCGGCCGACGGCCCCTCGAGTGAAGACCGGATCGCCCGCAGGCATCCGGTGAGCCGCCCTTCCGGGAGACTACTTCGGCTCGCCGAGCATATCACGCGCGGCAGGGGGGATGTCAACGGCGCAGGACGGAGCGCCGCCGCCCGGCGATCCATGAGGGTCCGAGACGGCGTCCGGGCCGGCAGCGCGTCCCGGAGCCTCGGATTCGAGGATGGCGACGAACTCAGTTTGAAGATTCGCTGGATGACGTCATCACGCGTGCCGCCCGCGCTCGCGCTTTGCGCGGGGATTCTATGCGCGGCGTTCTGCTCCAGCGGCGCGCGGGCCGCCGACTCGCCGATCGTTCTGCAGGTCGACGTTTCGAAAGCGCCCACTCAAAACGTCGCGTTCACCCGTGAGACGATTCCGGTCAAGCCCGGGAAGCTGGTCCTCTACTATCCGAAATGGCTTCCGGGACAGCATCAACCCGTCGGGCCGATCGCAAATCTTGCGGGGTTGGTGATCGAGGGCGGCAACGCCACGCTCGCCTGGCACCGCGAACCACGCGACCTTTTCGCCTTCGACGTGGACGTGCCGGCGAGCGTCACTTCCATCAACGTGGACGCCACCTACCTCGGCGCTACGTACGGACATTACGCATCGTCGCGCCTGGCGACGCCGAATCTCCTGGTGGTCACCTGGGATCAAAACCTGCTCTACCCGGCGACGGGTACAATTGCGAATACCACATTTAAACCGTCGATCGTTTTACCGGGGGCGGACTGGCGATTCGCCACCGCGTTGACCGGCACGCAACGCAGCGGGAACGTCGTGACTTTCGGCCGCGTCTCGCTCGAGCACCTGATCGATTCGCCGCTGGACGCCGGGGTCAACTTCAGGCGCTGGCTTCTGTGGCAGGATGGCGACGCGTCGGCATACCTCAACGCGTTTGCCGATACGGCGCCGGAGCTCGAGGCGAGCGATGCGACGATCGGCCACTATAAAAAGCTCGTGCGCGAAATGCTCGCGATGTACGGCGCGCGCCATTGGCGTAACTACAACTTCCTGTTGACGCTTTCCGACGTGATGCCGGGTGAAGGGATCGAACATCACGAGTCGAGCGACGACGGCTCGGGCGGGGATTACATCACCAACCCGGACTCCCTCGACCGCGGCGGCGATCTGTTGTCGCACGAATTCAACCACTCGTGGGACGGAAAATACCGGATGCCGGCCGGTCTCTACCCGCCGAACCTCCAGATCGCCTACGACGATTCGCTGCTGTGGGTCTACGAAGGGATGACACAGTACTACGGCAACGTGATGTCGTGGCGTGACGGCATTCGAAAGGGCGAGACCTATCCCGACCACATCGCCGACACGTACGCGTACTACGACAACCAGCCGGGGCGCCGCTGGCGATCGCTCGGCGATACGGCGACTTCGGGCCCGTTCATCTACGCGGCGCCGCGCGGTTACGGAGCCGAGCGGCGCGGCGCAGACTTTTACGCCGAAAGCGAGTTGATGTGGCTCAAAGTCGACAGCATCATTCGCGAGAAGACCGGCGACAAGGATTCGCTCGACACATTTGCGCGGGCATTTTTCGGCGGAGAAAACACCGGCCCCATCGTCGTGACCTACGATCGTCGAGACGTCATCGCCGGCCTGGATAAGATCGTCGCATACGACTGGGCCGGGTTTTTCCGCACGTGGATCGATGACGTCGCCGTCCATCCCCCGGATGGCTTTACCGCCGAAGGCTGGAAGCTCGTCTATACCGACAAACCGTCGCACTGGGTGCGCAAGAACGACTTCTGGTATTCGCTGGGCTTCGCGGCGATGGACGGAACCGTGACCGACGTGCGCGATGGATCGCCGGCGTGGAACGCGAGCCTCGGCATCGCTACCGCGATCGTCGCGGTGAACGGGCGGACCTATTCGAGCGACGCGCTCTTCGATGCACTCGAGGCGGCGGCAAAGACGCACGCGCCGATCGCGCTGCTGGTGCGGCACGGCGACGTTTACCGAACGATCTCGATGCCGTATTACGACGGCCCGCGGTACCCGCACTTAGCGCGCATCGAGGGCACGCCGGACCGGCTCATGGAAGTGGTGAAGCCGCGCTCGTAATCGCACCCCGGAAGCGTTCCAATAAAAAGTCGATTGCGGCGTCGTCGATCACCAGCGGCGGCGCGATGCGCAAAACCATTTCGTGCGTGTCCTTTGCGGCGATCCCGCGTTCGAGCAGCGCGTCGGAGAGGCGGCGCGCCGGAATCGTCAGCTCGATGCCGATCAAGAGGCCGCGACCGCGGATCTCTTTGACCAACGGCGAGGAGATCGCGCGCAAGCCCTGCATGATCTTTGCCCCGGCATACCGCGCGCGGGACGCGAGTTTTTCATCCACCAGCACGTCGAGCGCGGCTTCCGCAACGGCCGATCCCAGCGGGTTTCCGCCGAAGGTGCTACCGTGCTCGCCGGGACGGAAGAGCTCCATGAGGGGTTTGTCGGCGAGGGTCGCCGAGACCGGATAGAAACCGCCGCCGAGCGCTTTGCCGACGAGGAGTACGTCGGGTTTCACGCCGTCGTAATCGCAGGCAAAAAAGTCGCCCGTTCGGCCGAATCCGGTTTGGATTTCGTCGGCAACGAAGAGCACGCGGTGCTCGCGGCAGAGCGCCCAGGCTCGCTTGAGATACCCCTCGGGCGGAACGATGACGCCGCCCTCGCCTTGAATCGGTTCGATCAAAATCGCGCAGGTTTCGGGCGCGATCGCACGCTCCAGCGCGTCGGCGTCGCCGAACGGAATGGAAACGAAGCCCGGAACGAACGGTCCGAACTGTTTACGGTATTCCGGCGTGGTGCTGGCGCTGATTGCGGAGATCGTTCGCCCATGAAAGTTATTGGAAAAGACGATGATCTGGGCGGCGTCCGGACGGATGCCTTTTACGGCGTAACCCCAGCGGCGCGCCAATTTGATTCCCGTTTCGACGGCCTCTACGCCGGTATTCGTCGGCAGCGCCATATCGAATCCGCACAATCGCGTGAGCTTTTCGAGAAAGCCGGGCATGCGGTCGTTGCGCATCGCGCGCGACGTCAGCGTGACCTTTTGGGATTGTTCGACGAGCGCGGCCCGGATGCGGGGATGGCAATGTCCCTGATTGACGGCCGAATACGCGCTGATGCAATCCAGATACTTGTTCCCGTCAACGTCCCAGAGCCAAACGCCTTCGGCACGCTCCACGATCAAGTCGAGCGGATGATAGTTGTGTGCGCCGTGGCGTTCCTCGAGGGCGATCAGCTCGTGCGCGCGTTTTGAGGGAGCGTAATGCATGTCGTTTTTCCAGGGCGCCGCGTGTGTTTACCGGATCCGGGGGCCCGGGACCGCGGGGGCGCAAATCGCCCGCGTTCGAGGAACACTTGCGACCATGACTTAAGGACGCTTCCCTTGGGAACCTCTTGGCACCACCGGCTCGACCGTCTTCTCGCTCGAGACCACTCCGGCGTCGGTAAGACGGGGCGCACGATCGTCCATCTGCACGTCGAGCGGCGCGCTCGCAGCGTCGTGCTCCTGCACGGCCTAAGTTCGAGCCCGCCGCAGTTCGAGCGGTTCGCGCGCGACCTTTTTGCGCGCGGGCATAACGTGCTCGTGCCCCGGCTGCCGCACCACGGCCACGCCGACCGCCTCTCGACGGCCCTCGCGCGGCTCCGTCCCGACGACCTCTACGCGGCGATCGACGACTACGTGGTGGTCGCACGCGAACTCGGCGAACGCGTCACCGTCGCTGGATTTTCACTGGGCGGCCTGCTGGCCGCGTGGAGCGCGCAGCATTACGACCTTGACCGGTGCGTCGCGATCGCGCCGTTTTTCGGCGTTGCATTGATTCCAACCGGTTTGATGTCCGCGGTTGCCGAATTGACGTTGCGCGTTCCGAACCGCTTCCATTGGTGGGATCCGCTCCTGCGCGAACGCCAAATGCCCGAGCATGGCTATCCGCGGTACGCGACCCACGCCATCGCGCACGCGTATCGCATCTCGCGCGCGCTGCTGCGCGACGCTTCGAAGCGCGGGCCCTCTGCCGCGCGCGTCGTGTTGGTCGCCAACGCCAGCGAAGCGGCGGTAAACAATCGCGCGATCCGGCGGCTTTACGCGCGATGGCGCGAGCAGCGCCCCGACGCCGTCGAACTCATCGCGCTCACCGGCCTGCCGGCCTCGCACGACATCATCGAACCGTTGCGCGGCGACCTGGCCGCCCGCGCGTATCCGCAACTGCTGGCTGCCATCGATCCCGCTGCGGAAACCTGCTAAGCCTGCCGAGCCTCGGCGATCCATCGCTCCACGTCTTCGGACTTCGTGGGGAGGATCGCCGAGAGATTCTCGGCACCGGCGGCGGTAACGGCGAGGTCGTCTTCGATGCGCACGCCGATGCCGCGAAAACGCTCCGGCACGGTGGCATCGTCGGGTTGAAAATAGAGCCCCGGCTCGACCGTCAGCACCATGCCTTCGCGCAGCTTTCCGTAGCGGTATTCGCGCGTGCGGGCCCGCGCGCAATCGTGGACGTCGAGTCCGAGCATATGGCTGACGTTGTGCAGCGTGTAGCGCCGGTAGAAGGGGCGCTCGGGATCGAGGATTTCGTCGAGCGAAGCGTTCGCGATCCCCAGATCGATTAGGCCCCGAGCGAGGACCCGCATGGCACGGCGATTCGGTTCCAGGAAGTCATTTCCAGGTGCGACCGCTTCGATGGCCGCCCGCTGCGCTTCCCGCACGAGGTCGTAGACCGCGCGCTGTTCGGCCGAATAGCGCCCGGAAATCGGGAGCGTTCGCGTGACGTCGGCGGTATAGAGTGAATCGCACTCGACGCCGGCATCGAGCAGCAGCAGCGCGCCGGGCTGCACGATACCGTCGTTGCGAGTCCAATGCAGCGTGCACGCATGATGGCCCGTCGCCGCAATCGTCAAATACCCGACGTCGTTGCCTTCGATGCGAGCCCGGCTCCAAAAGGCGGCTTCGATTTCGCGTTCTCTTTTCGCGCCGCGCATGACGCGGATGACATCCTCGAACGCACGTTTCGTGATCGCACAAGCTTGGCGTAGCTCGGCCAGCTCGTAGTCGTCCTTAAACAGGCGCGCCTCCGCGAGGTGCGTCGCCAGTTCGGAGTCGGCGTCGCTTACGCTCAAGAGGCCGTCGACGACCTCGTCGGCCCCGCGCACGACGGCGCGGGGCGCGTGCGTGTCGGCGAGTGCTTTGAGATACGGCGCGACGGATTGCAGCGGGCGGCACACGTCGGCACCGTAGAACGCCGCGCTCTCGTCGACGCCGCGATGCCGTCCGACCCAGAGTTCGCCGTGCGCGCGGTCCGTAAAAAACTCCGCCTTTCCGCGATTGTGCTCGCGGACGAAGAGCGCTAGGCGATGGCCCGTGCCGTCAGGCTCCATGACGAGCAACGCGCCCGGCTCGCCCACACCCATCAGATACGCGAAATCGCTCGACGTGCGGAAACGAAAGAAGGTGTCGTTGGCGCGGACGCGCTCGCGGCCGGCCGGGACGATGACGTACGTCCCGGGGTACGCGCGCGATAGCGCGGCGCGGCGTTGCCGAAAACGCTCGAGCTGGGGGTGCGCGGCGGTGGGCACGGGGCGATCGATCCATCCCCCGGCCATGAACTCGACCAGGGCGTCGGGCGCGTCGGAATCGTGGCTCGCCCGCGCGGACGCCGGGGGCGAATCGGTCGGGCTTTCGTTTAGCATGGTTCGGGAAGGGTTCGCCCCGGTGAGATTTCTCGGCCTGCCGGCCTCCCGCTAGCAACTCGCGCGGCGAGGTCGAAGAAGGCGACATGCAGACCGACGTACGCGCCAGCGACACGCTTGCCAACGAGCGCACCTACTTGGCCTACGTGCGGACCGCGCTCGCGTTCATCGCGTTCGGATTCGTGATCGCGCGGTTTTCGCTCTTCGCGCGCGAATTTTCGGCGCTCGTGCATGCGAACGCGTCGAATGAGGGCGTCTCCACCGGGTTCGGGACCGGCATGGCGGCGTTCGGCATCGTCGTTGCGATCCTTGGCGCGTGGCGCTATGCCGTTACCGATCGCGGCCTGAGCCAAGGCCGCGTCGTCAGACTTTCCGCCTTGACCGGCTATCTCGTATCCCTGGTCATCGTTGCTATCGGTGCCGTGGTGGCGGTGGCCCTGCTGGCGTATCACTGACGACGTCGAGGCCGAGGTCCAATGCCGGCGCGCCGTGCGTGAGCCACCCGACGCTGATGACGTCCACGCCGCTGCGGGCGATGGCGGCAATGGTCTCGCGGCTGACGCCGCCGCTGGCTTCGGTGAGCACGCGCCCATTCACGATCCGGACCGCTTCGGCGAGCCGTTCGGCGGTCATGTTGTCGAGCAGCACCGCGTCGATCGGCTCCTCGAGCGCCGCGCGCAGCTGTTCGAGCGTGTCGACCTCGATTTCAACTTTCACCATGTGGCCGGTCGCGGCACGCACCATCGCGACGGCGGCGCGGACCGAGCCGGCCAAGGCGAGGTGGTTGTCTTTGATGAGCACCGCATCGTCCAAGCCGAACCGGTGATTGGCGCCGCCGCCGCAGCGCACCGCATACTTCTCAAGCACGCGCAGCCCGGGCGTCGTCTTGCGCGTGTCCGCCACGCGAGCGTGCGTTCCGGCAACGAGATCGACCAACCCGCGCGTCGCGGTCGCGATCCCCGAAAGGCGGCAGAGCAGGTTGAGCGCCGTGCGCTCGCCCGTGAGAATGGCGCGCGCGTTGCCGCGCAACTCGGCCACCGATTCGCCCGCGAGCACGCGTTCGCCGTCGCGAATCGCCACGATCGTTTCGACCGAATCGTCCAGCAGCCGGAACGCGAGCGTCGCCGCTCCGATGCCGGCGATGACGCCCGGCTCGCGCGCAACGATGTGCGCGCGAGCCACGTTCTCGGGCGGCACGATCGCGTCGGTGGTGAGATCGTGGCCGTGCCCGATGTCCTCGAGCAGGGCGGCGCGCACGAGCGGTTCGAGCACCAACCGGTTGGGCTCAAGCAAGGCTGCGCAGCCGCGTGAAGGAGCGTTTGGCAAGGGCTTCGTCGGCCTGCGAATAGTCGCTGCGGAAGTGACTGCCGCGGCTCTCGGACCGTGCCAGCGCCGCCTCGGCGATTAACCGCCCGACTACCAGCAGATTGCGCAACTCGTAACCGGCGCGGTGAAACGCTGCCTCCAGCTCGGAGATGCGCGCGAGCGCTTCGCGCAGCCCGCGCTCCTGGCGCACTAGCCCGACGTTTGCGTACATCACGTTGCGCAAGTCGCTGATCGCCTGCGCTTCGCTTCCGGCCGCCGCCGGGCCGGGCTCGCTCGAAAGTTCGCGGGGTCGCCCGGCCGGCAGCGCCGCATTCTTGACGTCTACCGCGACGCGCGAGCCGTAGACCAGCGCTTCGAGCAGCGAGTTGCTGGCGAGCCGATTGGCACCGTGCATGCCGGTGGCGCTGGTCTCGCCGCACGCCCACAAGCCCGCGAGCGTCGTGCGGCCCCATTCGTCGACCGCGATTCCGCCCATGTGATAGTGCGCGGCCGGCGCGACCGGAATGTTTTGCACGCGCGGATCGATGCCGGCCTCGATGCAGAATCCGAACACCGTCGGAAAATCGTGCGGAAAGCGCGCTCCGATCGCCGCCCGCGCGTCGAGTCCGACCGTTCGGCCGCGCTGCAGCTGTTCGAAGATGGCGCGGGCGACGACGTCGCGCGGCCCGAGCTCGGCGTCCGGGTGAACGCCGAGCAAGAATCGCTCGCCGAGATCGTTGACAAGAATCGCTCCCTCGCCGCGTACCGCTTCGGTAACCAGGGGCATCGGATCGCGTCCGATCGCCAGCGCCGTCGGATGGAATTGCACGAACTCCATATCGGCCAGCAGCGCGCCGGCGCGTGCCGCCATCGCAATACCGTCGCCGGTTGCCTGAACGGGATTGGTCGTAAGACGATACAGGCGGCCCATTCCCCCGGTGGCCAGGACGACGGCATCGGCCTGATACGCCGTCATGTGGCCGTCGGCGTTGTCTTGGCCGTACACGCCGTAGACGCGGTCGCCGTCAACGATGAGATCGGCAGCGGTGACGTCTTCGGCGACTTCGATGGAGGGGTGCGCGGCGACGGCTTCGATGAGTGCGCCGAGAATCGCGTGGCCGGTCGCGTCACCCCCGGCTTTCACGATGCGGCGGCGCTGATGCGCCGCTTCGCGCCCGAGCGCAAGCTCGCCGGCGGCGTCGCGGTCGAAGGCGGCACCCAGCTCGAGCAGCTCTTCGATTCGCGCGGGAGCGTCTTGCGTGAGAATCGCGACGATCTTCTCGTCGCTGATGCCGGCCCCCGCGCGCTGCGTATCGATGGCGTGCAGGCTCGGTGAGTCGTCCTTGCCCATGGCGGCCGCGATTCCGCCCTGCGCCCAATCGGTCGCCGAGCCTTTTCCAAGCCGCGTTTTGCAAAGGACCGTCACCTTCATCGGCGCGAGCTTGAGCGCGGCCATCAAGCCGGCAATGCCGGCACCAACCACCAAAGCACTACCGTGCCGCTCGTTCATCGGTAAGGTAGCGACCTTAATCGCGGGGCTGACGGCTGAATTCGAGCATGCGCTCCACCGACCGTCGCGCGCGCTCCGCGACCTCCGGGGGGATCGTGATTGCGAACTCCATCGCCTCGAGCGAATGGAGCACCTTCGGCAGCGTGTTGCGTTTCATGTGCGGGCAGAGATTGCACGGCCGCACGAAATCGATCGACGGATAGCTTCCTGAAACGTTGTCGGCCATCGAGCACTCGGTCATCAACAGGACGCGCGGCCGAACGGCGGTCGCCGTAGCGCGGCTCAGGTCGCCGACGTATTCGGTCATGCCCTGGGTGGATCCAACGAAATCGGCCTCGGCGAGAACGTCGGGCGGGCACTCCGGGTGCGCGAGCACGACGAGCGACGGGTCGTCTTCGCGGAAGCGGCGAACGTCGGTGCCGCTGAAACGCTCGTGCACTTCGCAATGACCTTTCCAGGCTATGATCTCGACGCGCGTCTTCGAAGCGACGTATTTCGCGAGATACTCGTCGGGCAGGAAAATAATCCGTGGAACGCCCAGCGCTTCCACGATTTGTAAAGCGTTGCCGCTGGTGACGCAGACGTCGGATTCGGCCTTTACTTCAGCCGAGGTATTCACGTATGTCACGACCGGAACGCCGGGATATTTCTCGCGCAGCAACCGCACGTCGGCGCCGGTGATCGAGTCGGCCAGCGAGCATCCGGCCTTCAAATCGGGAACGAGCACCGTCTTGGCGGGGTTGACGAGTTTTGCGGTTTCCGCCATGAAGTGCACGCCGCACAGGACGATAACGTCCGCGTCGGTTTCGGCGGCCTTCACCGCCAGCGCGAGCGAGTCGCCGACGATATCTGCGACGGTGTAGAAGATCTCCGGCACCTGATAGTTGTGCGCCAAGATCACGGCGTTGCGCTCGCGCTTTAACGTGTTGATGGCGGCCACGTACGGAGCGTGCAGCGGCCATTCCACGCGCGGAATAACGTGGGCGACGCGCTCGAAGATCGGCTCGGTTTCGGCGGCAACGTCGCTTGTGTAGGGAAGTTCGATAACGCTCATCTGCTCGTCGTGGTGGGTTTGCGGCTGGGGGGTCGTCGCCCCTGCGCCTCCCGGAGTTGGAGCGCTGGGCTCTTGCCTTTGCTACAAAACCTTCACGCCGCCGGCGGTTTCCGTCAGAAACTGCGTGAGGAGCAGGTAGAATGCGTCGGGCCGATCCAGCATCGCAAAATGGCGGGCCGGCACGATCGGCTCGACGCGCGCCTGCGGCGCCCCGGCGATCAGGGATTTGTAGAACGCGGCGTCCTGTTCTTGGGTAATTCCCATCTTTGCGTAGAATTCGGGGTCGTACGGCATGATTTCCAATACGGGGATGGTGATCTTCGAAAGATTCGGTCGCAAATCGGTGCTGAGATCTTCTTTGAGCCATGCCGCCACCGCTTTGGGGTCACTCTTCGCTTCGAGTTGAGCCGTCGGGGCCACCAGGCTCGGCTCGCGCGTGCCGATCGTGCTCATGAAGTTCGTTTCGTACGCGAGCGCTTTGGCGGGATCGAGCGCGGCGTACGACGCGGCCGCTTGCGATGCCAGAGCGTCGCGCTCTTGCGCCGTTTTTCCGGCGAGCAGCGGAAAGATCGGCAGACCGTCGACCGCGA
>JBDTDR010000168.1:0-16217 GCA_039922955.1 Candidatus Tumulicola sp.
CTGCGCGAAGCGCTTGACGCGCTCGTCGATGATTGGTACTATTCCTGAGTTGTGGTCCCGCCGGCCGCGGCTTTGCCGTGCGTCGGCAGAAGAATAAACCAGTACGCGTGGCTCCGTGGCCACGAGCCTTGCACCTGTCGTACCTGAGGGTTATTTATGAAGAACATCCTTGGCCGGAAGGTTGGGATGACCAGCGTGTTCACCGAGGACGGCCGATACGTGCCGGTCACGGTGATCGAAGCCGGTCCTTGCACGGTCGTGGAGCGTCGGACGAAGGAAAAGCATGGCTACGAAGCCGTCGCTTTGGGCTTCGATTCGGTCAAAAAGCGCCGCCTTACGCGTGCCCTTGCCGGACATTTTAAGAAGCAGGGCGTCGAGCCCGCGCGTCACGTGCGCGAGTTCCGGGACGATATCGACGGCGTAGAAGTCGGCACCACGGTGACCGTGGCCGCATTCGAACCGGGCGATCGGGTGGACGTGGTCGGCATCTCCAAGGGTCATGGTTTCGCGGGCGGTATCAAGCGCCACAACTTCCACGGCGGAGGTGCGAGCCACGGCTCGATGATCCATCGCCAGCCGGGGTCCAACGGCGACACCAACGCGGGACGCGTGGTGAAGGGCAGCCGCCGCCCGGGTCACTACGGCGTCGACCGGACGACCCTGCAGAACCTGGAGGTCGTAAGGACCGACGGCGAGCGCAATCTGTTGCTGCTCCGCGGTCCCGTTCCGGGTGCGAAGAACGCCTTGGTGATCGTTCGCAAGAGCATCAAGACGGCCAAGCCGGCGGGGGCATAACGCGATGCCGAACGTTATCGACGCAACCGGGAAAGTCGTGCGCGAAGTTACCGCTCCCGCGATCTTCGATCAAGACTTCAGCGCGGACGCGCACGTCATCTATCGGGCCGTTCATCGCGAGTTTGCCAATGCGCGCGCCGGCACCGCGTCTACGAAGAAGCGCGACGAGGTCTCCGGCGGAGGCCGGAAACCGTGGAAGCAAAAAGGCACCGGCCGCGCGCGGCAGGGGTCGATCCGATCGCCGCAGTGGCGCCACGGCGGCGTTGCCTTCGGGCCGCAGCCGCGCAGCTTCGTCGAATCCCTCAATAAGAAGGAACGGCGGCTAGCGTTCGTAGCCGCGCTCGCGGAACGCTTCAAGAGCGGTGCCGTGACGCTTCTCGACGCCCGCGAGTTCCCGATTGCAAAGACCTCCGAGTTTGCGACGCTGTTGTTCGGCGGCGCGAAGGAGGCCAAGAAGGGCCCGTCCACGCTGATCGTGTGCGCTCGCGACGAAGCCCACGGCGACGCCATCACCCGCGCCAGCGGCAACCTGCGCCGGGTAGCCGTCACGCACGCCGGCGCGCTCGACGTCAAGGACGTGCTGCGCTACGAGCGCATCGTCTTCACGACCGGCGCGTACGACGCCATCGTCGGTTCGCTCGCGGACAATGGAGGCAGCAAGTAATGGACGCACGCGATGTGATCGTAGCGCCACGCATCACCGAAAAAGCGATGGCCGATGCGCTGGCTCACCAGTACACGTTCGTGGTGCACCCGCGGGCCACCAAGACGCAGATCCGCCATGCGGTCGAGGAAATCTTCAAAGTCAACGTTACGAAGGTCAACACCGTTAACGTGCGCGGAAAGTCGCGCAACTTCGCGCGCCGCGGCGTCAAGACGACCGGCAAGCAAAGCGACACGAAAAAAGCCATCGTCACCCTGAAGCCGGGACAAAAAATAGAGCTTGGCGGCGTCAACTACTTCGAGCAATGATTTACGTGCATTTCACACTCAATCGCTTCGTCGCTCATCGCTCAATCGCTGAAGCAAACTTCGCCCTTCACGCCTCGCGCTCGAGCGCGATCTACGCGTGAATCGGAGTCGGGAAGATACATGCCAGTAAAGAAATATCGGCCTACGTCGCCGGGACGGCGCTTCATCACCACGATGGACTTCTCCGACCTTTCCAAGGTAAAGCCGGAAAAGTCTCTCCTCGAGGTGAGCAAGAAGCATTCGGGCCGCAACAACAACGGGCACATTACCGTGCGGCACAAGGGCGGCGGAACGCGCACGCTCTATCGCATCATCGACTTCAAGCGTTCGAAGGACGGCGTGCCGGCCAAAGTGGCGACGATCGAATACGATCCTAACCGGTCGTGCCGGATCGCGCTGCTTCACTACAAGGACGGCGAAAAGCGTTACGTGCTCGCGCCGCTCGGGCTCAAAGTCGGCGACCGCATCGAATCGGGGCCGGCGGCCGACATCAAAGTCGGCAACGCGCTGCCGATCAAGAACATTCCGGTGGGTACCGTCATCCATAACATCGAGCTGCGCCCGGGACAGGGCGGCAAGCTGGTGCGCTCGGCCGGCGTGTCGGCGCAGCTGATGGCCAAGGAAAGCGAGTATTCTCAAGTGCGGATGCCGTCGGGCGAGGTCCGGAAGATTCATGTCAACTGCCGCGCGACGATCGGCCAGATCGGCAACGTGGAGCACGAGAATCAAATCATCGGGAAGGCCGGCCGTTCGCGTCACATGGGCAAGCGCCCGAGCGTCCGCGGCATCGCGATGAATCCCGTCGATCACCCGCACGGCGGCGGCGAAGCCCGTTCGACGTCGGGCCGTCCTCCGACGACGCCGTGGGGGCAGATGACGATGGGCAAGAAGACGCGTCGCAACAAGCGCACCGCGAAGATGATCGTTCGCAAACGGGGTTCGAAGTAATGGGTCGCAGTCTCAAAAAAGGGCCGTTCGTGGCCGAGCATCTCGTGAAGAAGGTCGACAAGCTCAACGAGACGCGCGAAAAGCGCGTCGTGAAAACATGGAGCCGGGCTTCGACCATCGTTCCGTCGATGGTCGGGCACACGATCGGCGTGCACAACGGAAAGACCCACATTCCCGTTTATATTTCCGAGAATATGGTCGGCCACAAGCTGGGCGAGTTCGCGCCCACGCGCCACTTCCGCGGCCACGGCGGCGATAAGGCGACGGTGAAAGCATGACCGAACAAACGTCGGCGCCCAACGCCGTCGCGCACCTGCGGTTCGTTCGCACCGGCCCGCGTAAGCTGCGCCGCGTCGCGAACGCGATTCGCGGAAAGAGCGTGCGGGAGGCGCTGGTGCTGCTCAAGTTCGCCGACGTCTTCGCCGCGGAGCCGATCGAAAAGCTGGTCCGCAGCGCGGTTGCGAATGCGGGCAACAACCACGACATGAACACCGACGAACTGTATATCGCACGGATCACCGTCGACGGCGGTCCCGGCGGACGGTTCACCAAACGCCTGGATCCGCGTGCTCAGGGGCGAGCGTACTTCAAGCGCAAGCGCCTGTCGCACGTCACGGTCGTCGTGAGCGAACAGGCTCCGGCTAAATCGCGTCCGAAGCGCGCCGGCGCCTCGATTCAGGCAGCGCGCGTAACGCGACGGCCGGCGTCGCCCGCCGCGCCCGCCGCTAAAAAGACCACCCCGCGCAAGCGCACCAAGAAAGCGGCCGAAGCGAAAGCGGGAGCCGCGGAGTAAACATGGGTCAAAAAATTCACCCGGTCGGTATGCGCCTTGGGATCACTCGCACTTGGGACAGCCGTTGGTTCGAGAAGAAACACTACATCGAGTGGCTCCACGAGGACGTCGCCATTCGGAAGTTCTTGAACAAATGGATGCGCTCGGCGGCGATCAGCAAAGTCGAAATCGAACGCCGTGCCAACCAGGCTCGCGTGATCGTCAATACCGCCAAGCCGGGTATCATCATCGGGAAGCGCGGCGTCGGCATTGAAGACATCCGCAAGAGCCTCGAGAAGCTGACCGGCAAGAACGTTCAAGTCAACGTGATGGAGATCAAGCATCCCGAACTGGATGCGCGTCTCGTCGGGCAGAATATCGTGGATCAGCTCGAGAAGCGGATCGCGTTTCGCCGGGCGATGAAACAGGCGATCATGCGTACCATGAAAGCCGGCGCTCGCGGCGTCAAGGTGCAGGTTTCGGGCCGCCTCGGCGGCGCCGAGATCGCGCGTACCGAGCGCAACGCCGACGGCAAGGTGCCGCTGCACACCCTTCGCGCCGACATCGACTACGCAAACGTCGAAGCCTTTACTACCTTCGGCCGCATCGGCGTCAAAGTATGGATTTATCGCGGTGAAGTGCTGCCCGACCAGACGCGCGGCGATGGAAATGTTCGCGACCGTGCCGACCGCGGCGGATTCCGCGAGCGCCGCGATCGCGGCGGGCGCGGCCGCGGGCGCGGCGATCGTCCGGTACAACCCGTCGAGCCGCCAACCGCGCAGACCGGTACCGCGCAGCCGGTTGAGACCCCGTTGGTCGAAGCGGTGGTTGCGCCGGAGCCCGTCCATCCCGCGCCGCCGATCGTGGTGCCCGAGCACACGAGCGAGGCCCAAGCACTGACGCAAGCGGCGCTGCCCAATGAGAGCGCGCCCGAGGACTCAGTCGACGCTCTGGTCGCCGCCGCCGAGCCGGTCGTGGCGGCCTCGGAACCGGTGTCCGCTTCGGAACCGGTGGCGGCTGCAATCGACACACCCGGTGGCGAGGGGGGGTTGTTGAATAATGCTGACGCCTAAACGCGTTAAGTGGCGCAAGGTGCAGCGCGGCCGGATGACCGGGCGCGCGGTGCGCGGCAGTACCCTCACGTTCGGCGACTACGGCTTGCAGGCGATGGAGCCGTGTTGGATGACCAACCGCCAGATCGAGGCGGCGCGTATCGCCATGACGCGGCACATCAAGCGCGGCGGCAAAGTCTGGATCAAGGTATTCCCGGACAAGCCCGCCACCAAGAAACCGGCGGAAGTCCGCATGGGCGCTGGTAAGGGGAACCCCGAGTTCTGGGTCGCCGTGGTCCGTCCGGGTCGCGTGCTCTTCGAGTTGTCGGGCGTTGCGCCCGACGTAGCGCGCGAAGCGCTGCGCCGCGCTGCCGCAAAACTTCCGATCGGCACGAAGATCGTTTCGCGCGAGGAGGCTTAACGCATGAAAAAAAGCGAGCTGGACGAGTGGCGGACACTCACGATCAACGAACTGCAGCAAAAGGCGCGCGACACCAAGGGGGAGCTATTCAACCTGCGGTTCGCGCTGCGTACCGGTCATCTAACGGACTTCAGCAAAGTCCGAGCGATGCGCCGCGTCTACGCCCAGATCCAAACCGTCATCTCCGAAAAACGAATCGCGCAGGAGCAGCATGGAGCAGCATAACGTAGAGTCGCCCGAGGCGCCGGCCGAAGTAGTGGAACGGGAGAGCACGCGCGGATCGCGGCGCGTCAAGCAAGGACGCGTCGCCTCGAATAAGATGGACAAGACGATCGTCGTCGTTGCCGAAACGCGCGTTCCGCACCCGACGTACGGCAAGATCATTCGTAAATCGACGCGTTTCAAGGCGCACGACGAGCGCAACGAAGCCAACGTCGGCGACGTCGTTCGAATCATGGAGTGCCGTCCGATCTCGCGCGAAAAGCGCTGGCGCCTTCTCGAGATTGTGGAGCGCGCGAAATGATTCAACAAGAGACTCGGCTCAAGGTGGCCGACAACTCTGGGGCGCGCGAACTGCTCGTGATTCACATCTCGGGCGGAAGCCGTCATGCTTACGCCCACGTGGGCGACATCATCGTCGGTACGGTCAAGAGCGCCATTCCCGGCGCTGCCGTAAAGAAAGGCCAAGTCGTAAAGGCGGTGGTCGTCCGAACGAGCGCGCCGATCCGGCGCGGGGACGGTTCGGTCGTCCGCTGCGACGATAACGCCTGCGTCATCATCAAGGGTGAAAAAGACAATTTGGATCCGCGCGGCACGCGCGTCTTCGGGCCGGTCATGCGTGAACTGCGGGATCGCGGCTTCCTGAAGATCGCCTCGCTGGCGCCGGAGGTACTGTAAAAGCGATGGCTGTCAAGATGAACATTCTCAAAGGCGATACGGTCATGATTCGCCGCGGCAAGGAAAAGGGCAAGCGAGGAACCGTGAAAGCGGTTCAGGCGGAGCACGGCACCGCTACGGTCGAGGGCCTCAACATCGTCAAACGCCACACCAAGACGGGTCGGGAGTCCGGCAATATGGGCGGATCGCAGACCGGCGGAATCATCGAAAAAGAATCCGCCCTGCCGCTCTCCGCGCTGCAATACGTGTGCGAAAAGTGCAAAACGCCCACGCGCCTGCGCCGTAGCCGCGCGGCCGAAGGCAGCCTCCACCGCGTGTGCGCGCGCTGCGGCGAACCGGCGCGCGAATCGGCGAAGGGAGCGTGAGCGCAATGATGCCTCGATTGAGAGAGAAATACGAGAGCCAAGTCCGCAAGCTGTTGCAGGACCGGTTCGGCTACGACAACGTCCATCGAATTCCGAAATTTGCGAAGGTCGTCGTCAACATGAGCGTCGGCGAGGCGATTGCCAACCCGAAGGCGCTCGACCTTGCCGTGGCGGAGCTGGCCGCAATCACGGGCCAAAAAGCCATCGTCACGAAGGCGAGAAAATCGATTGCCGCGTTTAAGCTACGCGAGGGCATGAACATTGGCGCCAAGGTTACGTTGCGAGGCGAGCGGATGTACGTGTTCCTCGACAAACTGTTCAACGTCGTGCTTCCGCGTATCCGCGACTTCCGAGGGCTCCCCGCCAAGTCGTTCGACGGCCGGGGAAACTATAACTTGGGTCTGCGAGAGCAGCTGGTCTTCCCGGAAATCAACTACGACAAGGTCGACAAGGCGCGCGGCATGGACATCACGATCGTTACCACGGCGAAGACCGACGAGGAAGCGTCGGAGTTCTTGGTTGCGATGGGACTCCCGCTTCAGAAGGGACGCGGTTAATGGCCAAAACGAGCATGATCGTCAAAGCGAATCGCACGCCGAAGTTTGGCGTGCGCAAGCACAATCGTTGCAAGGTCTGTGGCCGCCCACGCGGCTTTTTGCGGAAGTTCGCGATGTGTCGCATTTGTTTCCGCGAGAACGCGCACAAAGGCGTAGTTCCCGGCGTCACTAAGGCGTCGTGGTAAAGCATACGATGAGATGTATTCAGGATTTTTACGATCGGTTTTCGTTCGCAGCGAGGAGCGATGAACGAAGCGTGCTTTGCACGCGAGCAAAGAGCGACGAAGCTGCGGACGAAAAGGGAGTGTAAAAATGGCTGTAACGGATCCTATCGCCGATATGCTGACGCGAATTCGTAACGCGAACACGGCCAATCATAAAATGGTCGACGTTCCGGCTTCGCGTTCCAAACAGGCGATCGCAAAGATTCTTTTGGACGAGGGCTTTATCGAGAACTTCGAGCGGGTCAGCGAAGGACCGCAGGGGACCATTCGCATCCAGCTCAAGTACGGCCCCGAAAAGGAAAAAGTCATCACCGGCCTGCGCCGCATCTCGCGCCCGGGCTTGCGCGTGTACACGGGCAAGACCGAAATTCCGCGGGTCTTGGGCGGCCTCGGTGTGGTGATCATCTCGACCCCGCAAGGCATCATGTCCGGCAAACGAGCGAAAAAGATCGGCGTCGGCGGTGAAGTCTTGGCGTACGTTTGGTAGGCGGCACGACAGCCTCAGGATGAAAAAGGAAAGCTAAAAGAGATGTCTCGTATTGGGAAACTGCCCGTAGCCGTACCGGCCGGAGTGAACGTAACGTTCGATTCCGATGCCGTGCTGGTCAAGGGCCCGAAAGGCGAGTTGCGCCAGGCGATCTTGTCGAAGGTCGTGGACGTTAAGATCGAGGACGGCAAGGTGGTCGTCGAGCGCAGGGGCGATGCGAAAGAGCATCGCTCGGTGCACGGCCTCACCCGCACGCTCATCGCCAACATGGTGGAAGGCGTCAGTAAAGGCTTTCGCAAGAGCCTGGAGATTCAGGGCGTCGGCTACCGCGTCGCCAAAGCGGGCGAAAAGCTCAGCATCAACCTGGGTTACTCCCACCCGGTCGTCTTCGAAGCGCCGCAGGGCATAGCGCTGTCGATCGAGGGCCAGAACAAGATCCACGTCGAGGGAATCGACAAACAAGCGGTGGGTCAAGTCGCCGCGGAAATTCGCGGCCTGCGGCCGCCCGAACCGTACAAAGGCAAGGGCATCCGGTACGCCGGCGAGCAGATTCGCAAGAAACTCGGCAAAGCCGGAAAGGCAGGCAAAAAGTAATGGCGGGCACCTCCAAGAACGATGCGCGGCGCGCACGCCACGCTCGCCTGCGCAAGAAGATTTCCGGGACGCCGGAACGTCCTCGTTTGTTCGTGCGGCGGACGCTGCATCACATCTACGCCGCGCTGGTGGACGATGCGAAAGGCCACACGCTTGCGACGGCATCGACCGTCGACAAGACGCTCGCCGAACGCTTGCAGTCGAAAACCAACGTCGACGCGGCCAAAGCCGTCGGTACGGCAATCGCGGCTAAGGCGAAGGCCGCCGGCATTTCCGCGGTCATCTTCGACCGCGGCGGTTACAAATATCACGGACGCGTCCAGGCACTTGCCGACGCGGCACGCGAAGCGGGGCTAAATTTTTAATGCAATATCGTGGCGGTCGCGATCGCGACAACTCTGGATTCGAAGAAACCGTCGTGCGCGTAAATCGCGTTGCGAAGGTCGTTAAAGGCGGAAAGCGCTTCAGCTTCAGCGCGCTGGTCGTCGTGGGCGATCGCAAGGGCAAGGTCGGATTCGCGATCGGCAAAGCCGGCGAAGTGCCCGAAGCCATCCGTAAAGGTGTCGAACAAGCCAAGAAGAGCTTGGTGACGGTACCGATGGTCGAAAAGACCATCCCGCATGAAGTCCGCCACCAGGTCGGCGCCGCATCGGTGCTTCTCAAACCCGCGGCGCCGGGAACCGGCGTGATCGCGGGCGGCTCGATGCGTGCCGTGCTCGAACTCGCGGGCATCCACGACATCCTCACCAAGTGCCTGGGCACGACCAACCCGATCAACGTCGTCATGGCGACGGTCGAAGCCCTCAAGTCGTTGAGAACCGCAGAACACGTGGCCACCCTACGCGGCAAAACCGTCAAGGAAATCTACGCAGCCTAAGCACTTCCGAGGAATCTAGCGAGAAAAACACTATGGCAGAGAAGAAACCAACCACCAAGAAAGCATCGGCTGGTGCAAAGTCCGGCACGAAGGCCGCTATGGTTAAAAAACCGGCTGCGAAGATGGCGAGCACGGTCGGTGCGGGCGAGTTTGCGTCGGCAACCGGAGTCCTGTTGAAACTCGGCGCGCTCGTGCCGTCACCCGGAAGCCGTCCGAAGCGCCAACGCATCGGTCGCGGCCACGGATCGGGCATGGTGAAGACCGGCGGCGAGGGCGGCAAGGGTCAAACCGTCCGCTCGGGCGGCGGGAAAGGGCCGGCATTCGAAGGCGGTCAAACGCCTTGGGAGCGCCGCCTTCCGCATCGCCGCGGATATTCGCAGAAGGCGCGGGACATCGGCCACTTTCGTTCGCGCTACGCGGTGGTGAATCTTCATCAACTCGCGCAGTGGGATGCGAGCGTCGAAGTCACGCCCGAATCGCTCAAGGAAAAGGGCGTCCTCAAGTCGCTTCTCGACGGCGTGAAAATTTTGGGCCGCGGAAGAGCCGGTCAGGTCCTTCCTTCCGGACTGCGCTTCCGAGACGTGCTGTTCTCGGGAAGCGCCCGCGAAGCGCTCGTGGCGGCCGGAGCACGGATCGAAGAAGGCAACTAATCGGTGTTCAACAACCTTCGCGCCGCCGTACTCGTCCCCGAAATCCGGCAACGGATCCTGTTCGTGCTGTTCGCCTTTGCGTGGTTCATTTTCATGATCCACGTGCAGCTCCCGAACGTCGACCAAGCGGCTTGGCAAAAGGCGCTGCAGGGCGGCGCCTTTTACAACTTGCTGGGGTTTCTATCGGGTGGCGCGCTGCAGAAGCTCTCCGTCATCGCGATGGGCATCACACCCTACATCAACGCTTCGATCATCATGCAGCTGATGACCGTCGTGATGCCGCAGCTCGAGGAACTGGCTAAAAAAGGCGGCGAAGAGGGACGCAAAAAGATCAGTCAATACACCCGCTGGCTGACGATCGTGCTCGGGGCGATGCAGGCGACGTTCATGGCCAATGCGATGGAGAAGTACGGCGTCTTCTACGATCGCAGCATCTGGTTTTTACTCTTCGCCATCATCGCGATGGTAGCCGGCACGCTCTTCCTCATGTGGCTCGGCGAGCAGATTAGCGACAAGGGTATCGGCAACGGCGTTTCGCTCATCATCTTCATCGGCATCGTCCTGCGCTATCCCACCTACGTCTCGCAAACGTTCTCGTCGACCACGCAGGGCGCCGAATCGATCTTGAATATCGTTCTCTACATTGCCGTGGCGCTGATCGTGATCGTCTCGATCATCTTCCTCTATCAGGGTCAACGGCGAGTTCCCGTTCAACAAGCTCGCCGCACCGTCGGCCGCAAGATGTTCGCTGGCCGCTCGACGTACATTCCGTTGCGGCTGAACAACGCCGGCGTCATCTCGATCATCTTCGCGATTTCGATCCTGCTCCTTCCTCAGCAAGCCCTTTCGTGGTTCTCGCACGCCGATCCGCACTCGTTTATGGCGAGTGTGTCGAACTGGCTCAACGTCTACTTTTCTCCAAACGGCTGGCTCTACAACACCGTGTACTTCGTGCTGGTCGTCATCTTCACGTTCTTCTACAGCTCGATCGTGCTCAACACGCGCGATGTGGCCGATAATCTGAAGAAGACCGGCGCCTTCATCCCGGGCATCCGCCCCGGGCAGCCGACCGTGGACTATCTCAACAAGATCCTGCTTCGTATCACCACGGCGGCCGCGATCTATCTCGGTTTGCTGGCCGTTCTTCCAGGCATCGTCCAGCAGGGGCTTTCGGTAACCACCTTCTATCTCGGGTCGACGTCGCTGCTGATCGTGGTCGGCGTAGCGCTGGATACGATCACGCAGATCGAAGCGCGGCTCGCGATGCGCGACTACCGCGGCTTCATCAAGCGATAGCGCTCGCCGCATGCGTCTGATTTTTCTTGGGCCGCCGGGGGCCGGCAAGGGCACGCAGGCCCGGATTCTAGAGCGGAGCTTCGGCGCGAAGCAGATTTCGACCGGCGACATCCTGCGCGAACATCGCGCCGAGGGCACCGATCTTGGCAAGCGGGCCGAGGGATACATGCAGCGCGGCGAGCTGGTGCCCGACGGGCTGATTATCGATATGATCGGTGGCGAGCTCGAAAAGCATCCCTCGGGCTTTATCATGGACGGCTTTCCTCGCACCGTCGCGCAGGCGGAGTCGTTCGATGCGGTGTTGGCCCGCAAGGGGTGGACGCTCGATGCCGTCGTGCTGTTCGACGCGGGCCGCGATACGCTCGTTTCGCGGTTGAGCGCGCGCTGGTCGAATCCGCGCAACGGCCGCACCTACAATGCACTGACGAACCCGCCGAAGGTGGCGGGAGTTGACGACGAGGACGGCGGGCCGCTGATTCAGCGTGGCGACGACCGTCTCGAAACCGTGTCCAAACGTCTGGACGTCTACGACAGAGAAACGCGGCCGCTGATCGAGTACTATCGGAAAACCGGCAAGCTGATCGCGGTCGACGGACTGCAAAGCGTTGACGATGTCGCCCATCAAATGCTGCACGCGATCGGAATGGAGCACGAACATGGTCGCGCTTAAATCCGCCCGCGAGATCGAAGTGATGCGCCGCAGCGGCAAGATTACGTCCAAGGTGCTGACGGACTTATTAAAAGCCGTGCGCCCCGGAATGACCACCGGCGATCTCGACGCAATGGCCGAAAAGGGCATCCGGGACCTCGGTGGCGTGCCGACGTTCAAGGGCTATCACGGCTTCGCCGGCTCGATCTGTGCGTCGATCAACGATGAAGTCGTGCACGGAATCCCGGGCTCGCGGATGCTGCGTGAAGGCGACCTGCTATCGATCGACATCGGCACGACGCTCGACGGTTACGTCAGCGACAGTGCCGCGACCGTGGCGGTCGGTTCCATTTCAACCGCCGCGCAGCGCTTGCTCGACGTGACGCAGGAGTGTCTCATGCTTGGAATCGCGCAGATGCAGCGCGGTAACCACGTTGGGGATATCGGAGCGGCGGTCCAGGACCATGCCGAGAACAGCGGCTTTGGCGTGGTGCGAGAACTGGTCGGCCACGGCGTCGGCCGGGAGATGCACGAGGAGCCGCAGGTCCCCAACTACGGCCGGGCGGGGACCGGGATGGAGCTTCGCCCGGGCCTCGTGCTCGCGATCGAGCCGATGATCACTCAGGCAAGCCACAAAGTCAACGTCCTAAAGGACGGCTGGACAGTCGTCACCGCAGATGGTAAACTCGCAGCGCACTTCGAGCATACCATCGCCGTCACGGACGAGGGCCCAAAAATCCTCACCCTCCGCGACTTCGCGGAGCACCCTGACGCCGACCGCTACCGGCCGCCCCAGGAAGCCCGGGTATGACCGAATCGCGAATGACCGCAGTCCCGATACCAGCAATGCTATAGTCACCACGGTCGGTTTGGGCGCCCTTAAGGGGAGTCTCGAACCGGCGAAAACAAGAAAGGCGCCCATGGCCCGGGGGCCCCACGAAGTGGGGCACGGAGCCGTAGGCGAAGTGCCTGTCCAACCATGAAAGTCCGACCTTCAGTCAAACGCATCTGTGAAAAATGCAAGATCATTCGACGCCATGGCAAGGTGCGCGTGATCTGCGACGTCAACCCCAAACACAAGCAGGTTCAGGGGTAGAGGAAGAATTATGGCTCGTATCGCTGGGATCGATCTTCCGCGCGAGAAGCGCATCGAGATCGCACTTACATATATCTACGGCATCGGTCCGACGACGGCCAAGAAGCTGCTCGATCGAGCCGGCATCAGCGCCGACCTTCGCGTCAAGAGCATGAGCGAAGACGACGAAAAGAAGCTGCGCGATGCGATCGATGCGCTGGCGCTACGCGTCGAGGGCGACTTGCGCCGCGAGGTCCAGGGCAACATCAAACGTCTGATGGACATCGGGTGCTATCGCGGCGTCCGCCATCGCCGCGGGCTGCCGGTTCGCGGCCAGCGAACCAAGACCAACGCGCGCACCCGCAAGGGCCCCAAACGGACGGTGGCCGGCAAGAAGAAGGTCGCGACCAAGAAGTAGGGTGAACGGGCTCGGCAATATGCCGGGCTCGAGGCACTCTACATGATCTACGTCGGCACGTGCGGTTTCTCGTACCGAGATTGGATCGGCGCGTTTTATCCGCCCAAGACGAAATCCGCTGAAATGCTGCCGTTTTACGCTCGAAGCTTTCGCGCGGTCGAGATCGACTCGAGTTATTACGGCGTTCCTCACCCGCGAACCGTCGCGTCGATGGCGGCGCGCACGCCTCCCGAGTTTCGGTTTAGCTTCAAAATCCCGCAGACGGTGACGCATCCGCCGGACGCGTCGCTGCGGGTTCACCCCGATGCGGGCGCGTTGCTCGAGAGCGTGGAGCCGATGGTGTCGGCCGGCAAGCTCGCCTGCGTGCTCGCGCAGTTTCCCAACAGTTTCAAACCCGAAGAGGAGCGCGAGGAGTACGTGCGCCGAGTCGTCGAGGCATTCGAGGGCGTGCCCGTGGTCGTCGAGTTTCGCAACCGGCTCTGGCAACGTCCCGAGACGATCGAACTGCTGCGCGCGCTAGGAGCCGGCTACTGCAACGTCGATATGCCGCCGATCGACCGACTACTCGCGCCGTCGTCGGATGCGTCGGGACCCGTGGGGTACGTGCGCTTTCATGGACGTAACTCGAAGATGTGGTGGCGCGGCAGTAGCGTAACGCGCTACGACTACCTGTACGCGCCCGAAGAACTGGTCCCGTGGACCGATCGCATTGCGGAGATCGAAGCGCAAACTCGCGACACGTACGCATTTTTCAACAATCATGCCAACGGCCACGCCGCGCGCAACGCCGAGATGATCGTATCGATGCTCGACGAGCGTTACGGAGAGCTGTCCGCGCAAGTCGTAGCGCACGCAGCCGGAGACGCTCCGAAGCAGGCGACGTTGCCGGGAATGCCGGACGCGTGAAGGCCGTTATCACCGCGGGCGGACGGGTGGGCGAGCCGTACTCGAGCGCGGCCGGAACCGACGTCAAGGCGCTGGCGCGCGTGCGCGGTGCGACGATGCTGGACCGAAGTATCGACGCGCTGCGCGGTGCGGGCGCGGTCCGCATCGCCGTGGTGGGGGGCTCGGCGGTTCGCGACGCGTGTTCCAAGCGCGTCGAAAGGGTCATCGACGAAAGCCCCTCGGGGGCGCAAAACGTCCTCCGTGCGCTACGCGCCTGGCCCGATGACGACGGCGAACCGCTGCTCTACGCCACTAGCGATATGCCGTACGTGACCGCCGGCGCGATCGGCGACTTCGTTACGCGCGTTCCGTCCGGGGCGATCGCTCTGGCCCTGGCGGAGTTCGCCGACTTCGCGATCCGATTCCCCGGCGCGCCGCCGTTCGGCATCAACCTCGCGCGGGAACGAGTCGTTAACGGCGGGATCTTTTCGCTCCCGGCCGGGTCCTGTTCGCGGATCGCGCGGTTTGCAACGCTGCTCTTTGAAGCGCGCAAGCGGCCGTGGCGCATGGCGACCCTCGTGAGCCCGCTAGCGATGCTCCGCCTTTTGCTGGGGCGCCTGAGCATTGCCGAAATAGAAAGCGTGGCCGGAAAAGCGGCAAACGTCCCCGCCGCCGCCGTGCGGCGTTGCGCGCCGGAACTCGGCTTCGACGCCGACACGCTCGCCGAGTACCGATATGCCTGCCAAAATCCCTAGGATTCCCAGCGCGTTTCGGATCGGACTCTTCTGGCTCGGCGTCCAGGCGGTCTGGGGCGCGTTGCTGGGCATCTCGCTGCAATCCCGGACGATCGAGCTCGTTTCCGCAGGTGCATTGGTCGCGTACGGTCATCTCGCAACGCTGGGCGCCATCGTCGCCGCAATCGTGCAAGTCGCGGTGGGACCGTGGTCGGATGCACGCCGCCGGGCGGGGAGCCGTCGAATCGAGTTCTACGCCGCCGGCGCCGTCGCCGGTGCGGTCGCGATCGCGTTTTTCTACGGGGCGAAGAGCTTTGGCGCGCTGACCCTGGCATTCGTCGCGCTGCAGGCCGGCTTGAACGTCGCGATCGGCCCGTACCAGGCGATCATTCCAGACGTCATGCCGCGCGCGAGATTCGGCGTTGCGTCGTCGTGGATGGCGGCGCTGCAAAGCGCGGGCAACGCCGTCGGCGCGGTCTGCGCGGCCTTCATCGGCGACGCTCGGGTCTTAGCCGGCGTGCTGGCCGCGCTGGTACTTGGCACCGGCGCCGTTACCGTCACCCACGTGCGCGGGTTGACGCTGCAGGTCGAGGCACGGCGCGTGCCGTTGCGCTTCACGCGCGCTTTCGTCGATCTATTCGTTTCGCGCGCGCTGGTGTACGTCGGCTTTTACACGCTCCTGGACTACCTGCTGTTTTACGTCAACGACGTGCTGGCGGCGCCTTCCATCGCGCAAGCCAAATCGCAGAGCGGCGTGCTGATTCTCGTTTTCACGCTGGTCGGTGCGGTTGGGGCGGCGCTGGCGGCGCGCCCCAGCGATCGCGCGGATAAGCGCCTGGTCGCGACGATCGGCGCAGGCATGGTCATGATCGCGCTAGCGCTTTTCATCGTCTCGCACAGCCTCGCGGGAGCCGCCATCGCGACGTTTGTCGCGGGCCTGGGTTGGGGAATATTTTTGGTGGCCGACTGGGCCATCGCTTGCCGCGTGCTGCCTCCGGGGGCGCTTGCGACCACCATGGGCGTGTGGAATCTGGCCCTCATATTGCCGCAAATCATCGCCCCGGCCCTGACGACGGCGGTACTCGGTCGTCTTTCCATTACGGGCGGCGCGTCGGGGCCGCGCACCGCCTTTGCGCTGGCTCTGGGTGAGACTTTCGTTGGAATTGCGTGGCTGTGGCGTTTATCTCGTAGCGCAATCGGGGAATAAGGGCTATCCTGCGCTTTGAGTGAGTCATCCCGTTCGAAGGGGTTACTCGCTCACGCAAACACGTAAGGAGGCATTCATTGAAACGACTGAGCACCGGGGTCCTCGCGGCGCTGATTGCAGCGGCGTGCGGTCTCAACGCGGTGGCAGCTCCGTCGAACGCGTCAACATCTGGAAACAATGGAAACAGTGTGGCGCAGACGGGGTCCATGCCGGCGGCGAACTTCGGAACTCCGCCGTCGGGCCAAATTCCGATTCTCTATAACGACCATCACGTCTACTCGAAGCCGGACGTCCTCAAGCAAGGGCGCGTTCTTTCCGCGTTGGTGAAGAACGGCACGCTGC
>JBDTDR010000169.1:0-14601 GCA_039922955.1 Candidatus Tumulicola sp.
CTGATCCTCGAGTTCGGCGAGCATTCGCTCGGCGAGCCCAAGTACACGATCGAGGAGTGCCGCGAACGCGACATGACCTACAGCGCGCCGCTACGCGTACGCGTGCGCTTGATCACCGCCGAATCGGGTGAAATTAAGGGCATTCCCGATCAAGAGATATTCATGGGCGATTTTCCGCTCATGACCGACAAGGGGACATTCATGATCAACGGCGCCGAGCGCGTGATCGTGAGCCAGCTCGTCCGTTCGCCGGGCGTGTACTACAGCCAGGACTCCGACACCAACTCGCGCCCGACGTTTAACGCGACGATCATTCCGAACCGCGGCGCCTGGATCGAGTTCGAAACCGACAACGGCACGAAGAACGACGAGACCGAGGGCACCATCGGCGTTCGGATCGACAAGAACCGCAAGATTTACGTCTCAACGTTCATCCGCGCTCTGTCGCGTCCGGACCTGGGTTTCAATTGGGAATCCGACGAGGCGATTGCAAAACTGTTTGACGACAGTCCGCTGGTTCGCAACTCGATCGAAAAAGACAAAGACATCAAGACGCGCGAAGATGCCCTGAAGGAAATCTATAAAAAGCTGCGTCCCGGCGAGCCCGAGAATGCCGAGAACGCCGAGAAGCTGCTCGAGTCGTTGTTTTTCGACGAGAAGCGCTACGATCTCGCAGGCGTCGGCCGCTACAAGCTCAACGGCAAATTTCACTATCGTATTGAGAATCCCGATCCGGACCAGCGGGTCGACAAACCCAACATCGTCATCGACGAGTATACCGACGCCGGTTTGGAAATGCCGCCGATCGAAACGCGCTGCCTGACGCGCGCCGACATGATCGCCGTGATCCGCCGTCTGATCAAAGTCGCCACCGGCGTGGTGCTCAAGGACGACATTGATCACCTTGGCAACCGCCGCGTTCGTTCGGTCGGCGAACTGCTCCAGAATCAGTTCCGCGTCGGCTTGCTGCGCCTCGAGCGTGTCGTGCGCGAGCGCATGACCGTCCAGGACATCGAAACGGTCACGCCGCAGGCGCTTATCAACATCCGTCCGGTGGTCGCGGCGATCAAGGAGTTCTTCGGCTCCTCGCAGCTTTCGCAGTTCATGGACCAAACCAACTCGCTCGCCGAGTTGACGCACAAACGGCGCCTCTCGGCTCTCGGGCCGGGTGGTCTGTCGCGCGAACGCGCGGGTTTCGAAGTGCGCGACGTTCACCATTCGCACTACGGTCGCATCTGCCCGATCGAAACGCCGGAAGGCCCGAACATCGGTCTGATCGGGTCGCTGGCGACCTACGGGCGCGTTAACCGCTTTGGTTTCATCGAAACGCCGTATCGCGTCGTTCGCGACGGCACCGTCACGCACGAAATCGTGTACCTCACGGCTGATCGCGAAGACGAATACATCATCGCGCAAGCCAACACGCCGGTCGATCCGGTCGGCGGCCGCATCCTGAGCGACTCGGTGGTCTGCCGCTACGCCGAAGAGTACATCGAAGAGCCCGCCGCGCGCGTGCAGTTGATGGACGTTTCGCCTAAGCAGATCGTCTCGGTGGCAACCGCACTGATCCCGTTCCTGGAGCACGACGACGCGAATCGAGCCCTCATGGGTGCGAACATGCAGCGTCAGGCGGTGCCCCTGCTCCGTCCGGAAACGCCGATCGTCGGTACCGGCATGGAATACCGTGCCGCGAAGGACTCCGGCAGTCTCATCGTCACCGATGAGGCCGGAACGGTCACGTCGGTCGACGCCAAAGGCATCCTCATCAAGAACGACGAGGGCGTGGAAAAACTCTACGACCTGCTGAAGTTCGTGCGCAGTAACGCCGGCACGTGCATCAATCAGCGTCCGATCGTTTCGCTGGGCGATAAGGTCGTGGCCGGTCAGGTGTTGGCCGACGGCCCCTCGTCCGATCAAGGCGAACTCGCGCTCGGCCAAAACGTGCTGGTCGCCTTCATGCCGTGGGAAGGTTACAACTACGAAGACGCCATCCTGATCAGCGAACGCATGGTCAAGGAAGACCGCTTCACCTCGATTCACATCGAAGAGTACGAATGTGAAGCCCGCGACACGAAGCTCGGCCCCGAGGAGATCACGCGCGATATTCCCAACGTCGGTGAAGACGCGCTCAAGGATCTCGACGAGCGCGGCATCATTCGCGTCGGAGCGGAGGTTCGCCCCGAAGACATTCTGGTCGGCAAGGTCACCCCGAAGGGTGAGACCGAGCTCACCGCAGAGGAACGTCTGCTGCGGGCGATTTTCGGCGAAAAATCGCGCGAAGTGCGCGACACGAGCTTGAAAGTGCCGCACGGCGAAAAGGGCAAAATCATCGACGTAAAGGTCTTTTCGCGCGAAAACGGCGACGAGCTGTCGCCGGGGGTCAACCATCTCGTCCGCGTTTACGTCGCGCAGAAGCGCAAGATTTTGCAAGGCGATAAAATGGCCGGGCGCCACGGCAACAAGGGCGTCATCGCCAAGGTGCTGCCCGAAGAAGACATGCCGTACATGGAAGACGGCGCGCCGGTCGACATCGTGCTCAACCCGCTCGGCGTTCCGTCGCGCATGAACTTAGGTCAGATCATGGAGACGCACCTCGGGTGGGCGGCGCGCATGCTCGGCATGAGCGTGGCAACGCCGGTCTTCGACGGCGCGCACGCCGAAGACATCGCCGAGTGGCTGCAGGATGCGGGCTTGCCGGCCGACGGCAAGACGTGGCTGCGCGACGGTCGCTCGGGCGAGCGCTTCTCGCGGCCGATCGCGGTCGGGCTGATCTACATGCTGAAGTTGGCCCATTTGGTGGACGATAAAATTCACGCGCGGTCGACCGGTCCGTACTCGATGATCACCCAGCAGCCGCTGGGTGGTAAGGCGCAGTTCGGCGGCCAGCGCTTCGGCGAAATGGAAGTCTGGGCGCTCGAGGCGTACGGCGCGGCCTATACGCTGCAGGAGCTGCTCACCGTCAAGTCCGACGACGTGGTCGGACGCGTCAAAACCTACGAAGCGATCGTCAAGGGCGAGAACGTCATGGAGCCGGGCGTTCCGGAATCGTTCAAGGTGTTGATCAAGGAGCTGCAGTCGTTGGCGCTCGACGTCAAGGTGTTGACCGAAAACCGCGAGGAGGTCGAGATCAAGACGCCCGAGGATGAAATGGGCGAAACCGAACGCCGCGAGTTCGGTCTGCTCATGGGCGACGAACAGCCGGCGATTTCGCAAACGGCCGTTGCCGCGCGCGAAGTGGTAGCCGAAGCAGGCGTCGTCATCGACGAAGTCGTCGCCGCGCCGGAGGAAGAGGAAGAAGAGGACATCGACGACAGCAAGCCGCTCGACGCGACCGTCCCGATTCCAGCGCCGCCGCCGTTGCCGCGCGTCGCCGGGGCCGAGGCCGAGGAAGCCTTCGAAACCGAACCTCCCGAGGAAGAAGTCGAAGAGGGCGCACAGGGCTACGAGCTTGAGGAAGAAGACGAAGAAACGACCGAAGAGGACAAACCCGGGTTCGGTGAGGACGACGAGGAAACGCCGTTCGTCGAAAATCCCAACGAAGAGGAGTTCTAGCCGGCGATGCCGCCGCGGATAGGCATCGTCGGTACGGGCCGCATGGGCGCGAGCATCGCCCAGCGTCTCAAAGACGTCGGGTACGCGGTCACGGCGCTCTACGACGCACGTCCGGAGGTCGCCGCCGAAACCGCCAAACTCACCGGCGGCGAGGCGACGGCCTCGCTGGCTCGCGTCGCCGAACTCTGCGACGTCGTAATCACCGTCGTCAGCGACGATGCGGCCATGGACGCGATCTTTGCCGCCGACGGCGACACACTGTTGAAGGGTGCGAACGGGAAAATCTTCATAAACTGCGCGACGGTCACGCCGAAAGTGCACGTTGATATCCAGCGCCGCGTCGAAGAGCGTGGCGGGCATTCCCTCGAGGCGTGCATGGCTAGTTCGATTCCGCAAGCGCGAAACGGAACGCTCTACCTCATGGTCGCGGGCCGGGAGGACGTCTTCGCGCAGGTTAAGCCGCTTCTTGAAAGGATGAGCGCTTCGCTCAAATACGTCGGCCCGGCCGGCAAGGCTGCCGAAGTGAAAGCCTTGGTCAACATGGTGATGAACGTCAACACGGCGGGGCTCGCCGAAGGCCTCGGACTCGCCGATGCCCTCGGGCTCGACCTCAACGTGGTTCGCGAGATCTTTTCGCAGACCGGGGCAAACTCGCGCGTGCTCGAAACCGACGGCGCCGACATGCAGAACCGTGACCACGAAGTATATTTTTCAGCCGAGCACGCAGCCAAGGATTCCGGCATCGCGCTCGCGCTGGCAAACGGCGCCGGCCTCAGCCTTCCGCTCGCACGCGCCACCTACGAGCAATACGAGCGCATGAAGCAGCTCGGGCTGGGACAGCTCGACAAGTCCGGCGTCTCCGACCTCACTTTTATTTCGCGCCACGGAAAGGAACTCACCAATGCCTAGCACAGCGAACAAGCAAATTCCCTATATCAGCTCGCAGACGACCGGTCCGCTCGGAGCGGCGCACCTTCCGCGCCTATGGACGAAACTCACCCTGGGGAACACCGACGATCTCGCCGAGGGATGGGAGTACTGCGGCCAGGGTTTCGATCAGATGACGATCTCGAACTTAGGCCTGGATCGCGAAATGGTGTTGGAGTTCGTGCGCACCCACAAGCCGACGTATGTGGCGTTTGAGGAGTACGTCGTTGCCCACGGCAAAACGGACGCGGAGACGATTCGCAAGCACAATGCGGCCATCCACGGATACAATCATTCGCCCGAAACCGCCAAACGGATGCGCGAAGCGATCGGGCTCAAGAACGAGAACGTCAACGACGCGGTGACGCTCAACTCGCTCGACGACCTCCACGAGCTGCACAAACAAGTTCACGGTACGTGACGTCGAGCCGCCGCCGGCTCGCGCTCGACGACGGTGCCTTCACCACGGTGGAGCGCTGGGGCGAGCGCGGTCCGGTGGTGCTCGCCGTCCACGGAATGACCAGCTCGCGCAAGTCCTGGGAACGCCTGGCGCGGCATCTCGACGGACGCTTTCGCACGGTCGCCTACGATCAGCGCGGCCACGGCGATAGTGCCGGCGTCGGCGGCCCGATGTCGCTCGAGCGCGGCACTCGCGATCTGGAAAATATCATTGCGGCGCTGGACGAACCGGTCGATCTGCTGATCGGCCATTCGTGGGGCGGTGCCGTCGCGATCCTCGCTGCGCCGCAAATGCCGGTGCGCCGCGTCGCGGCCATCGACCCGATGATTCGCCAAGTAAGCGAATCGTGGTACGAAGAATATCTGGAGGAATTGCGCGAGCAATTTCTGCTCCTGGGCGATGCGCGCGATGCCCGCACCCGCGAAGATTACGCCGATTGGGCGCCGCTCGACGTCGAAGCCAAGGTGCACGCCGTGCACGCGATGACCGCCGCTCCGATCGAAGGTCTGATGCGCGAAAATCCCGCGTCGAAGTGGGATCTGCGTAGGACGATCGCGCAGTTCGACAAGCCGCTGTTGCTAGCCATGGCCGCGCCCGGCGAAGGCATCAACGAAGCCGCGACCCTCGCGGAGGTCGAGCGCAATCATGCGCCGGGCGTCGAAATCGTCGCGTTCCCGGGGGCCGGACACAACCTGCATCGCACCGCCTTCGATGCCTTCGCCCGCACCCTGGACGACTTTTTAACGCGCTAGGAGTCTGTCCTAGGCGGCCACCGCCGGCCCCAGCCGGGGCGGAGGATTCCAACGTTCGTGCCGGGCTCCGGAGGGACGGCCTTGCCTCCAGGGCTATTTTGCAGTAGAATAGCGGTCCGTGCCTTAGGCCTTCTGAAGGTCCGGTCGGCGGCAACGGTGGGACCCTTTACGCGACAACGTGAAGGCGCGTTCCCTGCGTCAGCGGCAACCGGCAGCACGGCAACCGACGGAGTTCTCCCTTTGAATCTCATCGACGTCAATAACTTCGACGCAATGCGCATCGGCCTCGCGTCCCCGGAGCAGATTCGCGCGTGGTCGTTCGGTGAAGTCAAAAAGCCTGAAACGATCAATTATCGCACGCTCAAGCCGGAACGCGACGGACTTTTCTGCGAGAAGATTTTCGGACCGACCAAAGACTGGGAGTGCCACTGCGGCAAGTACAAGCGCATTCGTTTCAAGGGTATGATCTGCGATCGCTGCGGCGTCGAGATCACCCGCGCGAAAGTGCGCCGGGAGCGCATGGGGCATATCGAGCTCGCCACGCCCGTAAGCCATATTTGGTACCTCAAAGGCGTGCCCAGTCGCATCGGGATTTTGCTCGACATGTCGCCTCGCCAGCTCGAGAAGGTCATCTATTTCGCGGCCTACGTCGTCATCGATCCGGGTGACACGACGCTGACCAAACGAGAAGTGCTTTCAGAGCAGAAGTATCGTGAAGCGCGCGACAAGTTCGGCAATCGTTTCAAGGCGGGGATGGGCGCCGAAGCGATCCGCGAGCTTTTGCGCGATTTGAACCTGCGTAAGAATCAAGAAGATCTGCGCAAGGAGTTCAAAGAGACGACCGGTCAAAAGCGGCTCAAGGCGATCAAACGCCTCGAAGTCGTCGAGGCTTTCCTGTCTAGCGGCAATAAGCCCGAGTGGATGGTCTTGGCCGCCGTGCCGGTGATCGCTCCCGAACTGCGCCCGATGGTGCAGCTCGACGGCGGCCGGTTCGCAACCTCCGACCTCAACGATCTCTATCGCCGCGTCATCAACCGCAACAATCGCCTCAAGCGGCTGCTGGAACTAAATGCGCCCGAAATCATCATCAAAAACGAGAAGCGCATGCTGCAAGAAGCGGTCGACGCGCTGATCGACAACGGCCGGCGCGGCCGACCGGTCACGGGGCCCAACAACCGTCCGCTCAAATCGCTTTCCGACATCCTCAAGGGTAAGCAGGGCCGGTTCCGTCAGAACCTGCTCGGCAAGCGCGTCGACTACTCCGGCCGTTCGGTCATCGTGGTCGGCCCGACGCTCAAGCTGCACCAGTGCGGCCTGCCCAAAGAGATGGCGCTCGAGCTTTTCAAACCGTTCGTGATGAAGAAGCTGGTCGATCGCGCGCTTGCGCACAACATCAAAAGCGCGAAGCGCATGGTCGAACGCGTGCGTCCGGAAGTCTGGGACGTTCTGGAGGAAGTGATCAAAGAGCATCCCGTGCTCCTCAATCGCGCCCCTACGCTCCATCGCCTCGGCATTCAAGCCTTCGAACCGGTGCTCGTGGAAGGCAAAGCCATTCACCTTCACCCGCTCGTTTGCACGCCGTACAATGCCGACTTCGACGGCGACCAGATGGCCGTTCACCTGCCGCTGTCGGCGGGTGCGCAGGCCGAAGCCCGCATCCTGATGCTCTCGTCGAACAATATTCTGCTGCCCGCTTACGGCAACCCGGTCTCGATTCCGACCCAAGACATGGTTTTGGGACTTTACTACCTCACGTTCCATCGCGACGAATACTCCGGACCCGCGAAGGCGGCGGTGATCGACGACTACGAGCAGTTCCCGCGCGGGAAGAATAAGAACGCCCCGACGGCCGACGCGCCGGGCGCGATCCCGACGTTCTATGGTCCCAAGGAAGCCGTCATCGCATACGAGACGCGCAACGTCGGCCTCCAAGAGTGGGTATACGTACGCTGGAAGGGCGCGCTGATCAAAACCACGATCGGCCGGGTTATCTTCAACATGGCCTTTCCGCTGCGTTGGGAGCACGCGTTCGTCAATAAGATCATCGACAAGGGCGCCCTCAAGAAGACGATCACCGATTGCTACCGCAAATACGGTAACGCGGAAACGGCGCGCTTTCTGGACGCAATCAAAGATCTCGGCTTCCACTTCGCAACGCTGTCGGGAACGACGGTCTCGATCAACGACATCATCGTACCGACCGAAAAATACGGGATCGTAGAAAAAGCCCAAGGTGAAGTCGACGAACTGCACCGGCTGTTCGATCAGGGCTTCATTTCCGGCGACGAGCAATATAACAAAACCATCGAAATCTGGTCGAAGGCGTCGGAAGAAGTGACGAGCGCCATGCAAGCCGCACAGAATCCGCTCAACCCGGTCTTCATGATGGCGACCTCGGGCGCGCGCGGTTCGATCGCTCAAGTCAAACAGCTCGGCGGCATGCGAGGCCTCATGTCCGACCCGTCGGGCCGAATCCTCGAAATACCGGTAAAGGCTTCGCTTAAGGAAGGGCTGACCGTCCTCGAGTACTTCATCTCAACGCACGGCGCGCGCAAGGGCCTCGCGGATACCGCGCTGCGCACGGCCGACTCCGGATACCTCACCCGCCGGCTCGTCGACGTGGCGCAAGACGTCATCATCCGCGAGGAAGATTGCGGCACCAGCAACGGGATTACGGTGAGCGACATCCGCGTCGGTAAGGAGATCATCGAACCCCTGACCGATCGGATCATCGGCCGCCGCTCCGCCGACGAGGTACGTCTCGAGCCCAAGCGTCCCACGACGGCGATCGTCGGGCGCGGCGACGAAATCGACGAAGAGAAGTCCAAGGCGCTGATCGACGCGGGCATCCCGCAAGTAAAAATTCGCTCGGTGCTCACCTGCCAGTCGAAGTATGGCGTCTGCTCGCTCTGCTACGGACGCGACCTCGCGACCGGAAACAAGGCCGACATCGGGACGGCGGTCGGCATCATCGCCGCGCAGTCGATCGGCGAACCCGGTACGCAGCTCACGCTGCGAACGTTCCACACCGGCGGCGTTGCAACCGAAGACATCATCACGGGCCTCCCGCGCGTGGAAGAAATCTTTGAAGCGCGCAAGCCCAAAGGCCAGGCCACCATTACCGAGGTGGCCGGCACCGTCAAGTTCGGCGAAGATCGCAACAAGCGCATCATCATCGTGGTGGACGCCGCCGGCGAAGAGCACGAGTACGACGTCCCGCACGGCACGCACTTAGCGGTGCAGGAGGGCAGCCAAGTCCTACCGGGCGATCGGCTCAACGAAGGCTCGCTCAATCCGCACGACATCCTGCGCATCAAAGGCGAAACGGCGCTGCAAAACTACCTCGTCCAGGAAGTGCAAAAGGTGTACCGCTCGCAAGGCGTCGACATCAACGACAAGCACATCGAGGTCATCGTGCGCGCAATGCTGCGCAAGGTGAAGATCGTTGACGGCGGCGACACGCTGCTGCTGCCGGGGCAGTTGATCGAAGCGGCGCAGTTCGCCGAAGCCAACGACCGCGTGCGCGGTGAGGGCAAACAACCGGCCACTGCCAATCCGGTGCTGCTCGGCGTCACCAAGGCCTCGCTGGCCACGGAGTCGTTCCTCTCGGCTGCGAGCTTCCAAGAGACGACGCGCGTCCTCACCGATGCGGCCATCAAAGGCAAGTACGATCCGCTGCTCGGTCTCAAGGAAAACGTCATCATCGGCAAGCTCATACCGGCCGGCACGGGAATGTCGCGCTATCGCAACGTGGATATCGTGCCGGAGGGGCAGGACGTTGACGCCGACGGACGGCCGCGCCAGGAGTTCGAGATGGTTCTTGCCGCGATGACCGCCGACGACGCGGCGCTAGCCGAGGTCATGGGTGGAAACGGCGATGGCATGAGCCGGCTCGTCAGCGCGTACGAACGCAACCGCGAGCCGCTCACCGTTCAGTATGAGGGCGAGTACGAAGACCACGCCAGCGTTACGGCTCCGCCAAAGAAAACCCAGTACGATCGTCTCAAAGGCATCAACCCCGAAGACCTGTAGCGAGGTAGGGTTTCCCCCCATACGCTCGGCGTGCTTTCGGTGCTACCGTCAGCACCATGCAGAATATACAACGCTCCATCGGATGGGCGCTCGCCACCGGATGCGCCTTGACGCTCCTCGCCGGCTGTTCCAACTCCGGATCGTCGCAACTGCCGGCTAGTTCCGGTGCGCCCGGCGCCTTCGCGTCGTTCGACGAGGGCGTGCGTTCGCGAACCGACGTCGTACGCGGCGGTTTGGTATTCGTCGATCCGGCCTTGCTCAAGGCGCAAATCTTCGTGGCCGAATATAACCCCTCGGGCTCGACTCCGGTGAAAGATTACAACGCCGTGGACAAGTTGAACCATAAGGGGATTTGCGAGATCACCTCGGTCGGCGAGGGCATCAACGCCCTCGGCGTCGATGGTTCGAACGAACTCTGGGTGCCCCAATCCCTGGACCTCAAAACCAATGCTCCCGACGTGCTCTCGTTTGCGCCTAACTGTGGCGCCGCCGGGGTGACGCTGACCGGTCCAAAGGGCCAGCCCGCCGCCATCGCGTTTGCCTCCGACGGCACGCGCTACGTCGACGACATTCTCGGGCCGTCGAGCACGGCAGGGAACGTTTCGGTCTATCCCAAGGGCAAGACCAAGCCCGCCCGCTACCTCACGAACTCCAACATTTTCCTGGCGTCGGGCATCGGCGTCGACTCGAAAAACAACGTCTACGTTTCGTTCCACAGCGCTGCCAGCGCGACGGGTATCCTGCTGTTCAAGGGAGGCAAAATGCCGGGTACTCCGATCGCGAACATCAATCTTGGCGCTCCGGGCATGCTCACGTTCGATAAGCACGACGACATGATCGTTACGGACGACGTGAACCTCACCTTGAACGTGTACGCTCCGCCCTACACCAAAGTGCCGAAGGCGTATCCGTTGAAAGGCGCATCGCCCCAGTGTTCGCTCAACGCCGCTCAAACCAACTTGGCTTGTGGGGACAAGCCCCACACGGCGGTTGATATCTACGCGTATCCCGCCGGCAGCTACCAGTATAGCTTTAACAACGGACTGGGCAGCGCCACCGTCATCGGGGTCGTGCAGGATCCTAGATAAGCGATCTGCGAGGAGTCGGCGCATGAACCCGCGCGCTGGAGGGGATCGAGCGATGCTTTCGGACGAAGATCGCCGGGCTCTCCAGCACGCCGCCTTGCTGGGTTGCCGTTTCGACGCGCTGCTGCTGGCGCTCGCGATGCAGCGTGACTTGGTCGGGGTATTCGCCTCGTTGGCGCGCTGCCGCGAGGCCGGGCTCATCGTCGCGCAAGACGACGACGGCTATCGCTGGAAGTTCACCCACGATCTGGTGCACCAACGATTTGCCGGTTCGGTGCCGCACGCTCGCAAGCGTCAGTATCACGGGCAGACGCTGGCGGCCCTCGAGACGGTCCCGGATTGTGCTTCTCGAGTCGATCAGCTGGCGTACCACGCTGCCGAGTCGGGGAACGAGGAAAAGGCGCGGCTGTACAACGAGCGCGCGGGCGACATGGCGTTTCATCTGCGAGCCCTCCCCGAAGCCCGGCAGTATTTTGCGGTGGCGCTGGCCGCTGCCAACGACGATTTCACACGTACCCGCCTGTGCGCGAAGGTCGCGGCTGTCCAGGAGCATTCGCGCGCACTAACGTAGTACTGGCCGACGATGGTCGGGGAATCCGTGAGATGCCGTCAATTCGTCGGGCGGGTGGGCGAACTGGCGGCCCTTGAAAGCGCGCGGAAGTCGCTGGCTAAAAGCAGCGGCTCCTTCGTCTTGATCTCCGGTGAGGCGGGCATCGGTAAAACGCGCTTGCTGACCGAGTTCCTCGAAGGTCTCGATCGCCGGCGTGCGCGCCACGTCGTCAACACCGAGTGTCTGCAACGCGCGCAGCAACCGCTCGGGCCGCTGCGAGCATTCTTGCGCGCCCTCGTGCCGCACGTCGAGCTTGCAGATCTATCCGGGGCCGTGCTGGGCGCGCTGGTGCAGACCGTACCCGATCGGCTGCCGCGCGGCGTCGTGGAGGCACACTCCGGGATCGCGCTCGAGAAAGATCGACTGTTCGCGGCAGTCTTGGAACTCCTGCATTACGTTTGCGCGAAGCGCGCGACGATTTTAACCGTCGAAGACGTCCACTGGGCGGATGATTCGACGCTGGAGTTTCTCGGCTACGTGGCCCGTCGCATGCAACCCATGCGGCTGCTCGTCATCGCCACGTATCGTTCGGACGAACTCGGCGCTAACGAAGGATTGCTTCTCGGACTCTCGCCGCTGCTGCGCGAATCGGCCGTACGCCGCGTCACGCTGGAGCCGCTCGCGCCGCCCGAGATTCGCGCGCTCGTACACGGCGCGGCTGCGGGACGCGCCGCGTTGCCCGAAACAGTCGCGCTCAACATCGAGCATCTCAGCGAGGGGAATCCCTTCTTTGCCGAAGAGCTGGTGAACGACTACGTGGAACACAGCGGGCCGCGGAGCGGCCCGTCGCATCTGCCGCTTTCGATTCGGGCCTCGATAACGGCTCGCTTGAGCGACCTATCCAAAGACGAGCGCAACGTCATCAAGCACGCCGCCGTCTTAGGGCCGCGGTTCGATCCCGAAGTGCTCGCGGTCGTGATGAACTGTGAGCTGCAGGATCTTTTTCCGTCGCTTCGCCGTGCGCGCGACCTCAATCTGCTCGTCGACGGCGGTCGAGGCCGGTTAAGCTGCCGCTTTCGGCACGCATTGACGCGTCAAACTGTCTACGATGAGCTACCGTCGTTCGAAGTCCGAGAGCTGCACGCGCGTATTCTGCTGACGCTTGAAACCGGTGAAAACGCGGACGATCGGATCGAGGAACTCGCGTATCACGCGTGGGAATCGGGAGACGCAGCCAAGTGCCTCCACTACAACGAGCGCGCCGCAACCGCAACCTTTGCAATGCGCGCACTGCCCGAGGCACTGGTGTGCTTCGAGCGCGCCCTCGAAGCCGCCGCCCAACCCGACGACCGCGCCCGGCTTTTCGAACGAATCGCGGTGCTCGAGCGGCTTCTCGGACACTACCAGCGCGCGATCGCCGCGTTCGAGGCCGCCCTGGCGGTTCGCCTCGATCGTCGCGAATGGGATGCCGCAGCGTTGCTGGCCGCGAGCGTCCTGGGCCAGCGGTATAACGCCGGCGACGCCGGCGCCCTGGACGGTGCCAGGCGATTTCTGCGCGAGTTCGGAGCCAAGCTAAGCAAGCTCGCTCGCAACCACCTTCTGGTCGCCGCCGCACGCGTCACCAGCGCACAAGTCAGCGTTCCGTCTGCCGACGAGTTCCTCGATCAGGTCGTAGATCCGATCGATCTTCCGCCCGTCGTTCGCAAGAACTTCTTGATCGTTCAGTTGATGCGGCACTCGTATTTTTTCGACGCGACGGCGTGGCGGCGCGCCGCCGGAGCCGTCGACGAGCTTTTGCCTGCGCTCGCGCCGGAAGCGGTGGTTGAAGCTGAAGCGGCTTTGGCGCTTACGGGCGTCTATCTTGCGCAGAATGAGATCGTGGAACGGTCGCTCGCGCGCGCGCATCGCGTGGAGCGGGAGTGGGGATTTCGGGGACTGCGTGCGTACAGTGTCGCCGTCGAGGCCGCCCACCTGTATCAGCGCGGCAAACTCGCGGAGGCATCGTCGCGAATAGGCGAGATTCTGGCAAACGCCGACGTCACGCCGGCGGTTCTGGTTGCATTGCCGATCGCCGCGTACTTGGCTGGGGCCTACGGCGATGAGACACTCTTGCGCAGGTTCGACGAGGACCACATCCGCCACGCCCGCGCGAACCCGGCCGAGCTCGACTCCCTGTTGGTGATTGGCGCCGTTGCGGGATTGCTGGCCTCCAAAGGTGCGCGAGGAGATGCCCAGGCCGACCTGCTGCGAGCGGTCAAGCTGGTCGAATACGCGGCGCCGGAAGCCATGTACGTGCTGATCAATGCGGCTGAAATCTTGCCCGAGAGCCAGCACGATCGCATCGTCACGCTCGCTCGCCTGGCCGCCGGAAGCGGAAACGAAGTCGCGGTCGCGACCGAGGCGCTGGTTCGCGCAACGATTGCCGCGCGACGTGGAAGCGCGTCGGAAGCGCAGCGGTACGGCCGCCAGGCCGCGAAGGCGTACGAAGCCTTTGGCTGGCCCCTGCTCGAAGGAAGCGCCCACGCAGCGGCCGGCGATACCGCGCTCGCGCTCTCGCTCTACGAACGCTGTGGAGCCATAGGGTTCGTGCGCCGACTCGAATCAGCGCGCGTCGAAACGCCCGATGACGCGTTCTCCGCGCTGTCGTCTCGCGAAAACCAAATCGTCGCGCTCCTCGCGCGAGGTCTCTCGAATACCGAGATCGCCAAAGATCTCAACGTCGGCGGTAAGACGGTGGAAAAGCACGTTTCATCGGTGTTCAGGAAGTTAGGGCTGCGCTCGCGATCGCAAGTGGCAGCCCGGGTAGCCGCCGGCTCACGCGGAAACTAATCGCCGCTGGGAATCATGGTGCCACCCAGGTGGCATGGTGGGCGCCTACGATTCCCGCGTGATGGATCCGATTCTGCTGGCGCAACGACTACCCCATATGGGCGAGCGCGCGATGCGCGGGGCGATCGTAACGTTAACCCTGCCGCGTGAAGCCGGCGAGCGCCATGCAACTCAGCAGGCGCTGGCCAACGACGCGCTGATTCGATTCGAGCGCATGGTGCAGCGCGCTGCGGGCGACGGGATTCGTCCCGCACTCCTGTTCGCCGAGCGGGATCGCATCATGGGCGATCTGCGAACGTTTGCCGCCAGCCGCCTCGCGTCGCGGCTGTTTGCCGTGAGGCGCCGCGACGTGGTCGCGATCGGACGCGAGGCCGGCGCCTTCGATGCGCTGGTACGCGGACGCCGCGGCGGAGT